>NZ_RQGA01000010.1 GCF_004769575.1 Leptospira perdikensis | reverse complement strand
CATGTCGTATACATTTGTTGGGAAAAGCCTTACGTCAATTGATGTGAGGCTTTTTTTATGTTCGGATATATTTCTGAATCCAATTTCGATCTTGGATCGGAAACCCAAACCAGAATGCGTTTCTGACGGAAGCGGAGTCAAAAGTGCGGAGCTCGCCAGTCTGAGGAGGAATACCGAAAGCAAGTGGCAAAATACCCTGATGCAGTTCGCTGGTTTATCAAACGCAAAAACAAATTAAATAGTACCGAATATGCCTTTAAGAAAGTGGACATTTTAGAAAAGAAAATTGTAAAAGCCATGATCACTCATAGAAAAGATATCGATCCAGACTTAGAAAGTCGAAGACGTGAGATTGAAGACATCATCTATACGAATAGAGATAATTCGGGAAAGTTAGATAACTTATTTGGAAATCATTATGAGTATACTTCTGAATATTATAAACTAAAAATGTAGCTATTTGATTTGATCAATCCCATCCAGATGGATACTTGAAGCAATTTATAACTTCTTTCAAGAAATCTCTTCGCTTTCTGGACTTTCTACCCACAAAGCATGAACTGTATCAAAAAATTCTTTTACCTTCTGTATCTTACCTTGGTGCAGGGTAAATAGAAAATGATACTGGTTGTTATAATGTTTCCCGGTAGATTTTCTAATTGCATGAGATTCGGCGATAAGGCTCACTCGCTCCTCTTCTCCCGTCATCTCTTTCAAAGTGAACTGGAAGTTCTCAAACGCTCTGAAGATCATTTTAAATCCAAATGTAATCTTTTTAAAGTCGTAATCACCGGAAACGGGTATGTTTCCTACAATCCACCAATGTAAGTCTTCATCGAATAATTCGAATGCATCTTTCATATTTCGTTCATTCAAGTGTTTAAAAAAATCGATAACAATCTTTTTGTTTTCAGATACATTCATATGGAATTCCTTCGTAATGGATATTTTAAAAAACTAGAGCCAGTGTAGTGATCCAATCGGTCTACTTTGGTGATAGGTGCACTCTAGGTCGATCAAAAAAGTTAAGTTAAAATAGATCATTCATTTTTTTAACTTAATTCAATTTTCAGTGCACATTCCAATGAATCAAATTGAAAAAACTTTTGGAAACATTCGAAGTTGAATCCCTTTTTTAAACTGTTAAACAAACCACTTCGTATACTGTGATTGGTTTTGATTTTCCTTTGACAATGACTTGATCAATTTCACGAATTTCGAACCCATCATCTGATGAATATTTGCCGACTACTTGTTTGTAAGTGGCTTCCGAAATTAAAATAGGACAATGGTAATGTTTGGTTAATCCTTCAATTCGAGAAGCTAAGTTTACGTTGTCACCAATGACTGTATAATCTAACCTTCGGTCGGAACCAATGTTTCCAACAATGGCTTCGCCTGTATGAATCCCAATTCCCACTTGTAATTTGTCTTCTGGATTTGGCATCGTTTCGTTTAGTATTTCGATTTCACGAATCATAGCGACAGCGGATTTGACGGCGCGGAGAGCATCATCATCTCGTTTGAATGGAGCACCAAATAGGGTCATGATCGCATCACCGATAAATTTATCAATGGTGCCATTGAATTTAAATATGACCTCTGTCATGCGAGATAAATAATGATTTAAGAATTGAACCACTTCTTCGGCAGATCTTTGTTCTGAAAATTTTGTAAAAGATCTGATATCTGAGAAAAGAATGGTTACTTCTTTGTTTTCGCCACCAGGTTCTAGTTGTGCCTTGTTTTTATAAAACTCACTGACTAACTGTGATGGAAGATACCTTTCCATCATTTGTTTTGCATTGGCTTCTTTCACCATTTCGATATTGGAAACCGTAGTTAGATATCCCATTCCCAACATCATTGCCAATCCAAACATCATGGGAATCAAATCAAATGGGTAACCATCTTCTAATCCAATGGAGACCACAAGGAAGTATACAAATGCCAAAATAGCACCGTAGATCGTTCCTGCTTTCGAATGTCTCAGAAGATTGAACTGGAAAACAAACATGGCACTTGTCATTGCGATAAAATAGATGAGGCCGTTTCCTTTTAGAATCGTTGGGTCAAGAAAAATCATAAGCCCAATGATAAAATAGTCTAAGGTAATCGTGAAAAATTTTAAATACGGTTTGTAAGGTAAATAAAATAGAAAAACCAAAACAAGGGTGGCAAAGATTAGAAATAAAATATCCAATCCAACAGTGATGAGACTAGTGGGAACGATTGTGTAATGGATCCATCCAAAATAGGATAAACTATCTAAAATTGAAGTGAGTGAAAATAGGGCAAATCGAACAAAAGCGACTGTTTTTTCGTTTTTCATCTCCCTTGCAATTAAGATTTCATCAACTAATGAAAGTTTCATGTATTAAACCATATCAAAAATTTAGAGCTATTATTCCGAAATCAAATTGAAAAATAAAGATTTGGTTTTTTGAAAAAGTTCGGAATCTATCCGTCATGATAAGAGGTGTGTTGTGTGGAATGCGAGTCTATTTTATTTCACTGAGTTCCCTGTGAAAGGATCGGCGAATGGAGTGGTTTCTTGAATTTTCCCGCGTTAGGGAGACGAAGGGCTTGGTCACCTGCCATCGTTAGATGGCTGGGGACGGGAGCGTTAGCGGACCCCGGAGTGGCCCGACCCTTATTAGATCAAATCCAGTGACACGAACCCATTGGGAACGCCCTAAAAATTCCCACTAGTCCAGGCCGATCTTTCCATCTGCCCAGTAGGCACGAACCTTTAGTTTGTTAGTTGGTATGCCGGAGTTTTTTAAATAGTTTCTGACTTGTTGGATGGAACTTGCTCGACCGGTTAAAAAAACTTTTGTGTCGGGAATCTGCGAGATGCGGTCCACAATTTCTTGTGAAAGTTTTTGGAGATGTGATCCATCGGCGGATCGTTCTAGCATTCTCTGCCCAGTAACTCCTAATTTTTCGAGAGCCTCTTTGTTTGTTTCTACCGAAGTCAGCTCGAAGAATAAGTGAGATTTTTTCCCCACTTTGTTTTGCAAAACCTTCGCGATACCAAAAGAAGTTTCATCGCCGAATAGGATGGCATCTCCCTCAAGGTCCGAAAAATCCAATGACTCACGAGGGCCGAATACTTCGCATGTGTCACCAACTTTTAAGGTACTTAACCAATGGGAAGCAGGGCCATTGTGATGTTCGTAACATAAAAAAGAAAGTTTGCCTTCCGCTTTATCAACGTTAATGGGAGTGAAAGTGCGGTAGGTTAGATTTCCAACATCGACTTGTACTTTGCCACCGGGCACCCACTTTGACTCTTTTAATTTTTTCCCCGTCATTTCGATAAGGACGAATGTATTCGTTAGCCGTTCTATTTTTGAAATTTTAGTTTGAGTTAAAAAAATACTGAAGACCGACTTTAAGCTACGTTTGAAAAATGAATTTGGTTCCGACATTTAATTCTCCTATGAATGTGTGTCCGCTTGTTTGTAATGTTTCAAGCGATCCGTGAGATAAGTATAAAACAATTTTCTTCCGTGCAGCCGTGGAAGAAAAATAGAATCATAAACCGAAAAATACGATTTTTTTGATAAAGGGAAACTAATCTTTTCCAAAGTATTTTCCTAAAATTGGGTCTCTAACAAACAGAACCGTTAAGAATCAATTCGGAAAGCAAAAAAGGAAATATTTTACGAATTCTACTGTGAATCACAAAATGGTGAAACTGGAATTTATCCGTTATGAAAATAAGTAAAACCATCCTTAATTATTTATCTGAATTAAAATTAAATAACAATCGAACCTGGTTTATTGAAAACAAAGATCGGTTTACTGAAATCCAGAGTGAATTAGTTTTACTCACTGGTTATTTTTTATCAGAGATAGAGAAGTTTGATAAAAGTTTAAAGGGTGTTGATCCCAAGTCTTGTATTTTTAGGATTTATAAAGATGTTCGTTTTTCTAAAGATAAAAGCCCTTACAAAACTCACTTCGGAATTTTTATGAGAGGTGGGAATCGGAAAATTGAAGGAACGGGTTATTATCTTCACATCGAACCAAGTGAATCCCTAATCGGTGGTGGGTGTTATATGCCCGACCCGAAATCATTATTTAAAATCAGAGAAAGAATCATAGCGGATTCGAAAACTTTAAAAACAATATTTGAGGACCGTAAGTTCATCCAAGATTTTGGAACGGAATTCTATGCAGAGAAATTAAAAACAGCTCCCAAGGGATTTGATAAGGAACATCCCATGATTGAATTTTTGAAATACAAAGGATTTGCCGTAGCCAAAAAAATAAAAAATTCAGACTTAACTTCAAATCACTTTGCGAGCGAAACTGTAAAAACCTTTCAAAACCTATATCCCTTGAACCAGTTTTTGGAAAAGGCAATGGATCGAAAGTAGAACGAAAAAGCACAATCTGAATTTACTATTTTGACAGTTAAAATAAAACCGAAGCTAGGATCTTTTTTATTTTTTGGATTTTTGTAAGAAAAGATAAGAAACAAAAATGATTACAAGTATGGAATCGAAAACAAGAGCAATTCCCGACTTCATTAAAAAAGATGATCCATAAATCAGATTGAGTAGAACAAAAATACTTTTACTCAACGAAGCCACAACGAGAACTAAGTTACGATTTGGTTCGTTATAAGCTCCATAAATGAGCATCCCACCCACAATAGTGATCAAGGCAGCCCAATTACGAACGATGATATTGGCTAAATCGCCGTTTAACGTATCTCCAAAGGTTAACATAAGTCCTAAACTTGGATGTAACGCAGAAAGTAACATGGAACAGGTGATGATTCCGGACCCGAGCATAATCCATTTGATATTGGAAAAAATAAATTTCATTCTTTATACCTCGGGACTAACAGGAACAGAAAGGGAAATAAAAGCGAGTTTTATTTCTTTAGCTTTTCCTTTGAATTTTGAATTCTAGCTCTTTCGGGTACCGTGCTCGAAAAAAGATCTTCTTTGTGAACGGAGCGATGGTTTGTTGAGAATATTGTATAGCTTGGATTAGATAAATCAGTAGAAGCACCGAATAAAAATCGTTCGATTCGATTGTTTTTTTATGATAAGCACGGGCACCAGAATGTGGGGATGTGAGGATTAAGAAAAATATTACCAGCGAAATAAAATATGTATGAATTTATATTCGGAGTTACTAATGCGTTTGCGAATTGACTTTGTTTATGATCCAGATTTTGAAATCAATTTCTGTTTTTCCCTAATTTGATTGTTTGCATTTTTGAATGACTTCTGAAATTTTACATTGATTTAAATAGCAAGTCGTGTTTTTTTCCAAGATAGTTTTAGCTTAAAGAGATTTTGATTTTAGGGGGAAAAATGAATAAATTAAAATATATTGGTATCTCCATTGTCACCTTGATTGTCCTTGGGATCGCATTTTACGGTTATATGGGTGGGTTTCAGCAAGTGACGGTGAGTCGCGAATCATTTGGTCCAGCGGAAGTTTACTATACAACCCATAAGGGAGCTTATGAAAACATAGGGGCCAGTTGGGAGAATTTTCAGAAAGATTGGGAATCCGTTGGAATTACCGATTGTGATAGTTTGGCAATTTATTTGGACAGCCCTGATACAGAACCTGAAAAATTACGATCTGTTTTAGGTTGTCGATTGGAAGGGCTTTCTCCAGAACAAAAAAAACAAATAGAAGGTAAGTTTAAAACTTTTTATATGCCTAAGATGAATGGACTGGGTGCTTCTTTCCCATTTAAGAATTTTTTGTCATATTTTTTAGCGCCGACCAAAGTGTATCCAAAGTTCCAAGAAATACTAGTTGCTGAGACGGCGGAAACTTCTGTGGCGATTGAAATCTACGGAGGTTCTTCTAAAACTGTAGATAAGATCGGATTTTTTATGCCTGTTGGTGTTAGTCGAGAAGTGTTTAAGTCTTTGGAAGAAGCGTTTCAATAATAAAGTTTAAATTAACCCGCGTTAGGGATCGGTAGGGCTTGGTCCGCCATAGGGCGGACGGGAGCGTTAGCGCACCCCGGAGGAGCCCGACCCGGTATTTATCAAATTTCAAAATAAAAACAAAATTGGGAACGCACAAGTTAATAAAATGCAATTCCATAATATGATAACATTGTATTGTATGAATCTGATTTGGTTGTGAGAATTATGAAGATGCGTATAAAAATTTTGTTTTAAGAGGAATGTTATGCAATTGTTGCGTTCTAGGAAAGTTGTAGCCGTTTTTGGTATTTCCACATTGTTTGTTTCTCTCATTGGACTTTTTATGTATCCAAGTCAAGCGGCATTGAGTGAAGGATTTAGAACTCCAGTCATTGCTTTCGAATTTGCGCAATCAACAGAAGATTTAAAATTTTTAACGGGAAACGAAGAAGTAACAAAAAAACTTCGCTCTGAAATGAGGGTAGGTCAAAAGCTCGATATCTTTTTTCCTTTTTTATATGCCGGTTTCATGTTTTTTCTTGTATTCTCTGAAATTAAAAAAATAAATCCGTTCACTTGGTTGGGTTTTGTTATTAGTATAATCATTGTTCCCTGTGATTTGTATGAGAATTACATTATGGATCAAATTTTATTTCGTTTGGATAGACTAGAAGATTTTCGTGACTTACTCTCACACCTAGAAGTGGCTACTTGGTGGAAATGGGGAGCTATAGCGATTGTTATGTTTGTTTTGTCTTCGATTTATTTTTCCACTAAACAGTGGTTTAATGGAATGATTTCTTTTTTTCCTGGTGTTGCAATTTTTTGCACTTGGATTTCTGGTTCCAATGGGTACGTCGCAGAAGTCATGATGATTTTTGTTTCTTTCTTTTTTATTTATTTTGGGATTCGTAGTTTTATTCTGTATCGAAAATTTGAGACAACTTGATTGGATTTGGTTCTTTAATTTAAAACGATGAAACAATTTTTGATCTGGGATGATTTTGCTACTTATCGTGGAGACGGTTTCTCAACTCAGAGGCACAGCCATTTTTATATTCAGATCAGTTTGCCTGATTCTGGATATGTAGAATTACGTACGTTTGGTGGTGATTGGAAAAAATATCACGCGGTTTGTATTCCTTCTGGTGTGAGTCATGAAATGCGATCTGCCGAAGGAAATCTCACATTGCTTTATTTGGACCCTTTAACCACAGGATATCATCTTTTTCGTGATCGGAGTTTGACTGCAAATCACTCTGCATTTGAAGTTGGGGATTTGTTTACCGAAACGATAAAACATCGAATCCAGGAAATTTTGAACCTATCAAATACAAACGTTCGTTCTTTGTTATTAGAAATCATTAACAAAGATTTTGTTTATCCAACAAACCGTATCATGGATGTTCGCATTCAAAAGAGCATTCAAAATGTAGAAATCGAAAATTTTTCACTCCAACGTTTAGCTTTGGAAGCATCTTTGTCTGCGGAACGGTTTCGTCATTTATTTCGAGCGGAAACCGGTGTTCCTTTTTCTGTTTATCGACTTTGGCTGAAAACAAAGAAGGCTGTGGATTATTTGGCGAATCATCCTCATTTATTGGATGCGGCTCATGAAGGAGGGTTTGCCGATCAATCTCACTTTACCCGTATTTTTCGTAGATCCTTTGGGGTTGGTCCTTCCGATTTTACAAAAAAGAAAGAACCTTTTTCTGCCATTTTCTTCTCTCGATAGCCGTTCCGTTCAAGACTGATTTTTTAAATCTGATATTGTATTTGTTTCGGAGAGAAAGAGATATGAGTTCAAAAGTTACGGCGAAAAACCTCGCAGAATTGTTTTATGAGAGTGCCAAGAAGTATGGTGATAAACCAGCCTTTGGAACAAGGAACAATCTTAAACAATTTGTTACGATTAATTTCAGTGAATTATATGAAGTTGGCCTCGCTCTAGCTACTGGATTAATCGAACTTGGGTTAAATGCTCGTGAACATGTAGCCGTTCTTTCTGATAATCGGAAAGAATGGATCATCGCCAATTATGGGATTATTCTCAGTGGAGCTGCAGATGTGCCACGCGGAACAGACGTAACTGATGGTGATATTCAATATATTATTCCACATTCTGATGCCAAAATGGTGTTCGTAGAAAATGAAACTACATTGCGAAAAATTGAGAAAAATCGGAATGATTTACCAAACATAACCTATGTGATTCTTATGGATGAGGAATCTATTTTAAAAAACACAAAAGATAATTTAGACAAAAGAATACAAACTCATTCGAATGTCCAAACGATTTCTAATACCATAAAAATGAGTGATCTGATCGCAAAAGGGAAAAAGTTGCGGGAGTTAGGTGATAGGCGGGTAGAGGAACGAGTTGCCGCAATCAAACCGGAGGATTTATTTACCATCATTTATACATCGGGAACCACGGGGGAACCAAAAGGTGTGATGTTAACTCATACAAATATGATTTCGCAGTTGCGGAATATTCCAATTTCAATTGGTCCGAAAGATCGATTTCTTTCTATTCTACCTGTTTGGCATAGTTTCGAAAGAGTTTTTCAGATGGGAACCATTGCTATGGGCGCCTCACAATACTATACGAACGTTCGAAACATTCGTGAAGATCTATCCATCGTAAAACCTACTTTTATGGCCTCCGCACCGAGGCTTTGGGAAAGTATTTATCAAGCAATGCAAACAAAGATACAAACAGGTTCTTTCCTTAAAAAAATATTATTTAAGGCTGCCTATCACTCTGCTCTTCGCATACAAAGATCACTCCATTTTTTTAAAGGGAACCAGTTGGATCTGAATGGTCGGAATTTTTTGCAGTCTGTTTTACTTTTTATTTTCTCTCTGTTTACATTCATCATATTTCTGGTTCCCTACTTGATCCTTGATACTCTAGTTTTAAAAAAAATTAGACAAGTGACAGGTGGGAACTTAAGAGGCACTGTTTCTGGTGGGGGAGCTTTGCCTTTACACATTGATGAGTTCTTCAACACGATCAGAATTCCCGTATTTGAAGGGTATGGATTGACGGAAACTTCTCCTGGTCTTGCGTTCCGTACACCAAAACATTTGGTTGTTGGCAGCGTGGGACCCTTGTTTCCAGAAACAGAAATTATGCTGAAAGATATAGAAACT
This sequence comes from Leptospira perdikensis, assembly GCF_004769575.1. Lineage (NCBI taxonomy): Bacteria > Pseudomonadati > Spirochaetota > Leptospiria > Leptospirales > Leptospiraceae > Leptospira > Leptospira perdikensis. The sequence goes on along the minus strand of NZ_RQGA01000010.1, from coordinate 101,070 downwards.
GGTAAAGTATTATATCCTCCTGAAAAAGGAATCAAAGGCGAAGTGCATGTACGTGGACCTCAGATTATGAAAGGTTACTACAAAAGACCTGATATTACCACCAAAGTATTGTCAAATGATGGTTGGTTTAATACAGGAGATCTTGGGATCATGACGTACAATGATACACTTAAGATTGTTGGTAGAACTAAAGAAACAATTGTTCTTCTTAACGGCGAAAACATTGAACCTGTACCTATTGAAAACAAACTTTGCCAATCTCCTTACATCGACCATGTGATGGTTGTCGGTCAGGATCAAAAATACTTAGGTGCATTGATTTTACCTGCACTTGATAAATTCAAAGATTACGGATCTACTTACGAACAACTGGCAACAAATCGTTCCGTTCAGCAGAAAATGGAACAGGAAGTGAAGAATATGATTCGTACGGAAAATGGATTTAAAAGTTTTGAAAAGGTCGTCGAAGTAAGACTTCTCCCAAAGGCATTTGAAGTTGGGGATGAATTGTCGGCAAAATTATCGATCAAAAGACATGTTGTCACTGCTAAATATCAATCTTTGATTGATTCGATGTATTTGGAAAAAATAAAAGTTTCTGTTGATTAAAAACGATTTTTTTAGGAGATGATCGCAACTGCTTTGTAGGAAAAACAGTTGCGATTATTTTCTTTTATGATGAGGGTCGGAAAATTATTCTGTAATAAAAATCGCCTCCGCTTCGTTATAAGAACCGCCTCCAGGATTGAGACAACCTGTTTGGTTGGTGGTTTGGTTTGCAAATCCACCTTCTGCATAATAATTTCTTGTAGTTAAGCCACTGTCTCCAGGATAAGTGCAACGTCCGGTTCTTGTTGGACTGTATACTGCCATTTGAACAGCACAGGTGTTTGTTGTGGCTGGTCCAGTCCCCATTGTATCATAACATAGATTAAACGTCCATCCGGAGTAAGTTAATTTAGCTGAAGAGGTTGGCACTACTCCGCTATTGGCCACTTGCAAATTATAAGTACCACCGAAACCACTGATATGTTTTGCCATAATGTAAACAGTTCCTGCATTCAGTGCAACGCGATTGAATTCTGCCCCCGTCATTCTTTTTTCAGCAAAAGGAATGGGGGTACCGTTCAAACTTGTAAAATAATATAAATCTAAGTCAAAAGCTCCATGACCTAAAGTATTAAAAACATGCGTTGCTGTGGTTGCCGTAATTTGGAAAAAACTTTTATTGTCTCTGGCATCAATCGGACGAGAGGTTCCTATCGGTTGGTTGATCGCCCAACTGAGTATTGGCCTGTAACGAACCTTTGTAGAATAAACACTGGCTCCATCTTTTTCGACTACAAAATCAACGGCTGCATTTTCCGTTATGCCTGGGATTGTTGGCATCGTGAATTGGATGGTGTCGGAAGCTGGTGAGGAAACACCCGTGGCTGTAATCCCACCCACTTTCACTGTAATTCCTGAGGTTTTCCCTGAAAGTTCCGAATTCTTCAGCTGGTTTTGCGAGCCAGGATATCCCAATTCGAAGACGATATCAGTGGGAGCCAGAAGGAACAGAGCTAAGAGAGTGTTCTCAGTATCAGAAGAGTCCTTTTTTTTGCAGCCAAACAGACAAAGAAGGAAGGTGAATAGGAGGATCGGTTTCATAGCATATACGAAGTTAAATGGTTAGAAAAAATAGTAAATACGAAAATTCGGATTTATGAATATTGCGTGTTTTAAAAAAAACTATAAAAAAACAAGCGAAATGCAATATTCGTAAACATAATGCAAAAGTAGGGGGTTGGTTCCCTGGGTAAAACGATAAGAATTTTGATAATAATGTTTATGAGGGAGTGAATTCCTTTTTTGACCTTATGATTTTGGGTTAAATAGAAAATAAATAATCCAAATAATAGGTTTAAAATAATTACCTAACAAATATTAGAAATTTTTTTCCATATTGTTTTTATCGAATCGCCTATATCAACAACAGGCACTTACTAGTCCAGCATCCGAAGCCCTAATCAAGGGAGTTGGGCCACAATCGAAAAGTCCAAAATGTTTTGATTTATCACCAATGATTTGAAAATGGTCTTTGTAGTGAGTGGTAGAGACCATGTCTGCCGTATTACCACAAACTAACATTGGTTTTCCTGTGATAAAAACATGGTGATCATCTAATGTAAAATTATGTGGGGATCCGTCGATGGTTCCTTTGTAATATGCTACTTGCCCATAGTCTTCGCAACGATCTTCCAATGGAATGTTAAAGGCCCTAAATGTGATGGAATAAAAGTTGATATTCCCCACTTTTTTCTGAATTTCCGAGTTCAATAAATTAATTTTGGACTGAGAGACAATCCGAAAATCGTGAATTCCTAGTTCAGTGAGTAATCGTCTAAAATCTTCTGTATAAAGAGCTCCTCCCAAACATTCACCAAGTAAAACAGGATCTTTTTTGAGTTCTTCAGGAATTCTTTGGTCAGCAAATACATCGGAAAAATACAATTCACCACCTGGTTTTAAGACTCTAAATATCTCGGAAAAAACGGATTTTTTGTTAGGTGATAGATTCGTAACACAGTTAGAAACAACTAAATCGATAGATTTATCTTCTATACCACAGGATTTTAAGTTTTCAATATAACCTTTAACAAAAGAAACATTGGATTTTTTATAACCAAACTGTTTTTGATGGTATTCGATGTATTTATTTGCAACTTCTAATTGTTCGTTTGTCATATCGATACCAATCACGGATCCAAACTCTCCAACTAATTGAGATAATAGATAAACATCTCTTCCTGAACCACATCCTAAATCTAAAATTTTTCTGCCAGTAAGTGCGGGTGGAAAGGGGGATCCACACCCATAAAATTTATCTTTGATCACTGGGTGGATATTGGACAATAACGGTAAATAGGTGGAAGGTAAGGATTCAGTGCTACAACATGCAGAGGTTTTTAAATCTTTGTTTGTTTGGAGTATTTTTCCATAATAATTTTGTACTGCTTCCAATGTCTCATTTTCAGTATTTTTAGCCATCGATTTGGTTCCGATAAATTAGGTAAGTAAAACTAGGTTTATGATTTGTTTCACCTTTTTGATGTAAATCGAATCCTTTGTGGGAAGTTTTCAGTCCGCACAAAATAATGGTCTCTTATTGCATTGAATTGTTCTAAAAGTAAAATTACTACAATTTGAATTCTTAAGTTACCGCTATTTTACGAGGTATGATTTGGAACTATTGAACAAATACCAATTCGTTATTAGGTAGATTTTGTTGGGGTCGGGTGAATGATTGTTGGCAACCATTTCAGAAGAGTGTGTCTCAGATTTGTTAATCGAGCTGGTTTTATCAAAACTTCATCCATTCCTATGGCTATACAACGTTCATTTTCTTCGCTTAAAACATTTGCAGTATAACCGATGATAGGGATTCGTTTTTGATAGCTAAAGGTTTCCACATTTCGAATCTCTTTTGTTAATGCATAACCGTCTTTAATAGGCATGTTACAATCGGTAATGATGAGATCATATTTGTTTGTTTGCCATAACATGAGCGCTTTTTCACCATCTTCAGCACCGTCTACTTGAAGTCCCAAGATTTCAAGTTGGCGAATTAAAAGTTCCAAATTTACCGAGTTATCATCCACGGCTAAAATACGAGGGACAGCAGAGGGAGGATGAGTGATGGGTTCAATGGATGTATTCTCAGTTCCCAATTGGTTTGAATTTTTTAGATCAAGATTAGCGATAGGAAGAGGTAATGTGATGCTGAATGTAGAACCTACACCCGGTTCACTATCAATCGTGATCGTACCATCCAATAAATCTGCCAATCGTCTGCAGATGGCAAGCCCAAGGCCAGTGCCACCATACAACCTCGCTGTATCAGCAGTAGCTTGTGTGTAAGTTTGAAACAATTTGGTTTGGTCTTTTTTACTAAGACCTATTCCTGTATCTGTGACCGAAAATTGAATTTGTTGTGCATTGGTTAGATTTTTAACCAATGTTGCAGAAATCTTTATATTTCCTTTTAAGGTGAATTTAATTCCGTTACTGACAAAATTATTGATAATTTGCGATAGGCGTAGCGGATCCATAATATGTGCATCCAAAATATTTTCGTCAACACTATATGTTAATATTAAACCTTTGGCACTTGCAATATGTAAATAAGTTGTTACCACTTCAGATAGAAGTTGGTTGATAGATGTTGGCTGTAGTGATAATTCTAATTTACCTTCTTCTATTTTTGACCAATCAAGAATGTCACTTAAAATACGTAGTAAACTGTTCCCGGATCCTAGAGCATTTTTAACCATACTTCTTTGATCATCACTTAAGTTAGTTTGAAAAAGTAATTCTAACATTCCTATGAGCCCGCTAAGTGGTGTACGAATTTCGTGACTCATTGTGGCAAGGAATGAATCCTTTGCTTTGTTTGCTAGTTCAGCGTCTTCTTTTGCTTTTTCTAAAAATGTTTTTGCTGCAAACTCTTCTGAAATATCTCGAAAAACTAAAATGGATCCAATGATCTGGCCTGATTTATTTCTTATTGGTGCGCAGTTATCTGAAAGATTGATCCTTCTTCCATTTCGATGGATTAGAATTCCATCTTGACTATTTACCTTTGCTTTCCCGGTCGATAGGACTTCAAATATTGGAATATCTTTGGTTATGCCAGTTTTTGCATTTACTAATTTTAATACTTCGTTTACATTTCGACCAATTGCTTCACTTTCAGTCCATCCAGTTAACCCTTCTGCTACTGGATTTAAACGGTTGATGATACCATATTCATCTGTGGCAAGTACAGCATCACCTATCGAACTTAAGGTGATAGATAAGTTTTGTTCGCTATTTAATAGAGCTTCATTTTTTTCAATGACTTCTTTGGCACGAGTAATCACTTCGGATTCCATCTTTGCGATTCGCTCTGACATATCTTCAGTAACTTCTGATTGTTCTAATTTTTGTTGTTTTAAATAAACAAATTCGGTAACATCTTCCGCACAATGAACAATACAAATTAAGTTTCCGGCTTTATCTAACACTGGAGAGTTTCTAGGGCTCCAATACCTAACTTCAAATCCACTTCCATCAGGTTTAGAAATATCATATTTTTGTAATGTCATTGTGCTAGAAACTTTGTAGTTAAGCACTTGCATCAAAGAAGCTCTGAGTAGTTTGACTCCATCAGCATTTTTATCATTTGGATTGTCCGGGAATATTTCAAAAATATTATGTCCTACTACTTTATCTCTTTCAATCAATGTGGCTTTCGCATAGGCATCACTGATGTTGATGATATTAAAGTCTAAATCTAAGAGCATATAAAGCTCGGGAAGAGCCTCAAAGACGTTTTGGAAATTTAAAATTGGATTTGTTTTCTCTTGGGGAGTCGGTTCCGACCTTTGCTCTTTTGAATCCATATTTCTTAATCCATTCTAGTGGTGAAAAAGCGTAAAAAAGAAGGGCACCATGAAACAAAACTATAGGCAATCAGAAAATATACTGATGTAGCGAGATAATTGTAATAAATTTCCCGATGGTTTGTTTTCTGTTTCTTCTCTTAGTGAAAGAACTAAAGCAGTGATAAAAAAACACAAAAATGCTATTTTTTTTAGGATCCATGCAATAAATGAAAACCTGCGTTATGCGAACACGGTTCTTGAATGTCGGAACGGATTAGGGAAATCCTATTTTTTACAGTGATGTAAATATTGGTTGTGTAGACAATCAACTGACTCGGATTTTGTTATTTAAACAATAAAATAACACCGCCGATATCATCAGTTGTAGATTTGATTTTCTCTAACAATTTAGATAAATTTTCTCCTTCTGAAAATGTTGCTTTTACGTTTGAATCCATCGCTTGTGCCACATCAGAAATTAACTTTTGTGAGTTATTTTGATCTGTAATGTTTTCGTTGATCTCAGCTAACATTTGTGAAAGTTGTTCGGATTCGAAAATTAATTTCTCTTTGATTTGAATTTGGTTTGTTGCCGATTCGGAAATGAAATCAATTTTTTCGAAAATTTCTTTTACTTCTCCAATGATTTCTTTGTATAACTGGTTGGTCTCGTTAATTTTTTGACGGTTAAGAGTTACTTCTTCTTTATTCCGTTTTACGTTATTATCAATTTCTTTGATGCTATTGGAGGTTTGAGTTGCTAGTTTTGATACTTCTTGGGCAACAACAGCAAAACCACTTCCATATTCGCCGGCTCGTGCCGCTTCGATAGAAGCATTGAGTGCTAGTAAGTTAACACGTTCCGAAATTTCTTTAATGACAATGACCATCCCTTCAATTTTGCCGGAACTGACAGCAATGTTCTCAATGACGTTCGCCATTTCTTCCATCGCCTTATTACCTTTTTGAATTTTATTTGAAATACCAAATGTTAAATTTTTTGATAAGTTACTATTTTTTTCTGACTCATTGATGTGTTCGGAAAGAAGTTTGATACTTTCAGAAACTCTAATCAAAGTCGAATAATTATTCGTAGAAGCATTTTCTATATTTGTCATGTTGTCCGTCATTTTACGGACTGTTAAATCTAAATTCTGCGAATAGTCTTTTTGACTGATTAAACTTGAGTTAAACGAATCGTCAGCTAACTTTGCATTATCGACGGAAGCTTTTAACCCTTTTGTTGCATCTTTTAATAATGAAATAATGTCTTGAAAGATATGTAATAGTTCAAATAAGGATAGTAGTATTGAATCAACTTCACTTTTTTTGTTCAATTTTGATTTGAGCGAAGGTTCAATGTGTAAACTACCATTGATTGCATTGGTTATTGTCTTTTTGATAACCAAAAATTGTTTTTTATAACTTTTAATTTGTTTGAAGGCAAATAACACTGTGACAAGCGAGAGGATAAGTCCAGTCGCTTGTAAAAGAGTGATGACCCAACTTAGTTTTGATGTATCATATAGTTGATACACCAAAGTGGCAAGTTGGGTTGTGATCAGTCCAATCGATAAAACTAAGTATTGGGTTGTTTTGTTAAATTTCATGAATGGAATCTAAACTGACTCCAGCCATTTGTATCCTTCTTCAGGTGTTTCGAAAATTTTAACTTCGATGCCATTTGTAGCAAAAAAATCGACAAGGTTTTTTTCAGACATAGCAGACAATGCTGATTGCGGTTGGATCAGTGCCCACTTTTTCCAGCCAGCTTTGATGGCTCTTGGAGTCCAGTCGTTGTTCAGCCATTCTACATCTTCTGCAGTATGTGTGCCCATATTTCTGTTATCGGACAACCACTTGACTGCTTTATTGTTAATGAGCGCCTCAACTCCTTTGTCTAAACTGTCTTTTAAATTAGCTCCAGTGTTTTTTCCTGTCTGTGTAAGAACGACGATCTTTTTATCTTCCAGGTATTCTGTCACAGCTGTGGGGCATTGAAATATAATCATTCGAATTGAACCTTCTTGTTGAAGTGATTGGTATTTTCTTAAGACGAAAATTGCAAGGTAATTCTATTTCGAGTGATTCCTTTTTTTTGTTTTGTTGTTCGATGCTGACACTGAGATGTCATACGCGCATGAGAATCATTTCATTTTTTATGTGGGAGTCCATATTGAACTTGATTAGATTTCTGATCATTTCTGGGTCTCAGTTTTAAAAAATTCCACCATTTTTGGTAATAGAATTTTTGTATCTACCATATGATCTTGTTTTGGCACTCCTTGTAAAAGAGAAGTTTGGATGGTTTGTCCCAGTAAACGAGATACCCTTTGAATTTCCTCGGGACTTTCTTCTCCGTAAGCAATACAAATCGGTATTTTGATTTTTGATAATCTTTCTGTAGGTGCGAGATTTTCAGTAAGAGCAATATCATAAAGAAGGGTTGGTGCCAGTTTTACAGTTCTTTTCCAACCTGGAGTGAGCGGTAAAAAAAATGTAAATATCCTTGGCATACCAATGGAAACTAGAAACTCATCAACGGCTTTAGAGTATTTTTCTTCGGCAAGTAGAGTTTTGACTTTTTCTTTTGTTAGCTGATAATCTTTATATTCTTTTTCGTTTGATACATAGGATGGATCATAAATATAAACTTTTTTAACTTTGTTTGTTAAAGTGAGCGCGGCTTCCATAGCTAATACTGCACCTGAAGAATGACCGTAAATGTATGCTGATCCTCCGGCCGCATCGATTAATGCTTCTATATCCTGTATTTCCGATTGGATGGAATAGGTTTCTGTATCTCCGCTATCACCTCGGCCACGCCTATCGTAATTATAAACAGTAAAATTTTCACTAAGAGCCTTTGCATCATCAATGATCGGTTGGAACTTTCTATGGCAAATGGCTCCCGTAATAAAAATTAAGGCTGGGCCGGATCCGATTTTTTCATACGCAATGTTCGTTCCGTCTTTTGAAATTACTTTTAAAAATGGTTCATTGTTATTCGAAGAACTGTTACAAGCTGTGCTCGCTAATGCAATGCTGATACTGGTAAGTGCAATAAAAAGGATTTTCATATCTTCTCCCATGTTTCTTATCTCCCATTGTAAAATTGTTTGACCCGGATTGGTTTAGGGATTATTATAGAACTAGACTGTCTAGTACTATAATTTAGTAATAGTTGATTGAAAGTTGTCGTCAAGACGTTTTTTAATAGGGTTTGTGTGAATGAGTCAATACGAAGAGAAACATCAGTTTATATTAAGTGCAGGTACTCAAGTTTTTTTAAAGAAAGGGTATCTGGGCACTAATATGGAAGAGATTGCAACGGAAGCTGCTGTTTCCAAACAGACGGTATACAAACATTTTGCTAGCAAAGAAGTTCTATTTACAGAAATTATTACGAACTTGACCTCTCGGAAAACCGCTGATTCTTATCAGAGTTTAAAACCGACCAGCGAAGTAAGGGATATAAAAAAATTCTTAGTTGGTTATGCTATCGGAGAACTTTCTGTTTTACTCACTCCGGAAGTCATCAGGCTTCGGCGACTTGTGATTGGTGAAGCGGACCGGTTTCCTGAATTAGCAGCATCTTTTTATAAAAATGGTCCTCAAGTGGCTTTTACCAAACTAGCAGAATTGTTTCATCATTTTTGCAAACAAGGTTTGTTACAAATGGTTGATAAAAAAAAAGCAGCAGAAGATTTTAATTGGCTAATTTTATCTGCCTATTTGAATCAGGCGATGTTTCTTGGTGACTCAAGTTTACCGAATCAGAAAGAAATTCGTAAACATGCTGTACATAGTGTATCTTTGTTTCTGAAGTTTTATGGAAAAAATAGAAAGTAAATAATCTCGTTGAATATCGTCAACTCGGGAGAGGTAAGTTGTATGACAGAAAAAAGATATTGGAAAAATTCAGAACCCTATCACCTTGTCGAAATCCTAATCGAAGGAGATCATGTTATTTTTAAAGATTGGTTTGATACAGGGAAGGATCCTAATCGTTATGATTGGAAGTTTGAAGAAATTTTGAATGGATCTGGAAAATCTGATATTGAATACCATTTGGGTTCTGGTGTTTATTTGGAAATTTTGGCGGAAGTGAAAACTAGATTGAAAAAATAAGAACAAAAGTTTAGAATTTACTTATCTTCTAGTTGGTAAGTTTAATTCAATCTACGATTGTGATTTTGATCCATTTGGCTTTATTATATTAGTTTCCTCATTTGATTCGAAAACATCATCTTCCATAAAATCATAAGTAGTAAATCCTAATAAGAAGTCGGTAAATTCACTAAAGTTAAATCCGGCACGAACACCTAAAAATAAACCTAAAGAAACTTCGACACTTACCGGTTGGTTGCAGTGTTTTTTTCCTGAACTAGTTTTTTTATCCGTAAAAAACACTAACATCATCACGTTGGATGCATCATAGGATTTTTTTCGACTTCTTTTTAAATCAGGATAAATAGATCTATGTTGGTTGGAATTGAGAATTATAAATGAATTTCCCATTTGGTTCGTAAAGGTTTTGTTACTTGGTCCACCAAAGATTCCAATATCATCAACACCGCCAGCTTTGTACAAACCAAGATGTCCGTTCCGTAAACCGATTCCTTTTGCGTTTTGGTTGATATTAGCTCCTCCTCCCAAACACCATACCCAAAACCCGGCACCATAATGGTTTGTTTCCACTCCGAGTGTGAAAGAATCCGCAAGGTCCAAACTCCTATTTGTTAAATAGTTTCCTGTGGATTGGCAAGTGAATAAACTAATAAAAGAAAAAAGAATGAATAATATTTGTTTTGTTAACATCTGTTAGTTAAAACAATTCTAATTGATTAAAAAAGTCGATACATTTATTCTTTCTTTTTTAGTTGCATTATCTTAATTTTATTAAGATAATGAGTCAAAGTTCACAATGACAACACTTTTTAAAAAAGACTATTCGATTATTGTCTCGCTTCTTTTTTTAACTTTGGTTCCTGGCATTGCGGGTTTCATTCGTTTCACTCAATTAACAACTGGCGTTGGTTATACTGTGGAAAATCAAAGGTTTTTTAATGATCCGATACCTGTTCTCATTCATATTGTAGCAGTGATTTTCTTTAGCATCTTAGGAGTGTTTCAGTTTTCACCGGGGTTGCGAAAGAAATATACCAGCTGGCATCGAATTTCGGGAAGGATTCTCGTTTGTATGGGACTTGTCTCCGCATTATCTGGTTTGTGGCTTACTATTTTTTATCCAAGAGTTCCAACTGATGGAGATTGGCTGTTTGGAATTCGTTTGGTGGTGGGAGTTTGGATGACTCTATGTTTAGTGGTTGGTTTTTCTTTGATTCTTCAAAAAAAGATCACATTACATGGTCATTGGATGATTCGTGGTTATGCGATTGGGATGGGTGCTGGCACACAAGTGTTTACACATTTACCTTGGTTCCTTTTTGTTGGTGGTGATCCTTCCGGAATTCCACGGGATTTGATGATGGGAGCAGGTTGGTTGATCAATTTTTTATTTGCAGAATGGATTGTAAGGAAGACCAGTCGGTGAACCTGGATTTAAGTTTATGTTAAGTATCATCATTCCAACTGACAATGGAGAAAATTCACTTTTCCAAGAATCTCTTAAGGACTTTGTCAATCGCCAGGATCTCGAAATCATTCTTGTAAGTCAGTCGGAAGCAGTCAAACGAGCAGAAAGATTAAATATCGGATTTCATAGATCCAAAGGTGAGGTGATCCTTTTCCATCACCCGCGAACAAAACTTCCCAAAGAAGCCATTGAACACCTAATCCAAATCAGTTGCGCGAGCGAAAGGCCGATGATTTGGGGTGGATTTATCCATCAATTTGATAAATCACATTTTCTCTTGAGATTTATATCCTGGTATTCCAATTTTATTCGTTTGAAGTGGCAAGGGATTGTTTATCTTGATCATTGTATTTTTTTTGATCGTAAGTTTTGGAAATCGGATCTAAGTTCTGAATATCTATTTGAGGATACAGAACTGAGCATTCAGTTTCGAAAAATTGAACAGCCTGTTTTATTACCTTATCTTGCTATTACGTCAGCCCATCGATTTGAAAAAAACGGGATATTACAACAGGCGTTCATCAATCAAATTTTAAAATTGGGATATTTTTTACGACTACCTTCTTCTTTTCTTTTTTCTCTATACCAAAGATAAATTTGATTTGGATTAGGTTGTGTTGTGACAGTTGTTGCATCCAAATGGGTTTCGATGTTAGAGTCTAGGATTGTTGTTCAAATAAAGATACAATTTTGCAATATAATGGACTTTATTCCCTGATTTATAGATTCGCAAATTGATTCTGAAGCTGACTCTTGAAACTATAGTATTTTAAAAAAGGAACTATCGAATGATGAAACCATACTTTTTAATTCTCATTTTTTGTTTTAATTTATCGGTATTTGCTGAGACAAAAACCATTTATGAAATTTGTCAGCCAGAGATTGCCACTTACTGTAAAGGTATTAAACCCACAAAAGCTCGGATTTTACAATGTTTGAAAGAACGGGGGAAAGATCTTTCCGATGTTTGTGAAGCAGCTCAGAGTGCACTTTCTGATACAATGAAAACTAAGTCACAAGGTTTTTGTAAGGAAGATGTAAGTGAATATTGTCGATGGGTCATCCCAGGCGGTGGACGTATTTTAAAATGTTTGTTTGAAAATGAATCAAAAATCTCAAATCAATGTAAGGTCGTTTTAAACGAAACATGACAAACGTTAGGGATACGTAGGGCTTGGTCTGCCGAGAGGCAGACGGGAGCGTAAGCGGACCCCGAAGGAGCCCGGCCCTGCCTTGATGGAATTTGTATTTAAGGTTGGATTGGGAACGCAACACAAAAGGTCATACAACTCTTCCTTCTGTGTTACGTTTATGATACTACGATTTTTTGTATCAGTTCAAAGATGGAAATCTCCATTTGCTTCCGGTTGGTATTTGATATTAGTGATTTGGAATTGGTTTTCTCCGCCGGGAACTTTCCATTGAATCACATCTCCAATTTTATAACCTAAAATTGCAGTTCCCATCGGTGCTAAAATAGAAATTTTGTTTTCATTTGTATTGGCATCCTCAGGAAAAACTAATCTAAATTCTTGAAACTCTAGTTCTTCTAGGTTTTTGATTTCAATTACTGAATTCATTGTCACAAAGTTTGATGGGATTTTTTGTGAGTCCACTTTTTGTGCTCTTTCCATTTCACCTAATAGATCTTTTACGTTAGCATCCATTTTGTTCCTTTTAGTATACTCCTGAATCATTGATTTGAGTCGTTCATAATCATAATGAGTCAAACAGATTTTGTTTTTAGTATTCATTCTAATACTCCTTTTAATTTGTGCAAAACTTTATACTATAAATAAACTGCTGGCGTTGTCAAGGGATAATGGGCAATGGGTGTTTGTAGACTTGCAAGCAATTCGAACTTGACAAAAAAATAAAACCAATTATTGTTGCTATAGCAACATATGTCGGATTCATTTGATTTAGAGAATTCATATGCTTATTTAATTTATCGAACGGTTCGATCTTTGCGGCGTCAGTTTATGAGATTGGCATCTGCAAATGGGTTGGAGTTATTTCCGGAACAATGGTTTGTTCTGGTTCGTTTGATGAAACAACCTGGTTGTAGCCAATCGGATTTGGGCAGGGATTTTGATGATAGACCATCTATGGCGCGAGCACTTCGGAATATGGAAGAAAAAGGTTGGATTAAAATCCAGACTGATTCAGAGGACCGTAGGAAAAACCAAGTTTATCCTACTAAAAAAGGTTCAGAAATCTATCACTTGATGGTGTCTGTTGTTACAGAAGAACGGAAACGAATGTTTAAAAAACTTTCCTCACAGGATTTTAAAACATTCAAACGAATCATCGATCAAATTTATGAAGAATCAATGGATTGATTTTTTTATTTATATTGTTGCTATAACAACAATAATTGATCTTAAAAATTGAGGTTTTATTAAGGTATTATAAATTTTAGGAGAAAGGCGATGACAATTCAAACAAAGATGGATGGGGAACAGGATATTTTGAAAAGAGAATTTATTTCTCTTATGAAGAATATTGATGAAAGGAAAGTTTCTGAAGTGGAGTCTGCATTCCATTCAGATTATACTGATAGTGTTTCTATCAAAGGAAGTGGTTCTATATTTAGTTCCGATAAAACAAAATACATAGAGTCTCTGAAGGAAGGAAAAATTGGTGGTGTGGAAAGAGAAGTGAAAGTTCATTCGATTGAATTTTTGGATCAGTTTGGATTTGTAAAAGCGGATTTGGAAAGTAAGGTAATGAAATTCCAATCTGTTTATACATTTTATAATGATCAAAATGGCTGGAAGATAATCAAAGCGGTTGTAGTTGCTGAAAAAAAGTAATTTAGTTCAACCATGTCCAGAAGGTTTTTGGTTTAAGGGAATGGAACCGGACTGAAAAACCTTTCTGGATTCTTTTACCGTTTCTAAATGAATGAGTTCGTTTAAACCATTTTGATAATCGATAAAAAAGTCATAATCGATCGAATCCAAGTTGAATTCAGTTTGTAAGATTAAAGTTTTTAGTTCTTCACTCTCAAAGACTGTGTTTGAGACAAGTATCTTTGTTGGTTCATTTGGTTTTGGATTTTTATTTGTAGTATATTCTTTTTTAAAGATCCACTCTTTTAGAAAAACTCGCCTCGGGCCGTATACACGAAAACGAAGTGCCCTGAATAAATCTCCCGTCGGGAAAGAATGGTCGATTCCTATACTTTGAATTTTGATTAATACTTGATTGTTGTTAATTTTCGTTGCGCTGACATCAAAAGAGTCTGAAATTAATTTTAAAGTATGTCCTCCGGGAAATGAGTGAGATTCTTTTTTTCCACTAGAAAGATGGCATGACTGGCAAGTTTTTTTGTTTGATGATTTGTTTTTTATCCATTCCTTGTATGTGTCTTGCATGGCTACCATGGAATATTCAAAGGAATGATTTTTTTCGAGAGACTGTGATGTAGGAAATGAAAATTGATGGCAATTGGCACAAAACTTTGATTCGTTCATCATTTCTACTTTTGTATAGTTATGTGTAAGTGAATTTAATTTTGGAATTTGCCCTGTTAGAATTTTACCCTCTCGTACATGACATGTGATACAAGAAACACCGTCTTCCTGTTGGATTCTTTTTAACTGATTTTCTTTTGATTTTATTTGTTCACCTAACAAGGGAGCGTGGCAGTTCAAACACCAGTCCATTGGTTCAATTTTGAAACTAGTTTGAAAAAGTTGGTTTGTATAAGCTTCTTTATGGCGAGATTTAGACCAATTGAGATAAATTTGTTTGTGGCAGGTTTCACATGATTGGTTAGTTTCTAATAAATTATTTGTTTTTGAGTCCCAAATAGAATCTTTTGTGAGTGAATACCCTATAGGATTCACTCCATTCGTAAATCTTAACGTATTTTCATCGTTTTGATTTTTACAACTAATTGTGAAAGTGGTTGTTAGGCCCACAAACAAAGTAACGGAAAAAAACGAGATTAAGTGATAACTCATTGAGGGAGTTAAATTTTTGATCGTATCAACTTCCCAGATTTTAATGTATATTTGTAGGTCTTTTTCCCAATTTTTAAAATGAGATTTGGTGATTCAATGTTCATTGAACATGTAGTATTTTCATTGGCCTGGTCCGTATTGGAAGATAAATCAAGAACCTCTTTGTTGTTAATGGTAAAGCTACATGAGTTGGGTGAATAATCATTAGTTTCCATTTGCAAAATCTGAACAAATTTTGAATTTTGAAGTGAATAGATATGAAGGGAATAATCCGCTCTCCCCGATTTTGTTGATTTCCACTCAGAAATCCCATCTCCATCTATATCTATAATTTCGCTGTCTGAATAGTTTTCTGTAAGAACATAAAAGTCATTTGATACCTGGCGTATTAATTGTCTCGGTTCCCATTCAGCATTATAACTATTGTCTAATTTTTTATAAGAAACATCCCAAACTTTGTTGAGTTGGTTATCATTTAAAGGTAATTGATTTACTTTTAAAGTGGATACATCTTCTAAAGGGTTTTCGTTTTGATTGTGAAGGAATTGAATCAGCGGTAATTGTTCTTTTTCCGGATAATCAGCAAGAGTTTTCTCATACAGTGAATCTTTGACATATTCTAAATCATTGGAAGAAACCCATCCAGATAAGTTTCCTTCGCAATCTCTTGAATTAATACTATAATAACAGAATTCGCGTTCAAGGTAGTAATAAGTTTCTCCTTCTACGACTGCTTTTTTCAAAGCTGGGAACCGTAACCCTGATTTTGTATGTTTTAACAATGATTTGGGTGCTCCGAAATTATCCGAATCATCTTTGTCGGTTAGTTTTACTTTGTTTGGTTCGAGCCAAAATGTTGGTTGGTCTTGTGTTAGAACAACAAATCCTGATATAATTTCTTCATTTGTTAAGACCGCTTCGGTTTCATCTTTTACTTCTCTTAAGAATCCCCCGTAACTAAAACCGGAAATACCAGAATTTGTTTTTACTTGGATCCAACTATCCCATTTATCCTCAACTTTAAATTTATGTGCAGAAGATCCGAATGCTGTGATAATTTCACCGTTCCGTAAAGATGTAATTACTTTTGCTGACAATGAAGGTAGTTCTCTCAATCGAAGGGAACTTGCAGTGACAACCATTTTCCATTCTGTGAGATTGGGTATGATGACAGAAAACTTTAATCGAATTTCTTCTTCATCTTGTGATACGAATCCTATTTGTTGATTGGTTCTGATTTTATACCAATTCATATAGCGATCGTTAGCTTCATTTTTAATGTTTTTTTCTAAAACTTCGACTTTGGTTCCGGGTGTAAGTCTTAAAGTACACAAAGACAGAACCGAAGGACTTTGGTGTAAACAAACATCACCGAAGACATAACCTTCGCCAATTGGTGCCAACGTCTCTTTAGGTTTACAACTGAACATGAGCGAAAGCAACAAACAGAAATTGAAAATCAACAGTATCTTGGATGGTTTCTGCACGGTGGGTCCTCTTTGTCGGGTAGCTGGATGATTCTATGGGCAAAGAATGATGGGAATCAATTTCTTTTTGAGACATTGTTCGGGACTAAAATCAAAGTTCAGCACGATTCGTCGTAAATCTTCTGACAATCTTTCCCTTTTTCTCGTACAACTCCGATTCGATTTCGGTTTTCAAACGGTTCGGCTTTTTTTATTTGCCAGGAAACATGAGAATCAATATTTGTTTCCATTAGAAACAAAGGATACAAAGTATGTTTCCAATACAAATAATCGAAACCAAAATGACTCCTCCTAGTGCAAACCTTCTGGCCTTATTTTTCGCTATTTTCGTAGCATTCGGGCCACTTTCTGCTAAAGAGCCCGTGAAAGCTACGTCTTTGCGAATGGATGACATCCTCCGGATGGCGTGGGAAAACCAGGTCAGTTTACAGACCTTAAAATTGCAGTTAAAGACCACAAACTATGATTGGGAAAAAGCAAACGGAGCTTATGCCTGGACGACGGAGGCGAAGGGGACGGCAAAGAACACAACAAACTTTAATCTTCCGCAATACGCCATCCAAGGAACAAGAATTACAGATAACAGTCTGCAGGCGGGAATCAACAAGAAGTTTAGCACAGGGACAACGTTTGGAATTGCAGTCATTGACAATCGTTTTGAAACAAATGCCGGTAAAACGCAGAGTTCGAGTGGATTCTCCAGTTTTGCACAACCTTCTTATCATTTTGCCACTGTAGGTATCAATATTAGCCAAGATCTCTTAAAAAACTTTTTTGGTTATCAGGATCGATTAAAATTAGCAACTGCTAGACGGTCATCTTCCATCCAAAGATTGAATACATTGGATTCTTTATCTAAAAGTTTGGTGAACTCATTAATTGAATTCTGGAATTTGAGTTTATCGGAAGAGATTTTAGAAACAAACTCATCGCTTCTTGGAAATGCAAAAACGATTAGGGATATTTATTCTAAAAAAGCAAACTTTGGCTTTGATACCACTGGTGATATTCACCAATGGAATTCTATTGTTCTTACTGCCACAAGTGCTGTCAAAAATTCAGAATTAGAAAGAAACAAAAATAGACGGGATTTACTTGCTTCACTTGGAAGGGAACCAGAAGAGAATTTTTCGTTTTTACCCGTTTTGATTGAAGAAAAAATTGCGGTAACCTCTAATTATGAAGAAGAGGTACACACTGCTCTAGAAAAAAGATATGATGTAAGAGCATCACTTTTGCAACTCAAAAATTCAGAAGATAACTTTAAGTCAGCTGATAATGGTTTATTGCCAAAGTTCTCTGTTGGTGGAACTTACAATTTTAAAAATTATGACCAACAGTTCCCGCAAGACTTCTATGGAATTCTAGGCGGAAGGTTCAATCAAAACACCGCTGAGTTTAAGTTGGAATATCCTTTAGGAAATGAGATAGCAGAAGCTGAATTTAAAAAAGCCGAATCAGAAAAAAGACAAGCACAGTTAGAGTGGATTGAAGCTCAAAACAAAGTAAGAGCTGATTTGTTATCGAAACGAGAAAATCTAACTATCAGTTATGAACTCTTTTTAGAAGCCAAAAAAAACAAAGAGGAAAGTAAACTTTTTTACGATAAAGCTTTATCCGCTTTTCGTAACGGAAGAGGCACTTCTGTTATCTTAAGAAATGCAATGGATGCCTATGTTCGGTCCCAATCGAATCATTCACAATCTCTCATTACTTACAATATTGCAATCGTTCAATATGAAATATCGAAAGGAACGTTCTTTGAGAAGTATTCTTTAGATCCTGAACAACTAACATTACTTAACGAAGAGGAAAACAAATGAATTTAGCAAAATTATCAATTCAAAGGCCTGTATTTATTGCCTGCACAGTAATTCTGATTGTTGTGGTTGGGATTGTGAGTTTTGGAAAACTCGGAGTTGAAAACTTTCCGGATATGAGTATTCCTACCATATCGATTAATGTGACCTATCCAGGTGCTGCTCCGAATGAAATCGAAACCTTGGTCGCTAAACCCATTGAAGATGAACTTTCTACCATTTCAGGATTAAAGAAGCTGAGATCAATTTGTAACGAAGGATCGGCAGTGATTGTTGCTGAGTTTTCTTCGGAAACTGTAATTAGTTATGCGGAGCAACAAATTCGCGACAAAGTTGCTTTTGCCAAGAAAAAATTGCCAGCAGAGCTAGAAGAACCGGTGATCAAACGATTGGATCCAGCAGACCAACCGATTTTAAGTATTTCCCTTCAATCCAAATTAGGAGACAATGAGTTTTATGATTTTGCCTCCGAGACCATTAAACAAAGGTTAATCTCTGTAAACAATGTAGGATCTGTAGACATTGTTGGAGGAAGGAAAAAGGAAATTTGGGTGGAGCTGGATCGAAATCAATTAAAATTAAGGAATTTGTCAGCTTCTCAAGTTTCACAGAAAATTGCCGCAGGTGGTGCGAATATTCCGGCCGGAAAAGTTCGCGGGGAAAATTCTGATTTATCTTTTCGAACGATTAACGAATACCGAAGTTTTGATGAAATTCGGAATGTTCCCATTAGTTTTTTAAATAACGAAATACCCATTCAATTGTCGGATGTGGGTCGGGTTCTTGTGGGTTCGGAAGATGTGACTTCCCTTGCGTATTGGAATGGAAAACCAGCATTGTTTTTACTAGTTTATAAACAATCGGGAGCTAACTCTGTGCAGGTGGCTGAAGGAGTGAAGAAGAAAGTAAGTGATCTGCAGAAAGAATTCCCTGATGTAAGTTTTGATTATTATAATGATTCTTCTAAAGTGGTAAAAGATAATGTTTGGGACGTAGAAGAATCTATTTATATTGGAATTGCACTGACTATCATTGTGGTTTTATTCTTTTTAGGAAGTGTTCGTTCCACTCTGATTACAGGTCTTGCGTTACCCACTTCTCTCTTGGGTTCCTTTATCCTTATGGGTATTGCTGGATTTACAATCAATCAAATGACTCTACTTGCACTTTCTCTTGCCGTTGGACTTCTCATTGATGATGCGATTGTGGTCAGAGAAAATATCCATAGGCATAAAGAAATGGGAAAAGATAGTAAACAAGCAGCCCTAGATGGAACAAAAGAAGTCACTCTAGCTGTTCTTGCTACTACATTTGCAATCCTTGCTGTGTTTGGGCCGATTGCTTTTATTGATGGTGTGATTGGACAAATTTTACGCCCTTTTGGACTTACCGTATGTTTTGCCTTGCTCATTTCCTTGTATGATGCTTTAACCATTGCGCCGATGATGTCGGCTTACTTTGGTGGGGAACACAATCCAAAAGAAAAAGGAAAAATGGAAAGGGTTCTTTCAGTTCCTTTAGAGGCCTTTGACCGATTCCAGGAAAAATTAACCAATGGGTATGTAAAAACTTTAGAGATTACAACCAAATACCCGTTATCTATTTTGGCGATTGCTTTCTTTATATTTGTGAGTAGTATCTTTGTTTCTAAAACATTAAAATCAGAGTTCATTCCCACACAAGATTTAGGACAATTTACGGTGACCTTTGAATTACCACCAGGTTCTAGTGTTGAAGCTACCAAAAAACTAAATGAAGAAGTAAATACACTTTTGCGATCAAAAAAGGAAGTGTATTTGACTGCTGGATATGTAAAACAAAACAAAATTGATATTTATGTGGAACTTGTATCTTCTAAAAAAAGAAAACTAAATACACCTCAGTTTAAGGAATATATTAGAAAGGAATTGGTTCCTTATGCTGATGCAAAACCTATAGTTAAAAACTATGATGCAATCGGGGGTGGACAACGATCTTTTTCCTTTGTTATTACAGGGAATGAACCAGAAAAGGTGGAAACATATAGTAAACTTATCTTTGAAAAAATCAAAAAAATTCCTGATTTAACAGATCCAGATATCAGTTTAAGAGATGGTGCTCCTGAATTCAAAATTGTTCCGAAAGGAGAACAAATTGTAAAGTTAGGTGTCAATCCACAATCTCTCGGTAAAGAATTAAGAACCATAGTGGAAGGAGATACCTCTGCCGTATTTCGTGAAAATAATCTCGAATATGATATTCGTGTTCGTATGTTAGAAGATCAGAGAAATATAGAAAAGAATTTTAAACAAGTGATGGTTCCGAATATCAACGGTTACTTGGTTCCACTTTCTTTTGTAACTTCTGGTGTCGCAACGACGGGGCCTGCCAGCATCCAAAGACAAAACAGAAGTCGTTCCGTTGAAATTTCAGCAGATACAAATCCTAATGGACGCGGGTCTGGATACTCAATGTCCGAATTACAAAGGATACTGAAAGAGGAATTACCCCTTCCCGATGGACTCAAACTGTCCTATAGTGGACAAACAGAAAATTTGGAATCCACGGGAAAAAATATGGCGATAGCCCTTGGCCTCGGAGTTGTGTTTATTTATCTCGTACTTGCTTCTTTGTATGAAAGTTTTATCATTCCGATCTCTATTTTGGTAGTGATTCCCTTGGCAATGACTGGTGCATTTTTCGGACTTTTTCTTACCGGAAAATCGATGGATATATTTGCTAACATTGGAATGATTTTACTTTTTGGATTGGCTACTAAAAATTCGATTCTTCTCATTGATTTTGCGAAAGACTTACAAAATACTGGAGTGGATACAAGGACTGCGCTCATCGAAGCGGGTAGGGCAAGGTTACGACCGATTTTAATGACATCAATTGCACTCATCGCTGGTATGTTGCCTGTGGTCATTGGACTGAATGAAGCTTCGAAACAGAGAACCAGTATGGGAGTGACTGTAATTGGAGGATTGATTTCTTCCACGATTTTGACTCTCTATGTGATTCCAGCGGTCTACCAATATATAACGCGATTGATTGATTCTATGAAACAGAAGAAAAAGTGAGGGATTTCAATTTGGATCCGGTTCAGATTAGAATATTAGAAAAAGCAGAAGAGCTCTTCTTAAAATATGGATATTCGAAAACAAAAATGGAAGAGATTGCTAGTTCTCTAAAGATCAGCCGTAAAACTTTGTATAAATATTATTCCAATAAACAAGACCTTATGGAATTTTATATGGATTATAAACAAACTGAGATTCAAAAGATCATTCAGGAAATTGCTAATGATGAAACTCTCACGGCGGTGCAAAAGTTTTCTAAAATGCACCGCTCACTTGTGGAAGAATCTCCTTACGTAATGAATGATTTGTTTATCCGAGAAATTTCAGAAATGTTTCCACAACAAATGGAACGATTCAAAAAACGAAGAGAAAAAGAAATTCCGGAATCTATTGGAAAGATTTTTAATATGGCAAAGGTGAGAGGTGAACTTCGGGATGGATTTATGCCTGAAGTGGCTGTTCATCTTTTTCTTTCTTCTATAGAGATGATTCTTAGTAATAAAAATTCGATTACAGTTCCTTTGAACATTCATGAGTTTCAATTGGAGGTTGTGAATGTTATTTTTTATGGGGTTTTGAAGAGGTAGAAGTTAACTCTTTATAACGAAAACAACTTTCTACATGGTCATTGACAAGCCCACATGCTTGCATATGTGCATAGATGACCGTACTTCCCACAAATTTGAATCCACGTTTAATTAAATCCTTACTTAAGGCATCGGATTCTTTTGTTGTTGCCGGAACTTCTTTTAAACTCTTTCGTCGATTCTGAATCGGTTTGTGGTTTACAAAACTCCAAATGTAAAAATCAAAAGATCCAAATTCTTTTTGGATTTCTAAAAATCGTTTTGCGTTGTTGACAGCTGCAAATACTTTCAATCGATTCCTTACAATAGATGGATCCAAAAGAATTTTTTCTAGTTTTTTATCAGTGAATTTGGCGACCTTTGTCGGATCAAAGTTTGCAAAAACTTTTCTATAACCTTCTCGTTTTTTAAGGATAGTTGACCAACTGAGTCCAGCTTGTGCACCTTCTAAAATCAAAAATTCAAAATGTGTTTTGTCATCGTGTACAGGTACACCCCATTCTTCGTCATGGTATTGGATGTATTGGTCAAATTTCAAACACCAGGAACATCGTTCCTTTTCTGTATGCGTTTTCATTTCATTAAAGATCCATTAGACAAACAAGCGAAACTCTATAAGAAATCGATTGGTTTGGTATCTAACCATAACTTAGGAATTGTACGGAAGTAGTCAATGCAATTGTAATGAATGTTTGCATCATGAAATTGGAATATTCAATGAGGAATCCGCACCAAAAAGAGTAAAAAAATTATTGCCTTAAGATTCTATTCCTTGGTATATTTACCCTCTACGAAATTGGGAAAGTATAAGGAGTGGATATGAATCGATTTTTAATTCTAAAGTTACTGGTGGTTTTTCTTTTTTCTCTCTCTCCCGTGTTTGCTGAAGAATGTGAGGAAAATGATCTCTCCTGCCAGATGCAAGGCAAAGTAGAAACTGCGGAAAATGAACCAGCACTAAACCCAGATAAGGTGGAAGATAAAGTACATAAACTTTGTACCAAAAAACCAGACAGTACTAAGTGTTTGAAAAACCCTGATTGTTATTGGGACTCTACAGTAAAGGGTGGAAAGTGTAAGGGAAAAGGCCACCCGTAAAAAGATTTTAACAAGGGATTTCGTTCTTTGGGAATCCCTTGTTGATTAAGACCACTCATTTCGATTTTATAATCGATAAGTGAAATATCGGTTCTGTTTTGTTCCTTGATATTCACACGGAATCAATTGAATCTTTTTCTCCCATTTAGACCTGAGAGAAAGTTTTCAATACTTTCATCTCTATCCTTTAGTTTATCAAAAAGTATTCCATAATGATTTGTTTTGATTTCTTTTCCAATAGAATAAGGAATTCGGTTTAACATAGATTCGAACGATTCTTTTGGTAGTAAATCATCGTTCGGAAATAAGTTCATCTCAGTTGCGCGAAGGATGAGAGTAGGAGATTCAATCTTTTCAAATTCTAGATGTTTGTTCTCTTTGACTTTTGAGATTACTTTTTTGGGATTTTGGATTAAATTTTTGAATATTTTATGAAAATACATAGAACCCCCCATCTCCTTCAATTCTTCTTCCATCACAAATCCAGGCATGTGACAGACAAATCCATCTTCTTTTTTGTCTAATTCCAATCGAAAGTATTCTTCTATTTCTTTTGACCAGTGTGGAACAAGAGGGGAGTTTTTGATTAGTTTCAAATATTCAGATACTGATGGGTAGGTAATATCTAATCTTTCAAACGATTGTTTTAAGACTTTTAGAACTTGTATTCGTTTTAGTAAGCTGAGAAGTCCACCTCCATCCATTAAGATCATTGCTTTTACAAGTTCCGGGTAGGCAATCGCATAACGTAGAGCAATCATACACCCGAAAGAATGCGCAAAAAAGATTGGATTTTTAATTTTATAATGAGCAATGATACCTCTCAAATCTTTGATATGGTTTTTGAATCCATATCCGGATTTTGGTTTATCTGATTTTCCTCGACCTCGTAAATCATAAGATAAAACTCTATATCCGAAACGGTTCAATCTTTCTGCCAAAGGTTTCATAGAGTATAAATTCCCAGACAAACCGTGAAGACAAACAATGGTTTGTTTGGTACCATGCCAAAGGCCTACACGAATATTAATACCATTTGTGGTGATCACCTCTTCCCTATATTTTTGGGGTTTGGTTTTCTTTGTTGGTTGTCCCATAGGATCGACTTTAAATAAATTTCCGTTTTGTCGTAAATGAAAATCAGGAAATATTTATATGGGCTTTGTTTCATTCGATATTATTTTTGATTTTCCTTAACTTCTTATTTTTTTCGTAACCAAATTGTAATACAAATTAATTAAATAGAATTTCTCTAAAACGATTCCGTTTGAGATTATGAGTTCTGTCGGTTCTGATATTTTTGGTTCGGCAGTTTTCTAGTAATAGAATGAGGGTTTGTAGGTTAATTATTGATGCTTAGAGGAATGAAACGTCTCAATCGATACGAAAATAGAATTTTAAAGATAGTAAAGTTAGGTGGCAAACTAGTTCGCTTCCGACAATATGGGTTCTCAACAAAAACGGCTGAAGGATTTCGTTTTCCCATTTATGTTTTAGAAATTGGAAAAGAAAAAGCTATTAAACGAAACGTAGCCGGTCTTGTCGCCGGAGTACACGGACTTGAAACAATTGGAATTCGTGTTTTATTAGATTTTTTAGATGATCTCTTCGCTCGTAAAACCTCAGATTTATATAAGGAAATTAGAGATGGAGAATTAGGAATTGTTTGTATTCCTATTTTAAATCCTGGTGGGGTTGCAATGAAACGTAGGTCGAACCCTGGTGGGGTTGATTTGATGAGAAACTCCGGTGTGGAAGCAGTGAAAGCACCTTTCTTTTTTGGCGGACATAAAATTTCGAATTTGTTTCCGTATTATAGAGGTAATGTCTTACAATCTGAATCTAAAGTTTTGGACAGATTTTACGCCGAATATCTGTTACCTGCAGAAAATAAAATGATTCCTGTGATTGATATTCATTCCGGCTTTGGTGCAGTGGACCATGTGTGGTGGCCTTATGCGGGAACACATGAACAGTGTGCTGACGAGACTTTATTCCAGAATATTGCAAATTACCTGACAACAAAGTTTAATCATATTTTGTATAGGTTTGGTCCGCAAAGTGAGACATATACAACTCATGGTGACCTCTGGGATAGATTGTACAACGAATACCAAAAAATAAAACCTGATACTGATATTAACGGATCTAGATTTCTTCCTTTAACCTTGGAGATTGGAACCTGGTCCGACATTCAATTAGATCCTTGGAAAATATTTCGTAAACGTGGTATTTTTAATCCAACGAGAGAATTGAAACAAGAATCCATCATTAGTCATCGGAAATTTCTGACTGACGTTTTGCGATTAGCAAAAATAAAACCAATGGACTTGGTTTGAAATTTCTACTATAGAGTCATCGGTAGGGAATTTAACTGATTTCCCTACCAAGAAACTTTCCTTTGCCTAACAAATATTGGATGGCTCGTTCTACATTTTCAATTTTAGTTTTTTCTGATTTGAGTCCAAAGATATATCGCATCAATTCGTTTTGAAGTGAAGGGCTTAAACTTTCAAACTTAGCTTTTGCCTTTTTGTTTTTTTCCAGTGCCGTTTTTAACTCCAAAGATACGGGGTGTTCTTTTTTTTCTGGATTGAATCTGATTTCAAACTTGGCACGGTCCCCCACTTCTTTTTTTGCCGTAGATCGCATAGGTGTGTTTAAGTAGAGTCGCCAGTAGCCGCTATACTTAACGAGTGTTTGCGTAAACTCAAATCCTTCTATTTTGATATGGACTCGAATTTTGCCTTTGTTTGTCCCTGCTTGGAGCATTAACGATTGCAAAACGGAGTCAGGTAAAAAAACAAATGGATTGATGCCAATGATTTCGATTTTGGCTGAAAATGGTAGGTAAGAATAATCTAACATTTTGTTTTGGTATGAAATAAATTAAGTCTTAATCAATCATAATTTCTTTCTATGTAGCGAATTCTTTTGTGATTAGAAGATTTTATCTTCCTTATTTCCTAAATAATCACTTTACCACAATCCAAATTCTGTTATAGTTTGTCCTCTAACTAATCCAGATTTTTTGGGTTCGACAGAATATGTATCAAATTAGTGAAGTATTGAATCTTGTTTTTGATAGCATCGGGTTGTTGATTACCTTACGTTTACTTTGGTCCGGTCTCATTCCTAAATTCTATTTTTTAATTTTTAGTTTTTTCTGTGTTTGGCTCAGTAATATTTTTACGGTCGTTGAAGGTTTCTGGTTCCCAGATTTTTTTAATATTTTGGAACATTCATTTTATTTTATTTCCTCTCTCTTTTTTTTAGTGAGTTTGAAAAAAGAAATTTTGGTGTCGTTACGTTGATATGAATTTTATAGCACTACTCAATCTTTTGTCTTTATTTGTCTACGTGGTTGCATTTTTTATCATCATCAAAAATTTGATTCGTAATCCGAATTATCGCGGAGAAGGGATGTTCGTATTAATTTTGGCAGTGATCCCTTGTTATGTAAGTATTTCAAATGTCTTTGAACATGGATATTCAATCGATTATTTTGATGAATATGAAGGTTTTTTTAAGGATTTGTATGCAATGTTTTTTCTAATTTTTTTGTATGTTCATTCTGTGAAAAAGGAACAAACTCAAAGAATAGAACATGAAAGACAAATCAAATCAGATTTGAAACTAAAATCAAAACTACTAACGGAAATTCATCACAGAGTAAATAACAATTTACAGATCATATCTGGACTTTTGGCAATGCAGGCCGAATCGGAGAATGATCTAAAGTTAACTTCTTCTTTAGGTTTGATTCAAAATAGAATTATGGCTATTGCATCGGTCCATAAGATTATCTATGGATCACCTAATTTATTATATGTAGATTTAAATCTTATTTTTAATTCGATTTTAGGTAATTTGAAAATTACTTATGTGAATGAACGAAATAAAATAGAATTGTATGAATCCATCGAAGACGGTTTGGAGATGGATCTTGATCGGGCCATTCCAATGGGGCTTATACTTAATGAACTTGTTTCCAATTCTTTTCGCCATGCCTTCATGAATCGAAACTATGGGAAAATTGAAGTAAGTTTGGGAAAGATGGATGATTTATTTGTCCTTATAGTCGAGGACGATGGTTTGGGTTTAGGAACCGATTTTTTAGATGGAAAAGGAATTGGCCTTACACTAGTTAAAAATTTAGTGAAACAACTAAGAGGGACATTGCTTACTGAAGAAACAAATGGTACTCGTTTTGAAATTCGATTTCCCATCCTGAATCAGAATCCAATTCAGATTTAAGAACTCCTGTGTCCCATATAATATAGTTACGGTACATTCACTTTCCCCATTATATAATTATCTTTAAACCCGCCGGGACCGTCTTGTACAAGATAGGAGGATATCACAATACATTGGTTATTATAAGCAGTTACATCAAAAGATCTTATATCTGTTTGGTATTCTCCTGCTGCAATCGGAGAGAAAAATTCTATCCAGGAATAATTTGTGGGTCCCGTACCTCCGCTCGGTGTTGTGTTATCAGCATCTAAAGATAAATATTCTTCTGTATTGGTCCCAATGGTTGTTTTTGCGGTATATTGCATTTGATTGCCGACCAAATCGACGACCAAACAATGTTCGGAACAATTGCCTATCGTAGTGGGCGCATTTACACTTCCTGCACAAGGGGATGGCGGTGGCGGTGGTGGAACAGTATCGACACTCCTATTTCCTTTTGCATCTGTTGTTGAACCAACAACAATGATTTTATAGGATGCATTCAATTCAGGAGTTAGGAATAAAAAGTAGTTGAGCGATTCGTTGTATGATGATGCAGAAATATAATTAATTACGTTATAATTATCTGCTGCCATAGTAATGATACTTGGTCTTCCAATGTATGCATCTAATTTTTTATAGGCACTAAGGTCTGAGCCGGCTTGGAATTTTACACGTATTACCTGGTATTCCGTTCCGCCGATGAGTGATCGATTGTTTTCGTAACTTATAGGTGGTAAGGTTATGGAATTTGGAGGTATGTTTGGCGGACTTGGTGGGGTAGTTGTGAACTCTCGTAATGATAAAATTTTTCCATCTTTTTTTACAGTTAAAAAGACTTTGAATTTTTTTGTGAAATCTGAATAAGAAAACACAACTGAATTTGTTTGATATAAATCTTCCTTTTGAGTGATGTGTCCTGAAATTTTGTTAGTTAGTGAACTATAGGTTATATCATTTGGGTTTCCGAAAAAAGCTTCCACAGTTTCCGAGTTTTCTTTTGGATTCTTTAATTTGTATTCAATGAGTATATCTTGAAATTGAAAAATTCCATCTTTTCTATAGAAAGTGGTTACCTGTGCCGTTTGGAATCGATCTTCGAGAGTTGTGTTTGATTGTATTCCTAAAGAGCCTAAGAGTAAAAGTCCAGATAAATCATTTTTTGTTGATTGTCCATTACACGAAATCAGGAAGAATGAAAAAGATAAAATTGGCAAAAAAATAGAAAAACGCATCTCCTTATTTTAACAAGTGGAGGAAATATTTTATTCACTTGTATTGTTGGATTTCCGGGTTTAAGGGAAATTTTTGAAATTACGAGTATTAGTATATTTGAAAGTATTTGCGTTGTCGTGGTATTAGGGATTCTATTGTGAATTTTCGTGGATTACGCTACAATCTTCCTTCGGGTCTAAACTAACCTTCATTCTGTTAGGTTTATAGGTTTAGGATTTCGCCTAATTCCCTGATACAATGAGTTGCCGATTCTCTAAATGGAAATGTTCCTGTAGGATCAATGTAGATGGTTTCTACTCCGGCCGCAGAGCCAGCGTCTAAATCGTAAACATAGTCTCCGATCATAACAGTTTCCATTGGATTGGCTTTCCAAAGATCCATCAAACGAAAGATTCCCTCAGGATTGGGTTTCGGTATGGCTCGTTCTCTACAAAAGATAAAATTGGAATCAAAGTAATCGATAAGGCCAGTTGCTTTCAAAGTTTCGATTGAATTAGAAAAACTATTTCTTGTTAGAATACCTAAGTTGTTTGTTTGTGTTTTGATTTCTTGTAGTAATTCAGAACTGCCAGGAGAGGGAATTGATGACTTTGCAATTTTTAGTTCAATTCCGTTCAGTTGAGTGTGTTTCTTTTCTGCTTCCTCTTTGGAAAGTTTGGATAATGAAGTGAGTATATCTGTATCTAAGGGAATCTCTAATTCTCTTTTGATGGCATCAAAATCATGATTAGCTATGGTTAGAGTGCCATCCATATCGAAGATCCAATTCTTTTTTCTTTTGAAAAAGCTCATTGATTGATTCCTTTATAATTCATTTTTTGAGTTTATATTTCTAAAATTAATTTCTTCTTCAGAGGGAAGTTTTACCAAAATAGGTTGTAGATCCAAAGATTTGATTCGTTTCTGTAAGGAAAATTCCTGATTCCCTGCTACGAAAAGAGACTTTTCCCATGAAGATAATGTCGATGTTGTATAGATTCCGCATAACGGCTCTAAACCTGTTTTTGATTCATAAAAAATTCCAGACACAGGCTTTTGTTGCCCGTGGAATGTATCTAATAATCGTTTTATAGTTCTATCTTCGACGAAGGGGATATCAATCGGCATTACATACATAAAATCATTCCACTCGTTATTTTTTTTTAAATATAAATAAGAAGAGAGGATTCCTTTGAGTGGACCTTCCACGGGAAGATTTTGGTCGAGTATAAGAGATGATTTCGGTAAGTAATTTACGTAAGATTCTACTTGTTCCGCTCTTAGAGAGATATAGATGGAAGAAGTAAATCCATTTAGTTTTTTTAGAATCTGATCTAAAAAATGAGAATTGGAGCCAATCGTAACAAAACCTTTGTCTTCGCCCATTCGAACACTCCGTCCGCCAACAAGTAGTACAAAGGTGGGATCAGTGTTCGTGTGAGTCATGCAAACAACCTTTTGACCATTCAGAACTTCCATCTACATAGTATTCTTTTTTCCAAATAGGAACTTCGTGTTTGACTCGATCAATAATGTAACGGTTTGCTTTGTAAGCTTCGTCTCTGTGGATGGAACCCGTGTTGACTAGAACTGCCACTTCCCCTAAAACAAGTTTTCCTAGTCTATGGATACAATCAGCATATTGTAAGTCCCATTTTTGAAAGGCATCAGCTATGATAGCTGAAATCATTTGATTTGCCATTTCAGAATATGCTTCGTATTCTAAATGAGTGACTTGTTTTCCTTCGTTGATATCTCTTACGATACCTGCGAATAAGACATACCCTCCCATACTGGGAAGTGGTGGTAATTGCAAAGAAAGTTCTAATTTGGTTTCTGTTATGTGTTTGTATTGAGTATTTGTTTCCATTTAACCACCACTTGACGGAGGAAGGATTGCCACCACTGCACCTTCCGTAATTGAATCTGAATCTTTGGCGATGATTTGGTTAATTGAAATGCGACTGATTTTGATTAAGTTAGTGGCCTCTGGATTTAGATTACTAAGATAAGATTTTAATTCTAAAACTGATTTAGCCCCATCAAAAGTGAGTTCTTGTTTGGATGGAAAATAGTCTTTGAGAGCCGCAAACGATAAAAGTTGGATTTTCATTTATCCTCCAATGAATTTCATAGAAAGTTCGGAACCTGTAAATTGTGTTTTTTTAGTTTCCATTGCTTGTTCCAAGACGAAGGGAACGTCGGAAGGTTCGGAAGGAAGATCAAAGGAAGTCTGATCACTCAAACATCCATAAATTCTTCCAAGAGAATCCATCCGAAGTCGATTACACCCTTCGCAAAATGGTTCTGTGTGATTGGCAATAATTCCAAAAATAAATCCTTCATCCGTTATGTGATAGGTGGCAGTGGAATCGGGTGCCGTTGGATAAGGTCTAAAGTTGTATTGGCTGTGGATGGTTTCTCTGATTTCTTCTGCGGAATAAAAACAATTTGAATGTTCTTCTTGCAAAGGACCCATTTTCATAAACTCTAAAAATCGAATGGGGATTTCATTTTCACCAGCCCATTGTAATAAGTTTAAAATTTCTGATTCATTGAAGCCTTTTAAAACTGTACAATTGACTTTGACATCTAATCCAAATGTTTTTGCTTCCAAGATTCGTTTTAATAAACGTTCGACAGGTAACTTGCGATCACTGAGTCTTTCAAAACCACTTTGCGAAAAACTATCTAGAGAAAAGTTCATCCGTGTGAGTCCGGCCAATTTCATTTTTTGTATGAGTCCATCTTCAAAGAATCCATTAGAAGTGATGGCAATTTCATCTATTGAAATTTCTTTTAGTTTTTGAATTAATAAAACAAGATCTTTATGTAGTGTCGGTTCTCCACCTGTTAGGTGAACTTCCTTCAGTTGTATATGGGATGTGAGTAATCTGATTTTTGATTCTAAAAGTTCAGGATTTAGATAATGAATTTTCGGATAGAAGTCAGTTCTGTCCGGTTTGTTTTTTGGTGCACAATAAACACAGGCAAAACTACAATGAGAGAGTATACTCACGCGAAGTACTTCAAATTTTCTCGTATTTGCTTTCACCTTAAAGTCGAGTTTAATCTAGTTTTCTCAATTGAAAACAAAAATAGGAACTTTGATTCGGTTATTAAACTATTTTACCTAAAGGTCAATTTCTCCTTGATTGCGATAAATCTTAAATTCTCCTCTAATTTATGGATACAGACGAGGGACAATTTTTCCAACGCCAAATCCAAGTTCCAGAAATTGGGTCTCTTGGACAAAAAAAATGGCGAGATTCCTCCGTCCTCATTATTGGCCTTGGTGGGCTTGGATGTCCTGCTGCTCTGCAACTTGCTCTTGGCGGAATTGGCCGGTTAGGCCTTGTTGATTTTGATCAAGTGGAAGTTTCTAATCTTCACCGCCAAACATTGTTTACTTTTAAAGACTTAGGCCTTCCCAAAACAGAAGTGGTTTCTAAGGTTCTGTTAGAACATTGCCCTTGGTTACAAGTGGAATGTTTTTCGGAACTGGTTTCGGAAGGGACCAAACCTGAATTCCTTAACGGATGGGATCTTGTTTTGGATTGTACGGACACAATTACATCCAAATATCAGATCAACGAACTTTGTATTCAAAAATCGATTCCCTTAGTCACCGCATCTGTATTTCGTACGAGTGCTCAATTTGCTATTTTTTCTGGAAAAGGACAACCATGTTACCGTTGTTTGTTTCCAGATTTAAAAGAAGGGGATACTTTAAATTGTAGTTTGGGTGGTGTGCTCGGTGTACAAACGACACTTGCCGGTACTTACCAATCCTCCTTGGCGATGCAGTATCTTTTAGATCCAAATTCGACGGATCTATCTTCTGTATACTTTATGGAATGGAATCCACCGACACTCTATCAGTCCAAAATAGAAGCAAATCTGGATTGTCCGACCTGTGGTCATGAAAAAAAAGAAAACAATCTAAGTTTGAATAAAACAGAGATACATCCAAACGAATTCGTTGTTTATCAGAAAAAGGGAAATGTCCTTCTTATTGATGTCAGAGAAAAAGAGGAAACGGATTCTCATCCAATCCCAGAAGTTTTTTTGTTACCTCTATCAGAGTTGGAAAAAGGATTCGTTCCTGAATTTTCATCGGAGTTAACTCTTGTTTGTATTTGTGAAACGGGAGTACGATCTCAAAAAGCAATTTCCTATTTACAAACCACAAATGAGGTTTTTTCACTCAGTGGAGGAAAGCGTGCCTATTTCCAATACTTAAAAAACAATCCGACCTCTTAGGCAGGCTGTTTTTTAATCGATACTTTGATTCCACTAAAGGCAGCATTTCCTGAAAACGCATCAATGGCCTGGTCATCAGTGAGGTCGTTGATACTCGCACCTGAAAACTCGGTAGCAACTTTTTGATTGGTTCCTCCACGGTTGTGTCCAAAACCATGAGGGATACTCACAACACCTTGCATCAGTTCTTCAGTAATTTCTGCATGGATATGAATTTTACCAACAGATGATTCTACTATGACTTCTTCATCATTCAAAATTCCCAAATGGTTGGCATCATTGGGATGGATCATTACGGTGCAACGTGGTTTTCCTGTCATGAGTTTTGGTAGGTTGTGCATCCAAGAATTATTACTTCGTAAATGCCTTCTTCCTATGAGTAAAAAATGAGATTTGTCAGAAGTAAATTTTTCCCATTCGGTAAATTTACTCTTAAGCCTTGGCAGATCTTCTTTTAAAATTTCGGGGAATAGGTGGATCCGTTTGTCTTCTGTGTACAAACGATCGGGAAAACTAGATCTGAGAGGCCCCAAGTCTACACCATGAGGGCTGTTTTTTAGAAGTTCTAAACTCATTTCCCTGTTATGAGGTCCTTTGTTACCATAAGGCCCTGATTTGAGTGCGTGGTCTATAATACTAGCAGGTGTTAGTTTTGTTTTGATGATGTCTTTGGGTAGCTCTTTGCCGGCCCGGGTAAGTTCCAAACGTTTTGTTAGATCAGAAAAAATTTCCCAATCATGTAACATCCCTGGTTCTGGTGTAAAAAGAGGTTGGTTGTACCGTGCTGTATTCCTAACTGCAAATACATTAAAAATTAAATCATAATGATCATGTTCTAAAGCGGAGGTGGGAGGTAAGATATAGTTTGCATGTTTTGTAGTCTCATTCAAATAAAAATCAACACTTACCATAAAATCCAGACTAGACAAAGCTTTATCGAGTTTGGTTCCGTTAGGTGTCGATAAAACGGGATTCCCTGCCGATGTAAAAAGGGCTCGGATTTTTCCTTCCCCTTCGGTAAGAATTTCTTCTGCTAGTGCCGCCACCGGAAGTTCATCACTGAATTCAGGAAGTTTGCGAACTCGGGATTGGTAGGAATTAAAACTTCCAGGTGAGGAGCGCATCACAGATCCTTCTCCAACCAAATCCACCGCAGGGAGAGTGAACATAGCACCACCCTTGTTATCTAAATTTCCAGTAACAATATTGATGACATTGATAAGCCATTGGCAAACGGCTCCGAACTCTTGTGTGGAAACACCAACTCTTCCGTAACAGACGGCTGAAGGTGCATTCGCAAATTCAAATGTGATTCTTTCGATGGTTTCTTTGGAAACACCAGTGATTTTGGAAACTCTTTCCGGGTCGTATTCTTTTGCGACCATTTGAATGGTTTGTAAATCTTCTTTGCGGATCAGGTCATTTGGTTTTGTCAGTTGTTTTTCAAAAAGTACATGGAGGATGGCTAGTAGGAAATAAGCATCAGTTCCTGGTTTGATAAATAAATGTTCGTCAGCATGGGTTGCCGTTTCAGATTTACGAGGATCCACAACCACATACTTTCCACCTCTGTCCTGAATTGCTTTTAATCTTTTTTTAACATCGGGAACACTCATTAAACTTCCGTTAGATGCAAATGGGTTTCCTCCCAAAATTAAGAAAAAGTCGGTATGATCAATGTCAGGTATGGGGACTAGGAGTTGGTGACCAAACATCAGATAGGAAAGTAATTGGTGGGGTAACTGGTCTACTGAAGTAGCCGAGAAATTGTTTTTTGTTTTGAGCCTGCTGGCAAACCGCTGTCCTAGTAACATTGATCCGTAATTGTGGACCGTCGGATTTCCATTATAAATGGCTACAGAATCACTTCCGTATGTGTTTTGGATTTTTACAAGTTGTGTAGCAATATCGGAAAGGGCTTCGACCCAGGAAACAGTTTCCCATCCAGTTTTCGTTCTTTTTTGAGGGAGTTTGATACGATCGGGGTCTTGGTAAAGGCTTTTGAGTTCAGGTCCTTTCGGGCAAATATGGCCTCGACTAAACTGATCTTCCGGATCTCCTTTGAATCCTTGGATGGAGCCATCTTTCAATTCGATTTGTAGTCCACACATTGCCTCGCACAAACTGCAAGACCGGTAATGAATTTGGTCCATAACTCTCTCCTAAGACAAAGATCTTAAGAGAGAGTTTTTCTTTAGACAAGTTTAAAATGAGTCTATTTCTCTCAAAAATCGACTCTTTCGAAGTTCTATGTAGCAGAAACTAAAGTGGAATCCTTTTCACTAGTTGGGAGAATTTTACTCATTTCATCACCCACTTCTTTTTCCTCTTCTGTTGAAAATCTTACAAGGAGGGTAAAAAAGGAAGCGATGGTAACGGTCACTCCAATAATTAAAAGTGCGTTTTGGTAAGTTAAGTCGCCTCGGAATAAAAATCCCGCAGACACAGCTCCTGCATTTCCACCGGCACCAACAATTCCGGAAACCGCTCCAATTGCTTTTTTGTTAATGAAAGGAACAACTGAGAACGTGGCTCCTTCGGACATTTGCACAAACAAACTAAATACAATCATAGAAGATATTGCAAGGATGAGAGAACTCATTTGCGAAAACAAAATCAAACAAAGGCCTTCTCCTGCAAGAACGGCGCTCAACCAAACAACTCTTCCACGAAGACCCCATTTAATTCCAAACTTATCGCCGAAAGCTCCGCCAAGAGTTCTTGCAAACAAGTTCATGAGACCAAAAAGCCCAGCAATGAGTCCCGCAGTAGCAGGCGTTAATTTGAACTGGTCTACATAATACAAGGCAGCAATATTATTGATGGTAAGTTCGATTCCAAAACAAGCACCATAAGCAAGGAAGAGTAACCATACTCTTGGATCTTTAATCACAAGTAGGAAGTTACTAAGTGAATTTTTCTTTCCCCCTTGGAAGGTAGGATAGGTTTCTTTGATATCTTTAAAGTTACCACCTGGGGTGTCCTGTGTTCCGAAGTAGTAAATGATCCCCATAAAAAACAAAGCAGCACCAGGAACCACCATAGCAAGTCTCCAAGAAACTCCAGTAGTAAATCCAAAAGCAACAAAGAATCCGAATAGGATTGGCATTACCATTTGTGTGACTCCACCACCTAAGTTACCCCAACCCGCAGTTGTTGCATTTGCAGTTCCGATGATATTGGGAGCAAACATAACTGAAGTATGATACTGAGTGATTACAAAAGAAGCACCAATGGCACCAATGGCCAGTCGTAACAATAAAAAGGAGAGATAACTATCTGCAAGACCAATACACATAACAGGTATGGATCCTAAAGTCAAAAGAAAAGTATACGCAATCCGCGGCCCAATTTTATCGCACAACCATCCGATAAACAATCGCATAAAGATGGTTATGGCAACAGAGGCAATGATGATATTTCCTATTTGAGCTTTTGTTAAAGAAAGTTCTTCTCTAACATATACCATAAGGGGAGCGATCCCGAACCATCCAAAAAAACATAGGAAAAATGCAATCCATGTTAGGTGAAAGGTGCGCATCTGGGGTGTTGCCAGGCTGAATAATTCGATTTTAGTTGCTTTCGCATGAGGTGTAATGGTCACGGGTAGTGTACTCCTTATGCTGATAAACAGTGCAAAAAGCGTACCAGAGCACGAAATGACCTAAAATGCGTTAAAACGCCCTAAAACTGAACTTTACGCTTATGGTTTTCCCTTATGTAGAAAATGCACTACAAACCGGCATTTTTTTGATCAGAAAGCGTGTAAACTGCGTACCAATTATACAACGGATTCGGTAACTTTCGATCACCAAGGCAGAAAGTCGATGGTATCACCCTTTTGGATTTGAGAGAGATCACTTGGGAAAATGCCAAGTCCATCAGAGAATACACCGGCTCTTACGTCTCCGCTTCCATTGAATGAAATTGGTTTCAGATAAGTATTGTCTTTTGTTTCTAATTGGACAGGGAAAAATTCAGTAAGACCACCTTTTCTTTGTTTGGTGCCATGGTAGGGAAGTTTATAAGAAGGAAGTTGATTTTGTCCATAAGATTCTCTTAAAAATGGTTCAAGAAAAATCCGAGAACAGGTTTGGACGCTGAATGGATTACCAGGCATTCCAAAAACAATGGTGTTCTTCCGTTTCCCAAACCAAATAGGTTTCCCTGGTTTGATTGCAGTTTTATGGAAGATGAGTTCGACACCTAATTTTTGTAATATGGATGGTATAAGATCAAGGTTTCCCATAGAGACTCCACCAGATAGAATTAGGATATCTGCTTCTAATCCTATCTGGATTTGTTTGGTGATTTCTGATTCTAAATCAGGAACATGGGTAACAGATTCCGGTTGGATTTTGTATTTGGATAAAATAGATTTGATTGTATACGAATTGGAATCTCTGATTTGAAAGGGTAGTGGAGAACTGTGGATCGGAACCACTTCATTTCCTGTAGAAATGATATGAACTTTTGGAGCTTTGACTACGGATACTTTATCTTTGCCGAGACTTGCAAGTAGAGAGGCGACAGAAGTTCCGATTTGGATTCCTTTTGGCAAAACCAAATCTCCAGTTTTTAAATCTTCGCCTCGTTTGGAAATATTCAACCAAGGTTTAATTTCTTTTGTAGAAAACGAAACTTGTTTTTGTCCGTTAACTTCCATTAGGTTCGCATCTTCAATTTTAATGACAACATCCAATCCCTCGGGAACAGGGGCACCGGTCATAATCCGAATGGCCTTTTCATCCTTTTCTAAATCCATACTCATACCTGCAGGTAGTTCTCTGTGGTAAGGATAAACTTGATTGGGTGTATAGTTTTGGGAACTAATCGCAAATCCATCCATCGCTGAACGGTGAAAAGGTGGATAGTCTCGATCTGATTTGATCTCTTCGCAGAGAACCCGCCCAAAAGATTGATCTAATGAGATAAGTTCACTGGGATAATGTCTAACTTCTGAAAGAATTTTTTCCAGAGCTTCCGTATAGGAAATCAATGCCCCTCTCCTCGCATCATTTTTTTAGCATGGAAAATTGCAGGTAAAATTGCCGTCATACTCTCTCTCGCACCATTGGTACTTCCTGGTACGGAAACCACCAAAGATTTTCCGATCCTACCAGCAACAGAACGAGACAACATTGCAAAAGGAGTTCTGTCTTGTCCGAAGGAACGCATTACTTCGGAAACACCTGGTAACTCCTGTTCTAAGATTTGTTTTATGGTATCAGTTGTATTATCTCTTGGACCAAGTCCTGTCCCACCAGTGGTAACAATGAGGTCAATTTTTTCTTTTGTCCAATTTGTAATGGTATCTTGAATGTCTTTTGGTTCATCGGGAACGATTTTAATTTCTAAAACATCTACCCCTTCTTGGATAAGAAGGTCTGCGATGACTTTTCCCGAACCATCTTCTTTTTTACCGGCAAAACAGGAGTCGGAACAAACTAAAATTTTTGCTGTGGACCCTGCAGCAAATTTAGAAATTTGTGCATCTGTTTTTCCTCCCTTTTTTTCCAGAAGTCGGACAGAAGAAATTTCAATTTCTTTATCAATAGGTTTTAAGAGATCATAAATGACTAAGGCAGCAACTGTAACTCCAGTTAGTGCTTCCATTTCGATTCCTGTTTTGCCTATGGACTTTGCCGTAGTTTGAATGCGAATGGCATTTTTCTCTTCTATAATTTCAAATTGAATTGAAAACGAATCGATGGGAACTGGATGGCAGTGCGGGATGAGTTCTGAAGTTTTTTTTGATCCGAGTAGGGCTGCTGCCTTTGCTACCCCAAATAGATCTCCTTTGGGTAATGTGTTGGCTTTGACTCTTTCCATTGTCTCCGCCTTACAATACACATACCCTTCTGCTTCTGCATAACGAAGGGTGGTTCTTTTGCCAGTAATATCATTCATTCCTATCCCTTATAAGGGTGTGAGAATGGAAGAACAGCCATTTTTCAAATTTTCCATCTCACAATAGAAACGTACAATCTCTCCTATCACAAGAATGGCTGGTGATTTGACCTCGTTTTCTTCAATGATGTTTTGGATTGAATCTAAATTTCCAGTGAAAACTCTTTCTGTCGTCAAGGTTGCATTTTGAATGACAGCGATAGGTGTTTCTTTTGTATTCCCTGCATCTAGAAGTTCGGAAACAATGAGACCTATCGAGTTCAAACCCATATAAACCACGATGGTTTTTCCAACACAGTTGAGATTTTTAAAACCTTCCGAGTTGGCACCATCCTTTTTGTGTCCTGAAAGAAACAGGATCTCCCTCGCATAGTCTCTGTGGGTTAATGGAAATCCTAAGGAGGAGGCAACTCCGGAAGCAGTCGTGATACCAGCAACAATCTCACAATGAATTCCTTCCGCAAGGAGTGCCGCAAATTCTTCCCCAACACGTCCAAAGATAGAAGGGTCTCCTCCTTTCAGCCTAACAACCGTTTTGAATTCGTTTGCCGCTTGGATGAGTTTTGAATTGATTTCATCTTGTAAACAACTATGAATTCCCAATCTTTTTCCAACATAAACCAATTGGATTTTTTTTCGACAAACCCCAAGAATTCTTGGGGAAACCAAATCATCATAAAAAACAACATCTGCTTTTCGTAACATTTTGAGTGCCTTAACAGTCAGAAGTTCCGGATCACCCGGTCCTGCACCTACCAAATACACCTTACCTTTATTTGTTTGGTTATTGGAAATATCCATATAGGTATCGATTAACCGCGGTTACCTGAAATGGACGGATCCACTTCTAAATATACCGATCCATTTTCTACGACGACAGGATAAAGATTAACTTTATAATTTTCACCACTAAGACATTCACCACTCGTTAGAGAATAGTTTCTTTTGTGGAGTGGACAAACTACCTTTGGTTCCCCATTGGTATCTCCTAAATATCCACGAGACAAAACCATGTCCCCTGTATGAGGACAGGCATTGTCGCAAGCATACCACTCGTTTCGGGATTCAAAGTAGAAAACTGCGATTTGTTTATCGCCTACTTTTGCCGACACTCCACCTTCTTTTTCGAATTCAGAAACTGGACCTATGAATACTCGTTCTTTGTTTTTTGTATCTACTGACATTTTGATTCTCCTGCTTATGAATTAACCAAATCTTTTTCTACCCAATCCACTGGGCGGATCTGACCACGTTCTTCGATGAATTTGATATTAGGATCTGTTTCATTACTATTGACAAAATGTCTAAATTTCTTTTGTTTTTCAGTATCTTCCACAACGTCTTTCCACTCACAGAGATAAGTGTTCACAAGAGCATTCATCTCTTCATCCAGTTGTGAGTTGATCCCTAATCTGTCATTGATAACTACATCTTTTAAGTAATCAATTCCACCTTCCAGTTGTTCTAACCAAGTAGAAGTTCTCATCAGTTTGTCTGCGGTTCTGATGTAAAACATCATATAACGGTCGATATACTTGATACAAGTGTCTTCGTCTAAATCTTCTGCAAAAAGGATCGCATGTTTAGGGTTTACTCCCCCGTTCCCACCGATATACAGGTTCCAACCTCTTTCTGTGGCAATAATTCCAAAATCTTTTCCACGGGCTTCTGCACATTCACGAATACAACCGGACACTCCGCACTTTAATTTATGAGGAGCACGAATTCCTTTGTATCTTTCTTCTAATTTGATTGCAAATGATGTACTATCTTGTACTCCGAACCGGCACCAGGTAGAACCAACACAACTTTTTACAGTTCTCATTGATTTCCCGTAAGCATGTCCACTTTCAAAACCGAACTCGATTAAATCCTTCCAGATAGCAGGGAGTTGATCGATTCTTGCACCTAACAAGTCGATACGTTGTCCACCGGTAATTTTACAATAGAGGTTGTATTTTTTGGCAACATCTCCGATCGCAATGAGTTTCTCGGGAGTAATCTCTCCTCCAGGGATTCGCGGAACCACAGAGTAGGTTCCTCCTCTTTGGATATTGGCGAGATATTTATCATTGGTGTCTTGGATTTCTCTATGTTTGAGAATGGGTTCGTTCCATACACTTGCAAGAATTGATGCGACAGCTGGTTTACAAACTTCACATCCATTTCCACGACCAATCTCTTTGATTACATCAGGAAATGATTTGAGTGCTTTTACTTTTATGACTTGGAAAAGTTCTTTTCTTGAATATTTAAAGTGTTCACAGAGATGTTCTGTAACTACCTTACCTTGCACTTTCAACTCAGCTTTAAGAATGGAGTTTACTTGTGGCAAACATCCACCACAACCACTACCAGCTTTGGAACAGTTCTTTAAACTAGTAATGTCATAACATTCTTTTTCGCGAATGGCAGTGAGGATATTCCCTTTGGAAACGTTATTACAAGAACAAATCTTTGCATCATCCGGTAAAGAATCAGCACCAAAAAGATTTTCTGCAGAAACGGAACCAACAATCAAAGTTTCTGGTTCTTCCGGAAGTTCCATTTTGTTTAAATAAAAGGACAATAAGTTTCCGTAAGCTTTAGCATCACCAACAAGGATTCCACCGAGTAAGTATTTACCGTCAGGTGAGATCACTAGTTTTTTATAAACACCACTTCTTGGATTTTTAAAAACAATTGGAATATGTTCTGCTTGGCCTAAAGCATCTCCAAAAGAGGCCACTTCAACACCAATTAACTTTAGTTTTGTGGATAAATCGGAGCCAGCATACACCTTAGGTTTGCTGCCAGGGCTACATAAGTTAAAAGCAAGAGTTTCTGCCATTTCGTAACCAGGCGCCACGAGACCATAAATAAAATTTCTATGTAATGCTACTTCACCAATCGCATAAATTCCATACACGTTTGTTCCCATTCCATCATCTACGATGATACCACCACGTTCTCCCACAGCAATACCAGCTTCTTTTGCGAGTTCATCTCGCGGACGAATTCCAGCAGAAACAATGAGCATATCGAACTGGAGATTGCCACCATCTTTGAACTCGAATCCTTCGATTTTTTCATTACCCAATACTTTTTCTGTTTGTTTGTTTAAATGAATTTCAACCCCAATCTCTTCAATTTTGGATTTTAAAATGGCAGCACCACCATCATCCAACTGCCTTGGCATAAGTCTTGGAGCAAATTCCACAACATGAGTTTCTTTTCCTAAATCAACCAGAGCTTTAGCAGCTTCGAGTCCGAGTAGTCCTCCACCGAGTACAGCAGCCTTTTTTACTTTTTTGCTGTATTCCATTGTTTGTTCTAAATCTTCAATGGTTCTATAAACAAAAACACCTTCTTTGTCTAAACCTTCGAGTGGAGGTACAAAAGGAGATGAACCAGTTGCAAAAATTAATTCATCGAATTCTAGTTCAGTTCCTAAATTAGTAACTAACTTTCGTTTGATCGTATCAATAGAGATGGCAGGTTCTGATAATAATAATTTTATACCGTTTGTTCTATACCAATCAGGGGAACAAAGGTAAAGGGAATCGGCAGATTTATCTGCAAAGTATTCTGAAAGATGGACGCGGTCATAAGCTCTTCTTGGTTCTTCTCCAAGAACAGTAATATCGAATTTATCCGTGCCACCAAATTCCACCAACTTTTCGCAGAATCTATGTCCAACCATCCCGTTTCCAATGACGATTAACTTTCGCTTGATCATTTTGTTACCCTACCTGGATCAAAAGTATTCTGAAGGGAACCGTTGTATGGTTCCAGTCTTCCTATAATATGCACGAAGTGTACCTAACGGAGGCAGCTAGATTAAAAATACTACGGATACAGGAGCTTACTTAGGAAATTGAGAGAGTCTTTGCGGAAAAAAGAGAAAATTCACTACAAGAAAAGGGAAACTGCCTATCTTTCGAGCATGAGTTCCCAAAGTAAGTCACTTTCCTTTTGAAGTTATTTTAATCCTTTCTGTTAGAATCTAATAAATATGTACGTTTTATGTGCATATTTTACGAATATTTTTTCGTGATTTTGTTGGAACCTGGTTCAATCTGGGATGATTCAATTCAAATTCCTGTCGGAATAAGCATTTTTGTGAATATTTCAGCAATTGGCATAGTTATTGCTGATTGTTTGTGTGCTGATTCAAGAAACCTATGCATCTACTTGTTCCTATTGTGGGGTTGGTTGTGGTGTGACTGTCCACAAAACAAGCCCAACAGAGATTTCTGTGGAAGGGGACAAAAACCATCCTGCAAACAAGGGCTTATTATGTTCGAAAGGGATGAATTTGCATTATACGGTTATGGATACAACTGATCGTATTCTTTATCCTTCTCATAGAAAAGACAAAAATCTTCCATTATCAAAAGTTAGTTGGGATATTGCTTTATCAGGTATTGCTGATAAGTTCAAAAAATTGATTCAAACATACGGCCCGGACTCCGTGGGATTCTATGTCTCAGGCCAACTCCTTACTGAAGAATATTATATTATCAACAAACTCATTAAAGGATTTATCGGTAGTAATAATATAGATACTAACTCGAGACTTTGTATGAGTTCTGCCGTTGTGGGATACAAAATGGCTTTGGGTGAAGATAGCGTGCCTATTGCATATGAAGACATAGAACTTGCAGATTGTTTTCTTATCGCAGGGGCAAATCCTGCATGGTGTCATCCTATTTTATTTCGGAGGATTGAAGCACATAAGAAGAACCATCCTGAAGTAAAGATCATTGTTGTAGATCCGAGAAAGACAGATACCTGCGCAGATGCTGACTTACACTTACAAATTCATCCAGGGACTGATATTTATCTTTTTCATGCAATTGCTAAGGTATTAATTCAAAACAATTGGATTGATTCCGAATTCATTAACTCCCATACGGAAGGTTATGCAGAATTACAAAAACTTTTATCCGATTTTGATTTAGAGTCCGCAGCAAAAACTTGTGGAATCCCTGTGGATGAGATCCATTTAGCGGCATCTTACATTGGCCAGTCGAAAGGATTTTTGTCTTTATGGGCTATGGGATTGAATCAAAGTGTGGTGGGTGTCAACAAAAACCTAGCTCTTCTCAACTTGTCATTGTTAACTGGTAAAATAGGAAAACCAGGAAGCGGCCCTTTTTCTCTTACTGGCCAACCCAATGCTATGGGAGGAAGAGAAGTCGGTGGACTTTCTAATTTGTTGCCGGCCCATCGTGATTTGAGCAATGTGAGTCATCGAGAAGAAGTGGCAAAGTTTTGGGGGGTTGAAACCGAAGTCATTCAAAGTAAACCAGGATTTACGGCAGTGGAAATGTTCGAAAACCTTCGTACTGGAAAAATGAAGGCAGTATGGATCATATGTACAAATCCTACCACAAGTTTACCTGATGCTCGTATGGTAGAACAGGGATTACGTGCTGCTGAACTTGTAGTGGTCCAAGATATTTCTATGAATTCATCTGCTATTCCTTACGCAGATTATGTCCTTCCTGCTGCTGGATGGGCAGAAAAACAAGGGACCATGACTAATTCCGATCGTCGTGTTACTTATCTTTCTAAGGTTTTGAGTCCACCTGGAGAGGCGTTAGCTGATACTTTCATCATTCAAAAATTTGCGCAGAAGATGGGTTTTGGTTCTTCTTTTAATTATAAAACGGAAGAAGATGTATTCTTAGAACATTGTGCTTT
The DNA here is from genome assembly GCF_004769575.1 of Leptospira perdikensis. Classification (NCBI taxonomy): domain Bacteria; kingdom Pseudomonadati; phylum Spirochaetota; class Leptospiria; order Leptospirales; family Leptospiraceae; genus Leptospira; species Leptospira perdikensis. The sequence continues at coordinate 56,729 of NZ_RQGA01000010.1, read as the reverse complement.
AACAAAAAATACCAAAATTGATATCAGTGGATTGGATTATTCCATTTTAAAAGAAAAACGTTCTGTGCAGTGGCCTTACCCTCACAAAGAACACGGGGGAACTCCTCGTTTATTTTCGGATCATATTTTCTATCGTGCCAATGGAAAAGCAAAGATATTTGATGTATCACCGGAGGATACATCTGAAAAAACTTCAGATCTTTATCCATTCATTTTAACAACCGGTCGCATCCGTGATCAGTGGCATACTATGACCCGAACAGGTAAAGTGCAAAAACTTATGGAACACAAATCCGAACCGTATTTGGAGATTCATCCGGAAGATGCAAAACGAATAGATGTCATTGATGGTGCAATCGCAGAAGTTTCGAATGAGAGGGGGGTCGTACGTGTTCGTGCTAAAATTACTGACACCATCAAACAAGGGACAGTTTTTTTGCCGATGCATTGGGGGAAAAAGAATAAAAATGATGAATCTCGGGCGAACAACCTAACAAGTAAAGACTATGATCCTTTTTCGAAACAACCAGGGTTTAAAATCTCTGCCGTGCAAGTGAAACCTTATGTCAAAGAAAAAGAAAAAATTATCATCATTGGTGGCGGGAATAGTACACATGCATTTATAAAAAATTATAAAGACCTAGCTCCCGATGATGAAATCACTGTGATTTGTAAGGAAGAAAATCCTTTATACAACCGTATCCTTTTACCTGATTTTATCAGTGGAGAAAAAGAATTTCATGAACTTTCCAGTGCCGATTCAGAGGAAGTGGCTTCTTGGAATATTGATCTTCATACTGCAACCTCAGTGACTGAAATTTTGCCAGAAGCGAAGATAGTCAAAGATGCCTTTGGTAATTCCCATTCGTATAACAAACTAATCCTTGCTACGGGAAGTTCTCCGCAAATTCCGAAATACATTGGACCGGAAATGGTAGGTGTTTTTAGTTTACGGGCTAAAACCGATGCCGATCGGATCAAAGGATTTTTTGTTCCTGACTCTCATGCATTGATTGTTGGTGGTGGGCTTCTTGGGTTGGAACTTGCTGCGGCTCTTAAGTCGTTAAATGTAAAAGTGACAGTTCTTGTTAGAACAGATCGTTTGATGTCCAAACAATTAGATGCAGTCGCTTGTGATATCTTAAGAGAAGAAATTGAGAAGAGAGAGATTGAAGTTCTTTTTAATTCTGAAATTTCGAAAGTGAACGGGTATGGTCGAATTACGAATGTAGAATTGAAAGATGGGCGAAAACTCCAACCAGATGGAATTGTGTATGCGATGGGAACAAGTCCCAATTTACATCTGGCAAAAAACTTAGGTTTTGAATTAGGAGAAGGAATCAAAGTTAATGAATTTTTACAAACGAGTGATCCGGATATCTATGCCATAGGAGAAGTAGCAGAACATACCAGTGGTGTTTATGGAACAGTTCTTGCGGCGGAGGAACAAGCAAAAGTTGCCGCCTCACATATATTTGGTTATAAATACAAAACATACTCAGGATCTTTACATTCCAACCTTTTAAAAATTCCAGGCCTTGAGTTGGTTTCACTACGGCTTCCTGGTGTTTCCTTTGAAAACCTATCGGATGAATATGAAGAAATCGTATTCTTGGATCGAAAAAGAAGACGTTATAAAAAATGTATTGTTAAGGGAGATAAATTAGTAGGTGCCATCCTCATTGGCGATAAAGCTGAGTTTGTTGAATATAAAAACTTAATTGCTAGCGGAGTAGAACTTGGAGACAAACGAGGAAAGTTACTCTCTGGTGGTACGGGCGCCAAACCTCCTAAAGGTGCACTGGTCTGTTCTTGTAATAGTGTGGGTCGGGGAAATATCGAAGATGAAATCAAAAATGGTGCCTGTAATTTAGAATCGATTATGACGGCAACAGGTGCCGGTACGGGATGCGGAAGTTGTCGGCCCGAAGTGAATCAAATCCTGAAAACAATGATGGCAGAGACAAAAACATCTGATTAGTTGGAATCCCTTTCGGTTTCCGATTTCTTAAAATTTGTAAATCCTTGGTTCTCTAAGGATTTTTAAGGTTTGATAAATTTTATTTGAAAATGAGACCTATTCTCAAAATTATGGATCTATTCTAGAGTAGGAGCCTAGCACTTGTGAAGGCAAAAACTTGGTATCAGGTTCATATGGTTCTCGGTATTTTCGGAGCCAGTTTTCTTTTGGTTTTGGGTGTGACTGGATCTCTTCTCGTCTATGGAAAGGAATTACAATCACTTACAGGTGCTTATTCTATAAAAGTAGAAAAGGAACGCCTACCTTTTGATACTCTTTACAAACAATTGTTAGATCAAATCCCCGAAGGAACTGTGGCTGGTTGGTTGTTATCCGATTTACATGACCAAGCGGACCAAGTTTGGTTTCATAATTTAGAAACCCCTAGTCGTGAAACTGTCTACTTAATCAATCCATACAATGGAAATCTTATTGGAAAACTGAAAGAAAACAGAAGTGATAGCCTTTATGGTTTTTTACTCGTTTTGCATTATAGTCTTTTTCTTGGCGGTGTGGGTTATTTCCTCACCGGATGTATTGCCTTTATTTATTTGTTTTTAGCAATCAGCGGAATCAAACTTTATAAACGATTTTGGGTGAGTTTGTTTCGCCTTCGATGGAAAGAAAGTGCACAAATTCTCTTTTCCGACTTGCACAAGTTTGTTGGTATTAATGCAGTTTGGTTCCATTTGATTTTAGCAATCACTGGTGGATGGTGGAGTTTAAGAGACACTGTGATTCTTACGTTTCCAGAAGAAAAAGTGGTTCATCATCTGTGGGTTTCTGAGGATTCGATCAATGAGCTAATAGAGCAAACAAAAAAAGAAATTCCTGGATTCCGATTGGGATATGTTTCTTTCCCTCACCATTCCAAAGAAGAACCAATTGGAATTTATGGAAATCGTTTCGATTCTTCAGGATTTGAAAGTCGATATGGTTCTTATATTCGTTATGATGTAAAATCCAAAAAGATCTTTGATAAAGTAGATATGGGGAAAGAAAACATTTTGAATCGAGTTTTGGATTCCTTTCGGCCACTTCATTTTGGAACCTTTGCCAATCATTTTAGTAAAGTAATTTGGGTGATTGGTGGTCTCACACCGGCGATCCTATCAATCAGTGGACTCAGTCTTTATTATATAAAGAGAAAAAATAAAAGAAGAAGAACCCAAAAAATCCCTTTGAGTTCTTCTGTTTGAGATTTAAGTTCGAATTATTGCCAACATTTACTTGGGTCGTAACAAACGTAAGTTCCTTTGAATCTTTCACAAGCTTCTTTCGCACTTTTTAAACCTGTAACACCATAGTATACGTTTGCAGGAATTAAATATCCATGTTCTCCTTCTGTAGTGTATGCGTAAGGAATTAGGTCATTGATTCCGTCTACTCCGTCGTAATGACAGGCTGCAACTTTATTCGTAATAGAACAAGGTCCATTGAATTTTTCTACAACGATCTGAATTCCAATTGCATTTCCAATTGTGGCATAAGTTTGTTCCATATCCTTTTCCCATTCTGCTTTTTTCTCTAAGTAAGCAGTAGAATATTCTCTGCAAAACAAATGAGCTCCGTTTTTGATACTAAATCGGTGGCTGTAAGCTACGTTTAGTCCAAGCCTTTGTGCTTCGCTCATACTGTTTGCATTAATTTGTTGTAGAGCTAACATGGAAACCAGGTCATCACTGGTAACTTTTGATTTGGGATCAAATAAATCACATTGGAATAGAGAAATTCCAAGGGTGACTAGGGTAAGAAGGGTTTTTATTTTAGTTTTCATAGTTTTCTCCAGAAATTTAAATTTTATAAGTTAACATAAATCCGTAGGTTTTTGGTGCTCCAGGTACAGCCTGGAAAGTTCCATCAATGTAGGAGGTGAAGTAATACCGATCATTCATATTGTTCATATATAAGTAAGCGGAGATGGTATCGGTTTCATATCCGATTCTAGAATTAATTACATAATAGGGGTCGCTATATACCGTGTTATCTGCTGCGAAATACATTTGACCAACTGCTTGAAATTCGCCGCGAAAAAATATTCCGTATTCGTTTCTGTATTGAAAATAACTTACGATGTCATACTTCGGAATGAAATGAACCCACTTTCCATTAAAATCTCGATTTAGAACAGAGTCATAAAATTTGTTAAAGATTCCTTCTGTATAACCTGCAGAGAGCCCAAGTTTGGTATCCTTATGAGGTTTGATGAATGTTTCCAATTCATATCCTCTGATGGTAACAAGTTCCGCATTGAGGTTTATGTATTGAGAGAGGTTGATGGCCCGGACAACATGAAAGTCTTGGGTTTCCGTATAGAACTGAGTGTATTTTAATCCAAATTTTCCTTTAAAGAATTCTGATTTTATACCGGCTTCTATGGTATCATTGATTTCTGGTTTGAATGTAGCTCTGCTTGGAATGTTAACAACGGTGCTATAACCCGCATTTTTATAACCACGACTAAAACCTATAAAAAACATGAGATTGTCGATGGGTTTGTAATCAAAGATCATTCTTGAAACATTGTAGTTATAATGATTGTTAATTGTATATGGATCTGATAAAAGTTTTGTTTCTCCATATGGATTGATTGGTGAAAAACCGATCACTTGTTCGGTATGAGACAAACGACTCTCTTGTCGTTCCAATCTGGATCCTATGGTAATTGTAAATTTTTCTGCAAAAGTATAACTATTATGTGTATAAAAACTAAGGTTACGATCATGAATTCTTGAGAGATTGTTTTCGCGAGCAGGGGCACGAAGGCCACCAAAATCATTTCCAACATACATTTGAACTCTATGTTCTCTTGCTTGGTCAATATTTGTAATTTTACTGGATGAGTAGATTCCTACCTTAAATTGTAATGGGTCATGTTTATCTTTAGATTCAACATATACATCGTTCAGGAAAGTTGTAGCTTTTTCGACATAAATAGATCTATGTTGATCGGTTGTTGTAAAGTCGGCATCGGCAGTGATGGGATCAATGTCCATCTTCCGAATCGCAGATGCTGTTTTTAGATTTGCTTGAGGTAATTTCGTAGTTGTTGCTAGAGAATATGTGTTCCCCGTGACATTACTTTTTCCTTCATAATCCCAGTAAACTTTTCTATCTCCATTCACTCTGTTTACATAGGTTCCATATAACTTGGCACAGTTGGATGGCATGGCAACACAACCTTGTAATAAAGCTTTTTCCCTTTCAGACTTGGCACCTAAGTAGTTTACCAAATTGAGGGAACCATCATCAAAACTTTCTGCGCTGACTTGTAAGTCTGCTTCAAAGACATCGTTAGGAGTAAAAAATAATCGGAAACGTCCTGCTTTTCCTTTTCTACCATCGGGATGAGTTTTGTAGATTTCTACGGGAACTTCATAGGGCCGGTTGGTTGGATAATAAAAACCTGTTACGTTTGAAAGATATCCTTCTCGTTCAGTAGTTTTTCCAGCGATTCCAAAATATAATTTATCTTTGATAATGGGTGCATTGTAATAAGCCGATGTTTCTTGTTTTTTATAATTTCCAGCATCATAAGTAATTTTTCCTTCAGCAATATTTGTTGGTTTTTTAGTTCGGATCTCAACAACACCACCTTGAAAGTTTTTTCCAAACAAGGTAGCTTGACTTCCTCTATATACTTCAATGTTTTCAATTCCATATAACTCAGTGTTAAGCGCCACATTGTCGTTGAGTGGAACTCCATCTAAAATCAGACCTACTGCTGGTTCACTGAAGGCAATACTCCGCATTCCTCGAATGTTGAAATAAGTAAAGTTACGCGATCCCGAATCAATGATGGAAAAATTCGGAACTTGTTTATCGATGTCATTGGTTCGATTGATTCCAGCATCTTGGATGTCCTGTTCGTTCAACCGGCTGATACTATTTGGTGTACGAAGAATTTCCCGGTCTCTCGGATCTTTTTTGCCTGTAACTCGAATGCCTTGTTCGGCAGGTTTTGTTCCTGTGTTGGGAACCTGGTCTGTGGGGTTGCTCGGAGGTAGGGGAGTTTTTTCCGTCGTTTGTGGGAGAAGAGCTGTTGTCGAAAGGATGAAAATGAGGAGTACGGAAGTGAAAGTAGGAAATTTACTCCGCCACTGGATCTGGGCCTTTCTCAATCCTATCTTTATATGAGAGTCATTCTCAAAAAGGAAAGTCATATGGCCATTCCTTCGTAAGACCAGTCAATTGTCTAGAATTAAATGAGATAAAGACTCAATCTCATAATTTAAGGATTTCCCGAATTCTGGGTTCGGAACGAAACAGAATTTGATTTTTAGAGTCTAAATCCGTATGAGTCAAACAAATACAGTCGATAGAAGTATCTATCAAACAGGGTTGCGTATCCTTCTAGGGGCCTTTTTGGTTTTTGCAGGAGCCGGACACCTAACATGGCATAGGACAGAATTTTTGGCGCAGGTTCCTACCTGGTTACCGATCAATGCAGATTTGGTTGTGTTACTTTCCGGTGTTGTGGAAATTACATTGGGATTGTCTTTGCTTTTTCTTAAGAGCAAACAAGTGCAAGTTGGTTGGGTTGTCGCATTGTTTTTTGTTCTTATCTTCCCAGGAAACATATCCCAATATATGAATGGGATCAGTGCATTTGGTTTAGATACTGATAGAGCACGACTCATTCGTTTGTTCTTTCAGCCTGTGCTTGTTCTTTGGGCTCTTTGGAGTTGTGGATCTTGGCAAGACTTTCAAGCTAAGAGGAAAAGTTAATCCTTAAATTTTTGAATTGTTTTTCCGTATCGATTGTGAGTTCTATTTGTAATCTATAGGTGTCTGTATGATTAAAAATAGTTTCTCTATACTTCTCGGGTTGGTGTCGGCAATGGCCATTATGATGGCAGTGGAGTTTCTGAATTCTTTTTTTGTGAAACCGCCAAGTGATGAGATCATTGCCAATCCAGAACTTTTAAAAGAGTTTATGACTAACTTACCAACTTCGGCCTATCTTCCTGTTTATTTTGGTTATGTTTTGGGAGCTTTTGTTGCTGGCATTGTTACAATGAAACTAAGTAAAAGTAACCAAACTTTGATGATAGTTTTGGTAGGTAGTCTATTAACTCTTGCCGGTGCTTTTAACTTTTTTGTCTTCCTCCCTGGCCAACCTCTATGGTTTGTTATACTTAGTTTGTTATCATTCCTCCCATTCGTGTGGTTAGGTAAAAAAATGGTTTCTAAGTCTTAGCCGTTTAAAAATAATTTCTGTGTTCAATGATGAGACAACGATTGGACACAACACGAATCCCCGCATCTTCCGCTTTTTTTTCTGCTTCGGGATGGGAGATTCCCAATTGTAGCCATATTACTTCTGTTCCACCCAAACTTAAGATTTCATCGATAACTTCTGGAACTTTATCGGAACTACGAAAGACATCGATGAATTTTCTATCTTCTTTCGGAACGTCTTTGAGGTTTTTGTAGATGGTAAACCCACCTACACTGTGTTCTTTGGGATAAGTTCCGACCACTTCCCATCCTTTGTCTCGAATGTATACGGGAACATAATGGCTTGGTTTGGAAATGTCATTGCTAAGTCCGTAAACCGTGATTTTTTTATAGGATTCAAGAAGCGATTTGATCTCGGAATCTAATACATTCATTAGGATAGTATACTACATGGATTGGGAAATGCAAGTGAGTAAAGTTCAGTTTATGATTCTATTTTGAATCTAACAATGAATCTAAAGTCTAATTATCGTTGCGTTTGTTTTTTAGTGTATTAAAAATAGTTCCTGATTGAGTTATGCAACGGATTGATTTTCTAAAAAAACTATCTTTTACTGCTCTACTTGTGGCTGGTATTCGTATGGAATTATCCTCGGAACCAAGCCAAGGTTCAACGTCGAATCAAAATCAACAAGTGGATCTGCTTCCTACCTATCCCATGGATGAAGCAGAAAAAATCACAGAGGTAATTGTTACAAAAGTTTACAAAGAAGGAATGGAATTAGATACATTCCTAAAATTGTTTGCTGAAGAATTAAAAACACGTTTTCCCTTTGTAGAAAATTCAAAAACTTCTAATTATCATTCGTTGTATTCTGTTGCAGTTCGTTCCGAGATCTTGTTTCGATTAATCATAATACTCGTGGAGGTTTGGCAAAATCTCTGTCTTCAATTTGGACTAGAAGGTTATGACCAAAAGGAATTCGAATCCGATTCGATTCAAATTCAAGATTGGATCGAATCATTAGGGAAGGAATTTAAAATTGGGGAGAGTCCCCATTTTTTCTTAAAAACAAAAGGAGATTGGGAATGGCTCCCATCAAAGGTTCAGTATCTGGTTCCTTGGTTTGGAACTCAGAAAACAGAATCCATTCAATTTTTTCCTCTGTCCTTAGAAGTACATCAAGTGTGGGAAGATGTTTCTTCATTCAAAAATAAACTCGAATATAACCAAAATATTATCTCTGAAGTATTAAGAATTTTGGACATCTTACTTTTTCGTTTACATATGAATCGTGCCATTTGGCACCAATATGCTGTTAGGTTTTATTATTTGAATTTTGTAGAAAAAAAGTATTCGAACAAACAAAGTAAAAAAAATCAAAAAGTACAAAATAGGAATACTTTGGATTTGTTTGCCATCCGTTTTACATCTTTTGAATCTGCCATTCGCACCATCCAAGAGAGAGCCTTCCATATGCAAAGTGGAGTATACCATGCGATGAATCGGCAAAATCAACAAATGGTTGTGTCATCCCTTGTTCAAGTGATTGGACAAATTTCAGTAGTGACTGGTGGGGATCAGGATGTATGTAAGAGGTTGCGATTGGCCAATCATTATGGGGGGATTCTGAGTGTTTCTACTGCGGCCATGGCAACCGAATCCCTGCCAATACTCGAAGACGCGTTACAAATTTTGCAAAAAGAACGTAAGTTATACTTTCCAAATGGTAAATAAACATTTATGAAATTACCAAAGAATTCTTTTCTATTCATTACTTCACAGAGAGAAGGCATCATCCAAAAACAAATTCAGAACCTTCAAAAAGAAATATTGGATTGGGTCGCTGAAGAAGACAATTCAACCGGAGGACAAAAAGAAATTATACTTCGAGTGAATCCCGATGCGAATTTTTTTTACCATTCGGTTTTGAACCTAAAGGAAACAAAGGTCACAAGTTCGAGGTTGAAGTTTATTTCTCTTACTTCGGCAAGATTGGAAAAACTTTATGAAGTCAAACCAACTCGAACTACATTCCAGAAACAAAATCTTTTGATCGAAAAGGTGATCGTATATCTGGATACCTTACTTCTGATATCCAAAAGAATGTTGTTGATTTCGAAATCAGAGACGATGGATAAATCTAATCAAAAAGACTTACAGTTAGAAGTGGGAACGCTCATTGATGAAATAGATCGAATTGCTTCGTTTGCAGAGTTTAATCGAATGAGTTTATTGATGGGTGATTTTTCTAAAAATTCTAGAGTCGCTTCTATGTGGTTTATTAATGAAAAGAGTGGGAAACTTTTTCGAATGTACATTGCTACAATGACAGCTAAGTCCTTGGGTTTAATTACACTCAGTGGATATCCTTTAGCACTATCCAATTCAACTTTGTTTCAAAAAAAAATTGAAAATACAATTCTGAGAATCAACGAAGAACGAAATCGAATCCGATCTGTTCTTGATTGAAGTTTTAAAATCGATTCTATTTTTTGTATATATATTTCCTTGGAACCGAGGCCGAAGAAGATTGGTTTAGGTTACAATTTTAATTATGAATACTCTCGAAAAAAAATTCTACGAAATGCGTGGTAAAAAGAACAATTCTATCGATGATTCTTTCGCTCTTTTTGACGCATTAGAGACAGTTAACATTGAAGATACAATGGGTCGTTGGCATGGTTCCGGATTTCACACGGGACATACAATGGATGGGGCCTTGGAAACATTCAATTGGTATGGAAAAGAATTTGTGGATGCCGACAACGTCCATCCTTTGGTATTTAAATCCTTTGGAAAAACTTTATTTAAGGTAAATCCTTCCCTAATGCCTGTTCGGTTGGCAACGTTAATTCCATCTACTAATTTATGGCCTTTACGTTATGTATTTTTGCTAGTACGTTTTTTATTTCAAACTTCGTCATCGAAAGCTCGTGTTCGTCGGATTGAATTTCGTGGTAAACTCACCGCTGCCATGATTTATGACACACTTCCTATACACGATGTATTTAAAAGAGTAAATAAAGACACAATGTTTGGATGTATGGATTACAAAGGAATGAAACAACCATTCTTTTTTGTATTAGAGCGAGATAAATAGGATAAACCCCTTCAAACTTTGTGATATTAAAGAATGAAGGGTTTTTGTGTTACCGCCTAACGATCCAACCATTCAATTCCAAATTCTAAACTAGGAACGGATTTTAGTTCGACATTCCCTGTTTTTAGAGTTTGGTCATCAATGGAGATGGCGGCAAGTGCTGAGTTGGGAACAACAACTGCCATCTTGCGGAGGCTGGAATTACTTGCTTTTGGGAACCAATTGACATTGACCCATTCTTGAGCAGAACGAGTGACAAGTCCCATTCTTCTTGTATCTGCAAGCCATTTACGAATATTATGTTTTTCGATTATTTTTAATGCTTCGTTTAGAATTTCTGAATACTTTTCCTCACTAAAGTTCGGTGTCCAAACCACTTCCAGGAGATCTTTTTCTTTTATATAATAGATACTTCCAATTTCAGATCGGAATTGGAGTTTGTGGGTAGTTTCGTCTCGATCAGAAATAGATGATTCATCCGAAACTAAATTCGTTTTGAATAGATCCACCATGGAGATGAGTTTATCTGCTGTATTTGCGATTGCTGTAATTTTTTCGGCGAGTAAATCGCTACTTTCTGAATTACTAAAAGAGGATTGGCTAATTGAGGATACGGAAGCCATCACTTCATTTGTTGCTGTTTTGTGTTCTGTCACTGCATCTTTGATTTCTGTTGATCTTTCTTTTACGAAAACAGCTTCTTTTAAAAGTTTATTTTTGAGTTCCTTTTGTGTATTTACAGCATAATGAACTTCTGTAATTTTTCCAGAAATAGAATCAATATTTCCAATGATTTCTTGGATTTCCATTGTTGTTTTTTCAATTCGTTCACGTCCTAAGGAAACATCGTTTTGATTCTTTTTCATTAAGGAATCGATTCCTTTGACTGCACCTGCTGTTCTTTCTGCAAGTTTTGAAACTTCTTCTGCAACCACTGCAAATCCTCTTCCCGCATCACCTGCTCTGGCGGCTTCAATTGAAGCATTGAGTGCAAGCATGTTCACTTGTTCACTGATCTTTGAAATGACATCTACAGTTTTAGAAATTTCCAATGAACTATGGGATAAATTGTCCATCGCTTCGTTCATAGTGCGTAGTGTGTTTTTACCCGCTTCTGCACGTTCAATGATGATTTTTATAGAATCAAGTGTTCCTTCGACGTATTCGCCAGTTTTGTCAATAGCCAAAGATAATTGATCAACTTCGGTTGTCAGATTATTCATACTTTGGGAATTGTTTTCAGCAATGTTTGAAATGGATATTGCAACACCTGATATTTCTTCTATCGATGCTGAAACTTCTTCCGTGGCAGCAGATTGTGATTGTAAGTTACTTGAAAAATCAAGAGTCACCAATTTCATTTCTTGTGAATCTGAAGATAAAGTGTCGGCCGATGTTTTGATATGTTGGATGAGTTCACCTTGGGCTTGTAACATTCTGTGGAAACTGGAATAGAATTCGGCAAATAACTCGTTCGGTTTGTAAGAGAGTCTAACTTGCAGGTTTCCCAATCCTACTTCTTTAAACGCCACGTCTAGTTTTCCGAAAATTTTTCCCAACCAGGAACTTAAAACAATCCCAAAGATAAGTGCAAATACAATCAAGATGCCGAATCCAAAACCAAGGATTACATTTAAGTGATCCTGTGCTATGTTTTGAACTTGTAGTAGCACGGTGACGCTGAAAAGCAATAAGGATCCAAAGACCAAAAAGGAAAGGATGAAATACAATTTAAGTTTTGAATGCATACGTTTACTGATTCCAATTTTTAAGAGTACAAACGAGATGCTAGCCTAAAACTCTAAAATTAGATTTTTTGATTTTGGATTTTAACTATGTTAATCTTTACACGTGACATAATGACAAAGCGGACCAGTTGAAAACTCCAGCTGTGTTGCGACAAATCGCATTGTCCCCATTCCGTATCGATTTTGGATTTGGCCAAGAGTTTCTTCCAAAAGTGGATTCGCTTTTTTAACTTTTGGAATCTCTAGGATCAAATTTGTTTCCTTCCGGTTTTCTTCTTTGATTTCAGAAAGAAAACGAATCCCCGAATTGGAAGTGATTGGCTGAAGATTGGTAGATATTAATTTTGTTTTTGATCTGTAAGTGCGGGAATAAGAATCGGCAACTAGTGCTAAAGATATTTCATCGATGCCATGATACAAAGGAATTCCTATTGTTTCATGATTCCAAACGAATGTTAGGTTCTTTGCCGCCGTTAGATATTGTTTCCAATCTAAATTAAATTCTTCCGTATTGTGGGTTGGATCCCAGCTTTGAATCCCGAGTGATTTTGCCATCTCTTCTGCTTTTTTATTTCCCGCAATGGATTCTATTAAAGCTACAGAAATGGGAATAGAAGCCGTGACACCTGTAGTTGTTATGATGTTTTGATCTTGGACGTATCTTTTGTTTTTGATCCATTCTGTATTTGGAAATGTATTTTTTAGACTTTCTTTTGAATACCAATGACCTGTCGCTTTTTTATTGTTTAATAACCCGGCATGACCTAATGTCCAAACTCCATCACAAATTCCCACAATAGTGGCTCCGTTTTTAGATTGGTTTTGAATCCAACGAATGATGGTTATATTTTCCGCGTTATGAATGGCGGGGACAATGACGATGTCAGAACCTTCTGGATGAAGGTTGTCAAAGTCATCAATGGATGTTGTGATTTCGATAGAAAGTGTAGGAAACATATCCATAGTTCCTTTGTTAGGGGCTACTGCATAAATCTCTGCAATTTCAGATCTTTTTAAGATTCCGTATGGGACTATGAAATCGGTGAGTTCGGTATATTGGTTTTCTCCTATAACGACGATTACCGGTTTTTTATGGTTTGATTTTTTATGAATTTTTTCCAAACGAATTTCAGGTTGGATTTTAGATTCAGCAAATATTGATAAATGATTAAAGGTTAATGTTAATACTGTCATCAGTATAATTGGTGGAACCATTTGTTTTGTTGAAAACGGGTGATTTTTTTTCTGGTTGTGGCGAAGGTTTTGATTCATGATAAAAGTATCTCCGAAATCTGTAAACCGGTCGTCCGTTTGGATACGGATGGACTAAAAAGATGTCGAAATGTATTAAAAAATAGACAAATGGATTTTGATTCTCCGTAATTGTTGTTATGAATTTGATTCCCTTTGTGGGAGCCGTGGTTGCTTTTCTTTTGGCAGTTTCGTATTGGATGGAAACGATCCAAAAGGGAACTAAGAAAAAACAGACTAATTTGCCTTCAGATCTGAATGCCACTTCTTTTAGAAAAAATTTTGATATTTGTTTCCTGAATCAATATACAACAACATTTCTATTTTTTTCACTTACCATTCTCCAACTCCATATTTACGTTGAACTTACAAAAGAAATGAACTCTTATCCTTTGTTCTATGGAATTCATATTCCTTGTCTCCTCCTCCTCGGTCCTCTTAGTTATCTTTTTTTTGAAGAAATGAGTGGGGGAGAGTTTTCCCAAATTCATTTCCTTCATTTTCTGCCGAGTATACTGAGTATTTTCTATATCTTTTTCTTCCGTCCTGCGGGTTTTGTTCTGCCTTCTCTTGATTCACAAACTCATAGTGATAATAGTTATACAACATCCATAACAATTTTACTTGGTGTAGGAGTAGTATCTATTTTTTGTTACATGTTTGCCATTTTCGTTCGAGTGATCCGTTGGAAGTTAAATTCGAAAATAAGTATTGAGTCCTCATTCCAACCATTTTTATTCCTACTACTCTATTCGCTTTTAGTCATGGTTTTGTTTGTTTTTGCTCAACTGTTTTTTATGCAAATCTTTCTTATTGCTTGTGTAAGTTTAACTTGTCTTTTGATTCTAGTTTTGCTTTCTAAAATGAATCACAAAGATCTAATACTAAATTTTAAAACAGAAACTCGGTTGGCACGGTATAAGGAAAGTCGTGTGAAAGGCATCGATATCGCTCAGGTTTTACAACGTTTAGATGATCTGATGAATGTGGATAAGTTATATTTGAATGAGGACTTAACGTTACTTACTTTGGCAAAAGAGTTGGATTTGGATTCTCATCAACTTTCTGAGATTTTAAATTCTCGTTTGGGTTGTACATTTCGTAATTATGTAAATCAATTTCGTTTGCAAGAAGCGGCAAGGCTCCTTTTAGAAAGATATGATATGACAATACTCAGTATAATATATGCGTCTGGATTCAATTCCAAATCCTCCTTTCACAAACTCTTTCAAAATCGGTTTGGGCTTTCGCCACAGAATTATCGAACGAAGACAAAGTAAAATCAAAACAATCGATCGTTAACTAACCTACTTTTTCTTAAGTTTAGATTTTGTTTTTTTGTGTGGTTTTTGTTTGGGAAAGTTCTCTTTTAGGACGGCTGCAAAGTATTCACCTATTATGGTGTCAGACCAAGAACTGGCTCTCAAACCTTGATAGTAAGCTATATGGCTACCTCGTTTGGTATGGACATGAATCGTATTGGGAAGAGTTTCCAACCAATGAAGATTTTCTAAGACATTTTGATTCACACAAATAGGATCATCTGCAGAATTTAATACGAGTAGTGGTGTCTTTATATTTTTTGCAACTAACACTGGATTGGAATGGTAATAATAATTCTCTTTATCTTTATATCCCGAAAGGGTATGTAACTTATCTTGAAATTCACCAATGGTTTTAATTTTTAATAGTTCTTCTACACCTTTGAGTTTTGACAAACTTTCATAATGATTCTTTAGAAAATAACTAATCAATCGTTGGCCCATAATTTTACTGTAAACAGGGTGGACTCTGTGAAATGCTTTTTCGATATCGTAAGCGGGGGATACAGCAACGGCTGCGCTAAATTGACTTTTGGCCCCTGCTTCTCCTAAATAACGCGCAAGAAGTCCTGAGCCGGCTGAAATTCCAACACCAAACAATTGTTTTTTTGGATATTTTTTTTGAATGTAGGTTAGTTGTTCTATTAAGTCAGAAGTGGAACCCATTGTATTGATTTTCGGTTTAGTGAGTGGAAGATTTCCATGCCCCCTCCGAATACAAACAACAACTATCCAGCCGAATTGTTCTCTTAAGTATTTAACCGTAGATTTAACATCTTGTTCATCACCGCTGATAGTATGGAATACGACAACAATAGGTGTTTCATCTTTAACGGTTATGTTCTGGATTCCTGACCAAGCAAGTCCCGTAATCCCCCCATCCTTCATTTTTAGTTGTTCTAATTTGTCGTAATCGTAAGCTTTAGTGCGGTATTCGCGTAACATAAGCAGGAGTAACATTAGGTGTTGGTTGAAACACCAAAAGGTTGGATAATATTTGTTTGTTAAGTTCGGTGACCTTTCGATGATACGTAATAAAAAATCAGATTCACTAAACCTAAGAACAGGTTTTTCGATTACTTCCCAAAAGTAATAAAAACCAAAAGCCAAAGTAATTACAGCCAAGATCACACTAAAAGAATATTCCATCATAAATTCCATTTCAGTTTCTTTATTTGTATACTAATTTTGAATTTAGCTCTTGTATCAATTCTAAATCAAACTTAACCATTTTTCGGTCATAAGTGACAATTCCGTTGATTTCTTCTTCTACATCGCTTACTTGAGTGTATATGGAAGCACTGAGTCCTTTTTCAATTAATGGGATTAATTGGTCTTCAATTAAACTTCTATATTCTTTTTCTAAACTTTTTTTATCGGGAAGGATTTTATAACCAAAAAGTTTGTTTTCGTCATAAACATGACCCTCTGTCTTTAGAGAATACCCACCAAATTCAGATAATACGATCACGCGTGATTCATTTTTTGGTACTTTTAGTTTTTGGTAATATAAATGTAAACTTTTTAATTCGCTACTATCTTTTCCTTGGTCATACCATCCACTGACACTGTCAATGGTTCTCGTATCATCGAGTTTTCGCAATTTATCTGTTAATTGGATGCTATCAAATTGTCCCCAACCTTCATTAAAAAGAACCCAAACCGCAAGAGATACAGTATTTTTTAGTAAATCTACTGTTTGGTCCATTTCGTTTATGAATTCATTTCTACCATCCTCATCAGTTCTGTTTAAAAATTTATACTTTGTGTCTTTATTTTTCCATCCAATAAAAGGCAAATAAGCAACTTTCCAAGTTTCATAAGCACCGCCACCACAAACAAAATCTTGCCAAACTAATATACCAAGACGATCACAATGATAATACCAACGTAAAGGTTCAATTTTGATATGTTTACGTAACATATTGAACCCCATATCTTTCATCAGTTTGATTTCTTTTTCCATCTCTTCACCGTTTGGTGGAGTGAGAAGACCTTCAGACCAATAACCTTGGTCTAAAAGTCCATTGTGGAAATACGGTTTGTTGTTTAAAAATAATCTTTTGAATTTACCATCGAAACCTATGGAAAACTTTCGCATTCCAAAATAGGATTTTACGGTATCCCCCGAAGTTTTGATAAGAATCCTGTAAAGTTTTGGATTTTCTGGTGACCAAACTTCCATGTTTGGAATGGGTATATTTGTATTCGTCCCAGACGACTCGGCAATAATTGTATCACCATCTAATATCTGTATGGTTGTATTAGAACTGCTGGTAGTGATTTGAATGAATACCGATTCTGTATCTATATTCGGTGTAATTTTTATGTCTTTTATGTAATCTTCGGATACACTTTCTAGCCAAACGGTTTGCCAGATTCCTGATTGAGGGGTGTACCAAATTCCACCTCGGTTTAGTTTTTGTTTTCCTCGCGATTGATTTCCTGTATCTGTTGGATCCGTGACTTTTAATTGAATTGTATTTTTGCCAATTTTTATATGAGAAGAAATGTCAAAATAAAATGGCAAAAAACCTCCTTTATGAGATCCAACTTCATTTCCGTTGATAAAACAAATACAGGAATAATCAACAGCACCAAAGTGAAGTAATGTGATTATTTTAATAAAATCAGTTCGTAACTCAAATTCACGTTCGTAAACAAGTTCTTCATCTGGTTGGAGAATGAAGTTTCCAAGTCCACTTGCCTTGGATTCGGGAGAGAACGGGACATTGATTTTGTAATGTTTTTTTGTTTCACTTCCTATTGGTGAATGACTTAGGTCCCATTCTCCATTTAAGTTAATATAACTATCTCTTTCTAATTGAGGGCGTGGGTATTCTGTATGTGATAGTTTCATCAAGATTGTTTGCCTCGTAATAATAACGAAAGAGGAACGAATATGAGAAAACAAAAGATTGCGCCAACTAAAAAGATTTCGGGTGAAGGAACATGGGCTGTTGCTCCATTCACGGGATCTATATAACTAAGGTTTGTCCTTTGGTTGATTGTTTCTCCAATCATGGGGCCAATGAACATTGGAATGAGAACAAAAAAGATCATACGTATCCCTTGTAGTTTTCCTGCATTTTCAGAAGGGGTATTGTCTCGAATTTGTGCCCCGAGAAGGGCTAATACCTGGACAAAACCTGTAATTAAAATAAGGCTTGTGATTCCTGTGATCCACATCACTTGTGTTTTTAAACTTAAGTCGATAGATTTGGACATTGTATATAAAGATAACATTCCAAAGATATAAAGAATAGAAAAGTATACGAGTAACTTATCTTTGTTTTTGCCATCAAAACTTTTACCAAGAAAAACTGTAATGATACTGGCACCAAGAATTACACCTGCAAGTACGATCGAATATTGGATCGCATTAAACTTAAGATATTCTTGCATATAGATAATAAGATAGGGCATATAAATTTGA
Organism: Leptospira perdikensis; assembly: GCF_004769575.1. Taxonomy (NCBI): domain Bacteria; kingdom Pseudomonadati; phylum Spirochaetota; class Leptospiria; order Leptospirales; family Leptospiraceae; genus Leptospira; species Leptospira perdikensis. Next base: position 38,667 of record NZ_RQGA01000010.1, on the reverse strand, counting down.
CTTGCGATTCCATAAATACCCATTGCCAGAAAATATAAATATAACTTCCGGTGCCCATGAATCACATCCAGTTGAAATCCATATGCGATATCGGAAAAAAAATTGGTATTTTGTTTTTTTAGATTTGGATTGTCTTTGATAAGCCAAATTCCAATCACTCCAGAAACGGACATCATTGTTCCAACAGCGACAAAAAGGCCAGGGTAACCGAAGGCATTTACAATCATTCCAAATCCTCCAGCCACAACCAACATGGCAACGAGTGGCATAGCGGAAAGAACACCTTCTGCAAGACTTCTCGCATTTCCGGTGTTATCTGTTACGTATGCATTAAAAGCAGCATCATTGGCAGTGGAACCAAATGCTGTCATAATACAATCTAGAGTGATCACAATCGCAATCGTTAGATTTATAATTTCTATTGTATCAGATAATTCAAACCATCTTGCTGTATTGTCTTTGGAAACAAAGGCAAATGAAAGCGTAAGAAGGCCCCAAAGTAGGTAACCAATAGAAATAAAGTATTTTCTATTCCCTGCTCTGTCCGTTAAAATTCCAGCAATGAGGGTGGCGAAGGTTGCCACAATTCCACTGAGTTGTACCATCACTGTAACTGAGGACGTACTCTTTGTTATGATATTGTAAATGAATAGGTTAAAGTACATATTCTCTACAGACCACGCAATTTGACCTACAAGTCCAAAGAGAATTAATACAGACCAAAGGCGTCCGCCTAAATTGTGATTGTTCATGATCGCTTAGTGTCAAAGATAGACGGCTAGTTTGGCGACAAAATTTTGAACCAGGTTCAAAATTCTTTATTAGCGATTCTAATTACAAAATGTTCGTTAGAATACCTTTCCTAATTGGAAACCTACCCATTGGTGTTGTTGCGGTAAACCTTTGGCCGATTGAAAGTCGATTGTTTGGTAATTGTAATGAAGACCAAATAAAAACCCAGCGTTGGATACAGAAACAAAACCGGCTCGAACAAATCCAACTGCACGTTTTAAATCAGCAACATATGTTTTTTCATCTCTATATTGAATTTCGTCACGTAACAACTGCAATAGGATCTCTCTTTGTTTTGGATCTAAAATAAATTGTGACAATACTTCGTATGAATATAATCGGATGATAGGTGGAAGTTTTCCACCTTCTGGTCTAAAGATAGAATAAATCGCCAAAGCACGTGCGTTATCTGGAATTGTATCCCATTGGTCGACTAGATTTTTTAGAAGGAATATACGAGTTGTTTTTTCTATATCTTCAGCACCATTGAATATGTTGTTAAAAATCAAATAATTGAGTCCTATGTTATAAGGATTGTTTGTTCCTTTGACCAAAAATTCATTGAACAATATATATCTTTGTAAAGAATTCCTACCGTTGTCTTCTGTGAGAGCTTTGTATTGAATTTCTCTTTCTCCTGCCTCTAAAGTGGGATTATTTAAATAGTTATCCAAATTACTAAAGGCAGAATTTCTATTTTGTGCTTTGTAAGTTCTTTCCGTGCCTATTTGACCTTGGATTGTTGCATTATACAGCTGTAATGTGCCACCTGGGTTTATATAAAAATACCAATATCCTTTTCCATCCTCATGTAGAATTGGCGGACCTGGTTGTAGAGCAGAACTACCTGGTCCCGGTGTTTTGTCTACGTTACCGAATCGAAAGATAAGACCAAAAGACACGTCAGTTTGAATATTCCCTAAATTTACGTTGTACTGGGTTCCAACAAATCGATGATAGAACTTACGGATATCGGTTCTTATAGCGCCTGAGTAAGAATTAGGAATTTGTGTATCCCAACCTTGAGGTGTTGGGGAACCAATCAAATTATGAAAGTTCATTTGCGCTGATTTACCACCCACAGATGGTCCTATCATACCAACTTCTAACTCAGTAGTAATACTCGTATCTTCTGTTGCCGTGGTTAAAGAATTACTAAAATAGGCACGACTGGAATAAGGACGGTCTCCATAAGATACATCCGCCTTTGTTATGTTCGTTGGTGTATAGAATTCTTGTCCCAGGGCAAACCCTTGTAAATATTTTGTTGTTTCTGAAGGTGTAATGAATAATTCGTTCCAATATCCCAAAATCCTTCTGGTAGGATTGGATTCCCCCGCTGTCATGTGAAATTCCAATCGCGAACCATTCGTATAATACCGATCCGAAAAACCACCAAAAGCATCATTTTCCATAATCAATCGGAGTTGGTATTGGTTTGGCGGTTCGGGTTTGGTTCTTTCTATTTCGGGAGGGGTTTCCATTTTGACAGGACTTTGTTTTTTGACGGTCTTTGTTGTTTGGGCAGTGACGTTTACACTAACAATAAGACTTAGGAAAAGTAGGAACCATGGGGCCTTCATGAGGCCTATTGAATACCCCCCTTAAGAATTCGCAAGGAACTCTCTGATGATTTTCGGAGTTTCCTTCTATCCGATTGGATGATTGTGGTGACTTTGAATGTTCAAGGGTTTTGTGCTTTAGTGGAAGTTATTCCTCATCTTCTGAGAATTCGGTTGGAATTACGGAATGCGGTGATGTGGCCGGAAATAATCTTTTTAGATATAATTGTGTCGCTTTATCTTCTGGGAATAGTTTGGTAACTGCTTCAAATTTTTCCTTAGCTTCGGTAAAATTTCCAGCATGATAAGCGGTGGTTCCTTCTAAATATAAATCTTTTGTATTTAATTTCTGTTCCAAACTGACCGGATCATCTCCGTTTAGGATTTCGTAAACAGAGACAGGTTTTGTTTTTCCTTTTACTCGGACACGATCTAAAAATCTATATTGTAAACTTTGAATGTGTTTGTCATCGATAGCATGGATAGCTGCTTCCGTAACTGCAATTTTGGCACCATAAATTTTTGTAAGATTCTGAACACGTGAGGCTAAATTCACCGTATCTGAAATCACAGTACCTTCTAACCTTTCTTCTGCACCGATGGTCCCTAACATAAGAGAACCTGCATGGATTCCAATTCCAATTTGAATTGGGACATATCCTTGTTTGCTTCTATGGTAGTTGTATTCTTTTAGATACAATTGCATGTCCACTCCGGCACATATGGCATCAGTGATGTTTCTTTCGAACAAGGCCATGATTGCATCTCCGATGAATTTATCGATAAATCCATTGTGTTTTTGAATGATGGGGCTCATCCTTCCCAAATAAGAATTGATAAAATTAAAGTTTTGTTCCGGACTCATCTGTTCAGAAAGTGTAGTGAAGGAACGTATATCACTAAAAAGGACTGCCATGTATTTTTGAATTTGATCGCCTAACTTAACGTCTAGTATGGTTTCCTTTCCTAAGTTAGATAAAAAGTCTTTTGGAACAAAACGTGCATAAGACTCTGTGAGAATTTTTTGCATTTCAATCGCTTTTGATTGAGCCACCTCTTTTTCTTCCTTCATGATATTGATTCGGTCAGCAAGGGCAATCGAGAGTAAAATTACCTCTGAGGCAGACCCTATATAAAGACCATATTCAGTTAAAAAATTTTGTGAAATGAGGTTTAGGTATTTAAAAACCACCACTAGGGTTGCACCAATGAGCACAGTAAAGGCGAGAAGAAAAAAACGAGCCGCTCTATAATGGCGCAGGAAACTGATGACTGCTGCTATAAAAATAAGAATAGGGACTGGAATTGTTAATAATAACCCTATTTTTACGGTAATTTCCGGAGAAAGAAATAACGTGAGTGGAATTTGTATTAAGTGAAGGATGAAAAAGATTTTTAATAATTGGTCTAACCAACTCGGCAGATTTTTTTTCGTATTTAAAAAACGTTTTGTAAACAGAATTAAAGAAGCAACACAAAAACCGCTAAAAAAAACGAAACCATTTCGTTGGAATTCAGGTAGGTTTGGCCAAAGATATTGAAAACCGTGTCCGGTTAAGGTTAACTGTAATCCTAAAAACCCAAGGATATAAGTTACGTAGTATAAATAACTGACATCTTTTACACTTAAGAAAATAAAAAAATTGTATAGGATCATAACGATCATGACACCGTAATACAGTCCTAAACCATGTTGAATGTCTGCGTAATGTAAGGTAAACGTTTCTTTTTCCCAAATGGTTAACGGTACAGAAAGTCCTCCGCCATTGTAAAGTTTGATGTAGATAGTTTTGGATGTTTTGCTATCAAGTTCTAAAGGGAATAAAAAATTTCTGTTTTTTATTTGTCTCTCCGAAAATGGGAACATCATCCCTAGTTTATCTGTTAGTTGATAAGACTCTTTGTTTTTTTCATACACTTCTACTAAATCGATATTGCTGTAATCAATTTCTAACAATCGTTTGGTGGGTTCTGAACTTTTGTTTTCTAAAGGAATTTTGATCCAATAGTAAAAGTTAGTTTGACCGAAATTTGGAATTTCTTTTGTGGAAGGAATAAATCGATTGTTTGTTTCTTCTTTTAGGACATCGGAGATTGTAAGAGATTTTGATCTGTCTTCGAGAATCAAAATCTCCTTGCCGATGGACTTTTTATCTAAAATCTCACTCAGTTCTATAGGCCATAAACCAACCGGTAATAGGCAACAAAAAAGAAGTAATATCTTTAGTGAATGATCATAAAATGATTTCATATCAATGGGTAACAGTACTAATGTTAGATGATGATATCATAAAAGAATCAATAAAAATTCTCCGACAGCCAACATTTACTTTTTGGTTTCTACTGGTTCTTCCGCATCGGATTTTAGATATAAATACTTTTCGGCAATAAAAGTTCCAAAGGGAACCACCGATGCAAGGGCCGCGAGTAAAGTTTTTTTGGTTTTCCATTCCAGTTCTACTTTGATTTGGAATAATTCTACTAAATATAAAAGGAATAACAAGCCGTGAATCAAACCAACGATTTTGTTTGGTTCTGGATTTTGGTAGAGATACTTGAGGGGCATTGTGATGAAGAGAATTGTCAAAAAAGAAAGTCCTTCCAAAAAGGCTAAAATTCGGAATCGTCCGAGTTTGGTTTGGAGTAAAGAGAACATAATCACTTCCTTGGAGTTCGTTATTCACCAGGATCGCGAGAATCTTTGGTTTCGTCCTTACTTTCTTCACGGACTTACCTTTTCCAGCGACAGGCTTTCTCGCCTCAGGAAAGAAGGGGAATCCCTCCCTGCCCTTGCATTTTCTTTCAGAAAGCCAGGTTTATTCTAAAATTAGTCGACAATTGTTCGGGATTGACATTTCCAATCGAACACTGTACACTTTGAAAGATGCAGTTTCGAATTTTTTTAATCCTTCTTTTTTGTTTCACAATCCCTCTTTGGTCAGAGGAGAGTCCTGTTTATTCTGCGGCGATGGCTAAGAAAGACATTACTGGTCCTTCTGTCGGAGTTATGTTTTGGGGTTATGCAAGAGAGGACCAAACAGGGGTCGGAATTCATACAAGACAGTTTGCTCGGTCCCTTGTGATCCGAGACCTGGCATCCAAGAAACTTTTGGCTTATGTAACGGCTGAGGTTGGAGGCATTCCTTTTGAAATCCAAAGGGATGTAGTGAAAAGACTTCAGACCGAACTTGATCCCAATTTTGGTTACGGTAACGTTCTACTCAACGCCTCTCACACTCATAGTGGTCCTGCAGGTCATTTTCATTATTCCGAAGTTTCTTTTTATTCCAAAGAATTTTATTCCGAGTCATATGCTGTTTTAAGAGACGGAATATTTGAATCGATAAGAGAAGCGTATTTAAAATTGAAACCTGCAGAGTTGACCATAGGGAAAACTTTTGTGAGTGAAGCTGGGATCAACCGAAGTTTATCCGCTTACCTTGCCAATCCAGAATCGGAAAGAAAACAATACTCAGAAAATATCGATCGTGAAATGGTTCAACTTTCCGTATCAGTGGCGGGTGTTCCTATAGGGCTCGTTAATTGGTATGGAGTACATCCAACAAACATTACTTTTGACAATCGATTGATTTCTTCTGACAATAAAGGGATTGCTTCTTTACTTTCAGAAGCGGAAGCCAGAAAACAAGGGTTAACTGAGTTTGTTGCTATTTTCGCTCAAGCAAATGAAGGAGATGTATCTCCAAATTTAAATTTAAACAATACGGGACCTGGGAAGGATATTTACGACAGTAGTTTTATTATTGGGAAAAGACAGTTTTTGGCAAGCCAAGAGATTTTGAAATCTAGCAGAAAACGTTTATTAGGTGGTATTTCTTTTACGCAAAAATTTATCGATATGAGTAAACACCCCGTAAGTAAGGAATTTTCTGAAACTGGAAAAACAGAAACTACCTGTCCTTCTGCTTATGGATATTCCTTTGCTGCAGGTTCAACAGAAGAAGGAGGAGGGCACTTTTTATTCCATGAAGGAATGACAAATAAAAATCGAAGATTCTACATAGATTGGATTGCAAAGTTTATGTTACAATCTCCATCAGAGGAACTTAGGGAATGCCAAAGTCCCAAAGCTGTTTTGTTCCCGATGGGAGAAACCAAACCCATTCCCAGTTTACCACAAATTCTTCCGTATGGGTTAGTATTAGTTGGTGATCTTACCATTTTGGTGATGCCACATGAAGTCACAACAATGTCTAGCAGAAGACTTAAAAAAGAAGTTCAATCTGTTCTGAAAGATAAAACATCGGAAATAGTTCTCTCTGGACTCACTAATGATTTTTCTGGCTACATTACAACACCGGAAGAATACTCCACTCAAAACTATGAAGGTGGACATACTTTACATGGACCTAATAGTTTGAATGCTCTTAGGCAAGAATTTCATAAGATGTCAGTTGAGTTAAGAGACGGAACTTCGCAAACACCAACCTCAATTATGCCATTGGATCTATCTACCCGAGTCCATCCCTTGAAGATTCCGTCTGCTGATTCCGTTTCAAACAAACCACAAAACATCATCCAACCAAGTGCAGAGTCTTACCAAAAAGGAGAAGTGGTTTCATGCCGAGTTGCCTCCGCAAACCCTAACGTAGGATATCCCCAAGTGGGTTCCTATTTATGGGTGGAGGTATCGGACAAATCAACTTGGAAACCCATTCGTTCTGATTCCGATTTTGATACCAAATTTTTCTATCAAAAACGAGGACTCTGGGGAAGGGCGGAAGAAAGTACAGATCTTATTTGGGAAACCAGTGCCGATACCAAAGCGGGCGAATACCGGCTGGTTCATGAAGGGATTTATCTGGGTGCAGACGGGATTCGATCTCCTTACCGTATCGAATGTCCTAGTTTTCGCATAGAGGTTGGAAACTAAATTTTAGAAATTACAAACGCTCCATAGTCTCCTTATGGATCGTTTGTCCCATACCCAAGGGCTTTCCCTTTTTAAATTTTCGAACTTTCATTCGAAATCCGTTCTGGCTAAAAAACAAGTTGTGGGAATTCCGTATCTAGTGGAAATCTTAGGAAAAGAGAACAGGGCTTAAGAGGAAATCTTATGAGCGAATTTTATCAAGATGAATGGGTTTGGATTACGGGAGCCTCCTCTGGGATTGGAAAAGAACTCGTTAACCAAGCATACAAACAGAATGCCAAGATCTTACTTGCGTCTCGAAAAACAAAATCTCTTGAAGCCATTGCCAAAGAACTCCATTTAGAAAAAGGGCGTTATGCTGTAGAGAAGTTGGATTTGGAAGACTACAAATCAGCCGCAGCATTTGCTAAACGTTGTTTGCAAAAATATGGAATTCCCAAAGTGGTCATTCATAACGGTGGAATCAGCCAAAGATCCTTAACCAAAGAAACCAATTTAGTAACACTCGAAAAGATCATGAATACCAATTTTTATGGCGCAGCAGAAATGACTCGAGCTATGTTACCACAAATCTTAGGTAAGAAGGAAGTTCATTTTGCAGTGATTTCGAGTGTTGCAGGTAAACTGGGTAGCCCACTCCGCTCTGCTTATTCGGCCTCCAAATTCGCGTTAGTTGGGTTTTTCCATTGTTTACGATCGGAAGAAGAAAAATCTGGAATTTTTGTGACTATGGTATATCCAGGGTTTATTCAAACAAATATATCTAAAAATGCACTAAAGGGAGATGGTTCCTCTACGGGAACTATGGATTCTGTCATTGCTGCTGGACTACCAGTGCAGTTATGTGCACATCGAATTTTACATGCAGTAGCTAACAAACAACGTGAAGTTGTTATTTCTGGAATCAAAGAAAAATTCGGCTTGTTTCTACAAGCGGTATACCCATCGTTATTTTTCAAAATGATTCAAAAAGCAAAAGTAAGGTAGAAGGGGAGAATTCATTTGAAACGTTTTTTATATACCATTGGAATGATCCTATTTTTAAGTATGGGAGTTTTTGCGGAAACTTCTGTGTTGGATTATAAAACAAAAAATAAAACAAATGAAAAGGAAAGAACTTATCTTTTGGATCTTTTAAGAGCCAACCTTTCCAATGAATTCAAACAAGAATTTATATTTGTTGTAGAACATTTCAAAGTTTCCGGTGATTTTGCTTGGTTTCGTGGAACCGCTAAAAGAAAAGATGGAAAAGAAATTTCTCTATCCGAAGATATACCCTATGATTGTTGTCATGTAGAAGCTTTGTTTAAAAAAACAAATGGGAAGTGGCAAATTTCTGAATCAGCAGCATTTAGTACTGATGTTTGGTGGGACGGAATTCAGTCTCGTTACCCGAAAGCAACCAAAGAAATCTTCCAATAATACTGTAAGATTTGTTAGGGCAACGGTTTTGCAACCATTGTAGCTGCCATTGAAGAAGGAAGAGGTGTCTTTGATCATACTCGTAAATTTTTTTGTACGTTTTGAACTATAATCCACAAGAGCTTATTTCTTTTTGTTCCACTTCCTATTCACGTGGATGTCCATTTTTTTTCATGGAACAGTTGTTATAATTTTGTATTCAGAGATATTAAGGTATTTCAGAAGAAATTAATGGGTTAAGAATTAGAAACATTCTATTAATTTGTGTTATTGTTTTTGATCGTTCATTAGTGGAATGTTTGGAACCTTAGACTTTTGCCATTAGGTATTTATTCTAAAAATGGAAGAAATTCAATTCTTCATAATTTGATAGACCATTCTGAATGGAAGGATAATCCTGTAACTCAAGTGGTTTTTTAGATTACTCTAATCGTTATTAGATCCAACTTTATGTTTCAAACAAATTACAACGATTTACTTTCTGACATACCTGATTTGGTTTGTGAGTTGGATTCCTCAGAAAAGATTCGTTATGTAAACTCGTTCCATAAACATAGATTAGGTTATGAGTCCCATGAAATAATTGGGCGGTCTGTAGATGAATTTTTTCATCCTGAGGATAGAAACGAACTGCTTACAAAAATCTCTCGTTTGCAGACACCGGGTGCAGAAACAAAAGGGATTTGGAGAATTGCACATAAAGAAGGCTATTTTTTAACTTTTGAATGTAGAGGGAAACTCCAACCCGATTCTGAAGGTAACAAAAGGATTGTTGTGATTGCTCGGGACATTACTGAAGAACTCGGAGCAGAATTTAAATTACATACAAAATCAATTTCTAAAACTCAAATAACAGCAGAATTACAACCTAAGGCATCGGATTTACGCCACCAAAGTTTATTTGAATTAAAAATGTCTCAGTTCGAGTTTTCTCAATTGAAACATGCTTTCGATGAACATGCAATCATTGCCATTACAGATCGAGGTGGGCAGATTACTTATGCCAACGATCGGTTTTGTGAAGTATCTATGTATTCAAGAGAAGAACTTATCGGGAATAACCACCGTTTATTGAATTCAGGATTTCATTCCCCGGAGTTTTTTGGTCGTATGTATCATATGATACAGAATGGATATGTATGGAAGGGAGAAATCAGAAATAGAACTAAAACGGGATCTATTTACTGGGTGAGTGCTACGATTGTTCCTTTACGTTCTATCGATGGAAGTATTAATCGTTTTTTTGCCTTACATACTTTGATCACACGCACTATCGAATCAGAAGAAAAAGTATCACAATTGTTACAAGAAAAAGAATTACTTTTACAGGAAGTACACCACCGAATCAAAAACAATTTGTTTTCTGTTTATAGTCTTCTTAAGATGCAGGCAAACTTTTCTGACGACGAACATCTGAAAGAACAGTTTGATGAAGCGGCAGGTCGCTTACGTAGTATGATGGCACTTTACGATCGTTTGTATCGATCTCAAAATCGTAATGCTATTGATTTAAAGGAGTATATCCCAAATTTAGTTGTACAAATTCTCTCAACCTATTCAAAAAACATTCATTTTGATTTTATTTCGTATGAACCTGTCATTGTGAAACCGGATATCGCAAATAATTTAGGAATCATTTTAAACGAATTGATTTGTAATTCTGTAAAACATTCTTTTCTTTCTTGTGATTCGGGAATGATCGAAATCGAAATCAAAAAAGAAGAACATCAAATACAGTTTGTTTATCAAGACAATGGTGAACCTCTTCCCGATACTTTTTCTTTAGGAAATTCCGAGGCAGGATTTGGAATCAAACTGATGAATTTACTTGTCCAACAATTGAAAGGCAAAGTGGAATTGAGACCAGGACAGAAAGTACGTTTTGAATTGTTAGTTCCAATACGATGATTTTGGACTGAACTAAGGGAGGACGAAGCCCGATGTCTCGGATAAATATTAGTACTCTTACGTAGGTATTAATCGAGGAGATGGAGGATGGTGTCGAGTTTGTTTAACCGGAAAACGGTTCGAATGAGTTTGTTCACTCCTCGAATTTGTAGCTGTAAATGTTGCGATTCCAATGCCGAATGAAATTTCATCAATTCCCCTATGGTTGCGCTATCCAAAGACATGGAAATATCCGTAAAGTCTAAGACAACATCTTCCTTAGTATGGTTGATGGTAGACATAATTCTCTCTCGGAATCCACTGAGTCCATCAAAAGAAAGATCATTGTTCTTGATTTCGATTACAATTGCCAAGGTTTAAAACTATTTTTATATGATGGGATTTTTTGAAAGAATTTTTCCATATCATTTTCTTGTTTCCGAATTGTTTTCTTTTCCTTTTGTGATGAGATTGGTCTTCATTCCATATGTCTGTAAGTGATCGACAATTAAAATTAATCAAAGAAGCCGCCGAGTTGCTAGTGATGGAGCATCGCCTAACTTCAGATGAAGCGGTGGTTGTCATATCTACAGCAATTAAAAAAGAGTTGTCTATCCGAAATACAAATTTTGAAAAACTGGAAAAGGGTTCAAAAATTGACCGTACTAGTTTTACTCGGAATGTAGTAAAAACGGTTCAGGATACCTTAGAGGCCAATCCCTATTGGCGTTCCCATAATCTAGACAAATCCATTGATAATTTTTATAAAGTCCTTCATAAACATTGGGACTAAATATAAACTATGATTGTTTGAATCGCCTGAAATTTTTGCATTTGGTTGTTAAGAAAAGAACTAATGGTTTGTATTTTCTTTTAAAACTGCGTTGGTTTCACAAAAGTAAGAGTCCGGTTTTTGTTTACTTCTTGAAAAAACAATTTCAAAGTTTTGCGATTCCTTTGGTAAAAAGTTCTCTTTATCTAAACTAATACTTTCATAATCAACAGTATTTTCTTGTTTATCAAGGAGTAGGCAAGTGATCCGAGTGTGGTTGGTTGTTGTGTTACCTTTGTTCTGAATTTTTCCAGCGAGAACTATTTCTTTGTATTGGTTCCGTTTGAAATCTATATTCTTTAAAACTAATGTTGGTTGATCTGAAATTTCTGAAATCGTCATAGCTGAAACATTTATATTGTAATCAGAATACTTTGGCACCTTTTCATGTAACACTTGAAAAATGACAGATTCGCCAGCGATTACAATATTCTTTTCTGCATATCCAAAACTTGTCCCTAAACTGACCCCATCCTGATTTAATAAATCAACTGTGAACTTAGGCATGAGTAAATTTTGAGAACTTTTATTCGTAAATTTTCCTACAAAGTAAACATTACCAATAACGTCTGGAATGGCAGAAATAAACTGAAATTCTCCTTCAGGGATGATTTCGTTGGATTCTAATGGAGGATCTATGGGAATGGTTGTTGTTTTCTCCTCTTGTAAGGAGTTAGATCCAGATTGGGTATTTTGGAAATAACTAATCGCTGTTGAACCTAACACGATCCATGCGAAAACAATACCTGTAACCAGATTTTTCCAGTTTCCCAAATTACCAGTTTTATTATTTTGTTTTGAGGTACCGTAGACTTTTGGAGGTGGTAGGTCTACCATTCCACCCGTTGGTAATTTATCAAAACAATCGCCACATCGGTAGATGGTTGCCGATTCTTGGTATAAATTTGTGCTTCCACAGGTCGGGCATTGTTTTGAGTTCATATGTCGAATTGAAAGGGATCCCTCTAGAAATCCAAGTAGAAAACCAACTGGGAAATATCTTTCTTAATTAGGGTTTATAGAATACCTCGAGCAAACATTGTGTTGCTTGGATGGGGAGTAAAACTTCCGGCAATTGGTAACGGTAACTTATCCGATATTTGATTTGAGACTGAAAGATTATTTCTGCTACATTGGGACGGAGTGGAATAGGAGAAGGCGGAAGTTCTAAAAATGTAAAACTTTGGTTATGTTTTGTCGTTAGAATTTGAATTAAGGTTTTGTTATCGTAATCAGGTCTAAGTAAGAGTATGTCTTTTTCTGATTTTGAAAAAGGTAAGGACATAAACTCTGGTGCTACAACAAAAGAAAAATCTGAATTATTAAAAACTAACACTTTATCTTTTATCTTTGTAATTTCCTGCACAGTGTTCATTTGGTATTTTGAAATTTTTCTTAGTTCTTTCGTTTGTTGGAAAAGTGTATTTAAACTATAACATGAAAGTATGAAAAGGATAAAAATCCAAGGTTTTGTTATTTGGGTTTCTGCGATTTCATTTTTTCGGAGAACCAAAATGTAGAGGGGTATGAGTCCAAATAAATATCTAGGAGTGTTATGGCCGCCAGTATTTGGTGAGATGAGTATCATAACAATTGTTATTAGCAACAAAACTAAATTTTGATATGAAAATACTTTTCGCACCATTGATCTTATAAAACTAAGAACAAACAAAATAAAAATAGGAACTTGTTCTGCCCAAATTTTAAACAAATAAAAACTTGTATCAGTCCTAAATTGAAAACCTGAATTTTTAACTAAACGAAGAGGAAAAAACGTTCCTAAGGTAATTTGGTTTAGGATCGAAAATAAGGTCCCTGTTATAAAGAAAATGAATACAAACCGTTTCCAGTTATGTTCTTTTGTAAAACAAAGTGGAAGAAATCCAATAGCAAAAATCATTTCTGGTCTCATCCAAACCAGGCACATAGATAAAAGTCCTGAAAAGCCAGTCCATCTGCGATGATACAGATACAATACCAGAACCTCTAAAAAAAGAAATAAAATGGTTTCATGGATTAAAAAAACGTATATGGAGATTGTCGATCCAAATAACAGAAGTATTGTGGAACTCACATCTTTGTTCATTAGATAGAAAATATATATTGAAAGGAAAAATAGTACAAGTTGTGCGAGTTTGATTCCTAATATGCCAAAACATGCATAAATTGGGGAAAAAAGAATGGGATAAAAGTTGGGGAAAGTGGAATAGGGGAGACCATTGTGTACATGGAAGAAAATATCCGGTAGCGGAAAAAATTGAAAGTTCGGATCTTCTAAAAGATATTCATAATGTAAATGAAACGTTCCTTGAAGGGCTAACTTTATTTGCCATTCTAAAAGGGCAAAGTCAGAAAACGGTTGGATTTCCTTTGTGGTGAACGCAAAATACCCGAAGGTTAAAAATGTTAAGCTAACAAAGAAACCAATTGCTTTTTTTGATCGTGTCATAGGAAATCGAAAACAGGTACATTCTTTCCTGATTCTTACGATCTGCAATGAAAAAAGATAATGATCAATCTGCTTTCTCATCCAAACCTGTAAAATTTGTTTTTTACCTACTCCTCTCCTTTTTCGGTTTGTTTTTTGCTTTTCGGATTATGGATTCCTCCAGTTTTTATTTAGATTTTCCTTATGGTCATTTTCATTTTCCTTTAGGTAGGCAAATTCCTTTTTTTAAAGAAGGTGAAAGAGAATTTGGCGAAATTGATCAATTTGGATTTCGGAAAGGGAGTGTAAAAAAGAATACAAAATGTAACTACTTATTGTTAGGTGATTCTCAGACATTTGGATCTGGTTTGTTTTGGAAAGATAGTTTCCCTGAAATTTTAAATAGAGAAACAGATTGTCGTTGGTTCAATATTAGTATCCCGGGTTCAACTTTAGAAAATCAATTTTCGATGTATCAAAAAGTTAGTTCTCATCTTGAATTTAGTCATGTATATTTATTTGTATATGGAAATGATATATATGAAACCGGAGATACACCAGACTATTTGCATTTTGTGAATCATAAAAAATGGTATGTTCATTTTCTTTCCTTTTTTTTTCCGGAACACACTCGTTTGTATTTAAAGAAAAAATACTTTGAATCCATACAAAAACGAATGGAATCCGAGTTGGAGCGAGTTTCTATTCAACCTTATCAGGCTCCGAACCTCAAAAAAAGAAAAGATGAAATTGCAGATTACCTTCCTCTAAAAACTTTATTTCAAATTAGCCCAACTTATCTTTCTAGTTCACTCGATACGAAAACGTATGCAAAAGTCAATTTCGATCGATGGAAAAAAATTCTATTAGAATTAAATTATAAAATTCTAGATCAAGGTAAACATCTAACGATAGTTTATATTCCCTTGGAAGTTGAGTTTGATAAAAGTCGTTATGACGTTTATCAAGGGATTGGATTTGTTATGAACCCAAAATGGTTAGAATCAGATTCCGAGTTAGTAGAAGATTTGGTTCAGGTGTCAGCTGAAAATCAGATTCCTTTTGTCGATATGAGAAGTTGGATGCGCTATAGAACAGATTTGTTGCAAAAAGGTGATATCCATTTGAATGAAGTCGCGACTCGGCTCATTGCAGATATTCTAAAAAATAAGTAACGAATGAACCAATCTCCCTGGATCAAACAATTAACTTTGTTCTAAATTTTTTAGGATTGGGCAATCGGGTCTGTGATCGCCATGACAATGTTTAACGAGGTTTTTTAAAGTGTCAGACATGTCTTTTAATTGTTTTAATTTTAAATCCAATTCATTTAAATGTTTTTCCGCGAGTAATTTTACCTGTTTACTGCTACGTGATTTGTTTTTCCAAAGACCGAGTAGGCTTTTGATGTCTTCGAGTGGAAAACCAAGTTCCCTTGATCTTTTAATAAATCGTAAGTAGTGAATATCATCTGAACTATAGGATCTGTATCCATTTTCCATCCTTCCTGCTTCTGGGATAAGACCAATCCCTTCATAATGACGAATGAGTTTTGTGCTGACTCCAGATTCTTTCGAAAGTTCTCCAATATTCATTTTATCCTCCAAAAAAAATGCTCCAATTGCTAAAAAAAATCAAATCGGCTATTGACCTTCCAACGATTGGAAGGTTTAGACTGGATTTATGTTAACAAAGGAGTTACCATGAAACCAATCAAAAATTTAATAAAAATTGCAATTTTTGCATTTTTCGTCAACTCGCAGCAGATTATTGCACATGGGGAACACAAACCAGGTCCCCATGGCGGTGTGATCTCTATGCCTGGTGCTTTTCATACCGAAGTATTACCATATCAAAATTTAGGGTTTAAGGTGTATTTCCTTGATCTTAATTTTGAAAATCCTACTTCCAAAAATTCGAAGTTGAGTGGTAAGATACGATTGAATGGAAAAGAATTCCCTTTGAAGTGTTCAAGTCACCCCGACCATTTTTATTGCGAAATTCCCAAAGGAAGTTCTGCTTTTGAGGGTGATCTCATTTTATCCCCTGAATGGAATTTTCAGAAAGGGGCGGATGTTAAATACAAACTTCCGTTAAATAAAGTAAAAGAACAGGCAAAGGAAAATAATAAGGAACATCATCATGGTTAATTATGAAGTAGAAGGAATGACTTGCGGACATTGTAAAAAAACTGTAGAAACGGTTTTTGGTGAAATCGGTAAAGAAGCAATTGCAAACATAGACGATAAATTGGTAACCGTGAAAGAAACTTTAACGGATGAAGAGTTGAATAAACTTCGCAGCCGTTTGAGTGAGGATGGATATTCCCTTGGAAACGTTAAATAATACCACGGAACGAACATTAGATCTTTTTGGTATGACTTGTGCTAACTGTGCCCTTCGTATTGAGAAGGGTCTTTCTAAAATGGAAGGGGTTTCCGATGTTCGAGTTAATTTTGCGCGTGAATCTGTTTTTCTAAGAAGTACCGATTCTGTAACTGTTGATTCCCTTTTGGGAAAAGTTGAATCGCTTGGATACTCGGCCCTTGTTCATGATATTAATAAACAGTCCGAAGCAGAAAAAAAACAAAAAGACCAAATTCGAAATTTAAAAATCCGTTTTTTACTTTCGACAATATTCGCCTTGCCTTTGTTTTACGGTATGGTCACTCATTTTGGTTTTTTAAGTTTTATGCCTATGCCCCATTTTTTAATGGATCGATTTGTACAAATGGCCATAGCTTTTCCTGTGCAGTTTATTATTGGTTTTCCTTTTTATCAGTCTGCTTATCGTGCTTTGCGGAATGGATCTGCCAATATGGATGTTCTTGTTGTGATTGGAACCTCTGCGGCGTACGGGTACAGTATGTTTGGAAAACATCTTTATTTTGAAACTTCAGCAGTCCTCATCACCTTTATTTTGGGAGGGAAATGGATTGAACATTATGCCAAAGGAAAAAGTAGCGATGGTATCAACGCTCTGATCAAACTTCGACCTGAAATGGCAACGGTTAAATTTAATGAGGTTTGGACAGATGTTCCCAATGAATATCTAAAACTAGGGGACCTCGTATTAGTGAAAGCCGGGGAACGATTCCCAATGGATGGAACCATTTTGGAAGGAGAAAGTTTTTCCGATGAATCGATGTTAACTGGTGAAAGTATGCCCGTTGAAAAAAAAGTAGGCGATCAGATTCTTGGTGGGACTATGAATGGGAATGGATCTTTAGTTGTCAAAGCGACTAAGGTGGGAAATGACACTGCTCTGGCTCATATCATTCGTTCTGTGGAAGAATCTCTTGGCACCAAAGCTCCGATTCAAAGAATTGCAGATCAAATCTCTGCCTATTTTGTTCCTGTTGTTGTTTCTATCAGTATCATTGATTTTTTGGTTTGGTACTTCATCATCAATCCAGGAGTGACTAGTTCCGCGATTGAAACAAGTATTGCCATCCTTGTGATCGCTTGCCCTTGTGCTCTTGGCCTTGCGACACCAATTTCTTTATTAGTGGGAACGGGTCGCGCTGCCAGACGAGGCGTGTTATTTCGTAGTGCAGAAGCTTTGGAATCAGTTTCTAAAATCAATTGGATTGCCTTTGATAAAACGGGAACTCTTACGGAAGGAAAACCAAAAGTAGTAGAGATTACACACGCTCATTTGGATCCAAAGGAATTGGATCTTGTATTACAAACAATTGTACAAATAGAAAAAACTTCGGACCATCCACTGGCAAAGGCTATTGTTGGATACGGAAAAGAAAAAAAAATATTTAGAGATTCGGCCGAGATGGTGTCGACAAAAACCCATCCTGGTGGCGGAATCCAATCAGAAGAAAAAGGAAGTTCCTATTTCGTAGGCAAACAAATGTTTGTTGAAGAAAATGGATTTACTCTTTCTGCATTAGTAAAGGAATTTATCCAGTCTTGGACAACTGATGGATCCAGTTTGGTTTTTGTCGGTATCAGAGGCAATATCAATGGAATGGTGGTCTTTCGTATTGAGGACAGTTTGAGAAATGATGCTAAGGATTGTGTGGAAGAATTAAAATCCATCGGTGTGGAACCTATTCTACTAACGGGTGATAACCAAACTTCGGCTGAAAAGATTGCTCGTTTTGTGGGAATTACTGCCGTTCATTCTGGACTTTCACCTGAGGATAAAGCACGAATCATTAAAACTTTTAAAACAAAGCAAATCCACTCTGCTATGGTGGGTGATGGAATCAATGATGCTCCAGCCCTTGCTTCTGCCGATGTGGGCATTGCTATGGGGACAGGATCAGATGTAGCGATTCAAACCGCGGATGTTGTTCTTGTGAATGGAGACATCCAAAGAATTGTGGATCTGATTCGGATAGGTAAAGATACTGTCATCAACATCAGACAAAACTTTGGTTGGGCTCTCGGATACAATCTACTTGGGATTCCGATTGCCGCTTCAGGATTACTGGCACCTTGGGTGAGCGGGCTTGCGATGGCACTTAGTTCTTTGTCTGTTGTATTTAACGCCTTACGAATGAGTCGTTGGAAATAAAACTTATCAAGGGAAGATGGTAAAACTTTGGACATTTCTTTTTTAAAACCTCCTTCCCGTTTTGAATCCTCTGTAAAAGAATTTTGGATTTGGAAGGGAGTGAATGTTAGAGAACTTCCTTGGATATTGCCATCTTATGAGTGTGAGATGGTGTTTCATTTGGGAGAGTCTCCCCTTGTTGAAACGGAGGATAAACAACTCATTCGGTTGCCAAAACTTCATCTTGTTGGTCCTCAAAAAAGGAGATGGAGGATATTATCCGAATCTAATCTTTCTTTGTTTGCGATTCGGTTTTATGTAGGTGGGCTTTATTCTTTGTTTTCTAAAAGAGGAGATGAATTACAGAATCGATTTCCTGAAATTACAACCAATCGGATGTTAGTTGAATTTTCTGAATCCAAATTCAACTCTGAAGAAACAATTTCAGATTTTCTAATTTCTTTTTTAAAACAATATCCCGGAGAACCTTCTGAAATTCCGGTCTATGTTCGGTTTGCCCTTTTAGAACTCACTCATCCCGCGACCTCCATTGAAAATTTATGCAAAAAATTGGGGGTCTCTCGCAAACAATTGGATCGTAAATTCAAAGAAATTGTGGGTTTGCCTCCTTCTGAATACAGAACGGTGCACAGGTTACTCCAAATGGTGAGAAATCCCGAACACTATCGGAAAAACAATCCAGAATTACGATTCACTGATCTGGCCCAGGAATTTGATTATTCCGACCAGTCCCATTTCAATCGTGATTTCAAACGAATTTCAGGAAGTATTCCCAACGAATGGTTTGCGGAATATGAAAAAATGTCCCATTTTTACAATCAAGATTCGTCCTATACTGATAGGATGGAAACATGATACAAAACATAATCGATTTCGTTGGCAAAACAAAATCCAATCTTAGGTTACGAACATTGTGTTCTGCCATCACCAGAGAAGACAAAGAATCATTTGATTTATTATTATCTGACTCGGATTTGAAAGAAGTTTTAGTTTCTGAATCACCTCTGCTTCTTGGCCTTGCTGTGACTGAAGTTTCCAATATTTATTATTTAAAAAAGTTACTCGCTCTTGGACTTGATCCAAATAGACCAGATAACATGGGTTTGTATCCAATTCATAAAGCCACAGAAACGGGGAATGTAGAAGCTGTGGACGTTTTGTTAAATTCTGCTGCTGATCCGAATGCCGCTGATCCCAGTGGAGTCACTGCACTTCATATTGCCAACAGTTTTGATGGGCTTAGCGAAATTTCGGATCTACTCATTCGAATGGGTGCCAATATTTACCAAAGATATAAACTCGGCAAACGTTACTTAATGTAACATTAAATTAAAATTCAACGAATCAGTGGTCATAATCTTCCTTGTCTGAATGGGCCACTTCTTGATCTTTGTGAATATGATCGGTACACCTTTTACTCCCAACGCTACAAAACTTTTACTCCTAGGATCAGGAGAACTTGGTAAAGAGGTCGCTATCGAAGCAAACCGTCTGGGTGTTCATGTGATTGCTGTAGACCGGTATCCGAATGCACCGGCAATGCTTGTGGCACAAGAATCTCGTGTCATTAATATGCTCGATCCAAAAGAATTGGAAGCCACCATACGAGAGTTAAAACCAGATTTTGTTGTACCTGAAATTGAAGCCATTCATACAGAAACGTTAGTTCGATTGGAAACCGAGGGTTTTCGTATCATTCCATCTGCGAAAGCTGTGAACCTAACCATGAACAGAGAGGGAATTCGGAACTTTGCCTCCAAAGAACTTGGATTAAAAACTTCCAAGTTTCTCTTTGCAGATACCGAAGAAGATTTTACCCGTGCAGTAAAAGCGATTGGGTTTCCTTGTGTGGTCAAACCCATAATGAGCTCTTCTGGAAAAGGACAAAGTTTGGTTCGAGAAGAATCGGAAATCTTAAAAGCATGGGAGTATGGCCAAACCGGTGGAAGGACTGGCAAAGGCAAAATGATCGTTGAAGAGTTTGTTTCTTTTGATTTTGAAATCACACTCCTCACCATACGCCATATAGGTGGAACTACCTTCTTGCCACCCATTGGTCATAGACAAGTAAACGGAGATTATGTGGAATCTTGGATGCCACAACCTATGACGGAACTTGCTTTACGTGCTGCTGAAAAAATTGCGGAGACAGTTACGACCGGCCTTGGAGGATTCGGAATTTTTGGAGTCGAACTTTTTGTCAAAGGGGACGATGTGTATTTTAGTGAGGTATCACCAAGGCCACATGATACTGGGCTTGTGACTTTAATTTCGCAAAATGTTTCTGAGTTTTCACTTCATGCGAGAGCATTACTTGGCCTACCGATTCCAGAACTGATCTTTCATACTCCTGCTGCTAGTTCTGCAATTTTGTTAGAAGGAAAAACGAATTCACCAATTTATACCGGTGTTGACGAAGCCCTGAAACTAAAAGGTGTGGACATTCGAATCTTTGGCAAACCGGAATTGGATGGGAAACGCCGAATGGGAGTTAGTTTGGCTCTGGGGAAATCAATTGAAGAAGCCAAAGAAAAAGCAAATCATGCCAGAGACCTGATCCACCTGAAATAATTTATGAATCGATAATCAAATGGTATTTCCGAAAGGCAAACTAACCTTGAACGAATTAAATTCTATTTTATGTGATTAGTCTTTTTTGATTTCCGGGGCTTTGTAATTTGTCATCATACTTTCGTAGATACTTTCCTCTCCAAAAGGAAGGAAAGAGTTATCGTAATGAAGTGCGAGTAGTTTATTGTTCCCTTTCCCAAAACCACGAATGAGTTCGGATTCGATGGAATCAAAATCAGAAAACTCAATCGAATCCATAAACTTACCATCATGTAGCAGGTTTAGAAAAATTACAAATTTTCCTGCGTGTTTTAATATCTTTAAGGAGAACAACATTTCTCGAAGTTTTAATAAATAAAGAAGAGGGCGAGTGTTTCTTGCCATCACTAACTTCTGTTCGGCTTCACTCACATCTCGGAGTGCAAGGCGTAAAAATGCTCTGGTTTGTGTTTTTTCTTTGTCGCGCGATTTTCCCCCGAGTAAAATTAATTCGGAACGAATAAGATCTAAATTTTTAGTAAGTATTTTGTCGTAGAGTTGGATGAGTTTGAATTGAGTGGAACGAACAACCAAATAGGCATCACCATATTTGCCTTGGATGTGAAGGCTTTTGAATCGTAAATACTCATCTATGATTTCTTGGTATTCTTTCTTTTCTTCCGGACTCCCTAAATGGATGATGCTGGAATCAAGCGAACGCACCAAAAGATAATTTTCTTCTGCTCCAAAGGCCACTTGTAAGTTGCCGTTGGCATAGTTTCCCTTACCGGAAGTGAGACAAAGGAAACTAAGAAAAGAAAAAAGAAAAGTTCGCACAGTATAGTTTCGGAATCCGGATTCCTTAAAAAAAGTCCATAATTTCACAGGTGGTTTTCCTAGTGATTATGTCCGAAGAATTTACCTTTCGCGAAGGAAACTGGCCCAATTTCTTTTCGATTCTACTCGTCGTTTCCGGTTCTTTTTCGATCCTGGTTGAATACGGAAAGGGAAAACCTTCGGAAATTATATGATCAAAGTATCTGGAATTAACAAACAATTTAACGGTAAAGTCTTATTTGATGACTTACAATTCAGTGTGAACCGTGGCGAAAGAGTCGGTCTTGTTGGCCGTAATGGACATGGAAAATCAACGATGGTCCAAATCATTTTAGGAAAAATGGAACCGGACTCAGGGAACATTACAATTCCCAAAGGATATCGCATTGGACATTTAGAACAACATTTAGTATTCACCAAACCTACAGTTTTGGAAGAATGTGCTCTTGGTCTTCCAGAAGGTGATGAGTACGAAACTTGGAAAGTTGAACGAATTTTGTTTGGTCTTGGATTTTCAGAAAAAGACATGGAGAGAAGTCCGGAGGATTTTTCTGGTGGTTACCAAATCAGGATGAACTTAGCCAAACTCCTTGTTTCGGCTCCAGACATGTTAATCTTAGATGAACCAAACAACTATTTGGATATTGTCACCATACGTTGGTTAGAAGAGTTCCTACGAGAATGGGAAGGTGAAATTGTACTCATCACACACGATAGAAGTTTTATGGATAGTGTTGTAACACATACTGTTGCCATTCATAGAACCAAAGCCATCAAAGTGCAAGGTGATACAGAAAAGTTATACACACAAATCAACCAAGCAGAAGAAATTTACGAAAAAACTAGACTCAACGAAGCTAAAAAACGCAAACAAGAAGAGATCTTTATCGCTAAGTTTAAAGCAAAAGCAAGTTTTGCGAGTCGCGCCCAATCTCGAGTGAAACGATTAGAGAAACAAGGCGAAATGAAAGCGCTTGAAAATATTGAGGATATGGAACTTTATTTCAATAGTGCTCCATTCTCCGCAAGCCAGATGTTAAGCGCCGATGAAGTTTCTTTTTCTTATAATGGTAGTGCTCCGTATTTGTTTGAAAACTTTTCTATCAGTGTTGGTCCCGAAGATCGAATTTGTATTATTGGAAAAAACGGAAAAGGGAAGTCAACTTTACTCAAACTGATTGCAGGAGAACTTTCCGCTGTTTCTGGTACGGTCAAAAAACACCAAGTTTTGAAGGAAGGTTATTTTGGCCAAACTAACAAACTGAATATGAATGAAGGTAATACGGTTGTCCAAGAAATTATGAGTGCAGATCAAAACTGTTCCGAAGGGAAAGCTCGTAACATTGCCGGTGGACTGATGTTTTCGGAAGACCTAGCCTTAAAAAAGATTAAGGTTCTCTCTGGGGGAGAGAAGAGCCGGGTGTTACTCGGAAAAATTTTGGTCACACCTTGTCACCTATTGTATTTGGATGAACCTACAAACCACTTGGATATGCAATCCTGCGACTCACTGATTGAGGCCATCGATAATTTTGATGGCTCTGTGATCATGGTCACACACAACGAAATGCACTTGCGCGCTGTGGCCACAAAGTTGATTGTATTCGATGATGACCGAGTTTTTGTTTATGATGGGGGTTACGATGACTTCCTCACAGACATTGGCTGGAAGGATGAAACCGTTTGAAATCGATCCTAACTCTAAAAAAAGTTTCCAAGTCATATGACAATGGATTCCAAGCTCTAAAAGATGTAAATTGGGAAGTAAAAGAGGGTGAAATCCACGCCCTGCTTGGGCCCAACGGAGCGGGAAAAACCACTCTGATCAATTTAATTTGTGGTATTGTCTCACCAAGCGCTGGTGATGTGAACGTGGATGGATTTGATATCATTAAAGATTTCAAAAAAACCAGATCCTTTATCGGTCTTGTTCCACAAGAACTTAGTGTCCATGCTTTTGAAACCGTTTGGGCTAGTGTTTCGTTTACGAGAGGACTCTATGGAAAACCAGCCAACCCAAAATACATTGAAGAAGTTTTAAAATCCCTTTCTCTTTGGGACAAAAAAGACCAAAGGATCATGACTTTGTCTGGGGGAATGAAACGACGAGTTCTCATCGCCAAAGCATTGTCACACGAACCAAGTATTTTGTTTTTAGATGAGCCAAGTGCTGGTGTGGACGTAGAATTACGAAAGGATATGTGGAAGATTGTGGAATCTCTTCGAAAAAAAGGTGTTACCATTATTCTCACCACTCACTATATCGAAGAAGCTGAATCTATAGCAGACAGAATTTCTGTGATCAGAAAGGGTGAAATTTTTCTTACTGAAAATAAAGACCGACTCATGAAACAACTCGGAACCAAACAACTCCGAATCGAATTAAAAAAATCTTTGAAACTAATCCCAAAATCACTCTCAAAATACGAATTAGAGCTTGTGGATAACCATTCTGCTCTTGTTTTTACATATGATCGTTCGGATGACAGTAGTTTGATTACAAAACTTCTAGATGATTTAAAAAAACTCAAAATCCAGTTCAGTGATTTGAGTACAAAACAAAGTTCCCTAGAAGAAATTTTTGTTCAGTTATTACAGGAGGCTGTATGAATTTTTACGCAATCCAATCTATTTATCGATTCGAAATGGCAAGAACCTTCCGTACACTTTTACAAAGTATTGCCTCTCCTGTACTTTCCACTTCCTTATACTTTATCGTATTCGGTTCGGCCATTGGTTCAAAAATTCAGGAAATTGACGGAATCCATTATGGAAGTTTTATCGTTCCGGGCCTTGTGATGTTATCACTTCTTACGGAAAGTATCTCCAATGCCTCTTTTGGAATTTATTTTCCTAAGTTCAACGGAACAATTTACGAAATCCTCTCGGCACCTGTGACTATGTGGGAAGTTGTGATTGGGTATGTAGGAGCTGCTGCCACTAAATCTTTGATGCTTGGTGTACTTATGCTTATCACTGCATCGTTTTTTGTTCCCATTCGTATAGATCATCCTATCCTTATGGTATTTTTTCTGGTATTAACATGTATTAGTTTTAGTTTGTTTGGGTTTGTAATTGGGATTTGGGCGGATAGTTTTGAAAAACTCCAAATGATTCCTATGCTCGTCATCACTCCACTTGTATTTTTGGGAGGGAGTTTTTATTCCATTCAAATGTTACCTCCTTTCTGGCAAAAACTCAGTATGTTTAACCCTGTTTTGTATTTGGTGAGTGGGTTTCGGTATAGTTTTTTTGAAAGAGCAGATGTGGCATTATCTGTTAGTATCTCGATGATTTTAGTTTTTTTGACCCTTTGTTTGACTGTGACCTGGCTTATTTTTAGGACAGGATATAAAATCAAAAACTAAAGTTTCAAACAATAGTTTGTCAAATATCCATTTCGATCATTTTAACAATCTAAGGATTCCAAAAAAATCCTTAGATTAGTTGATTTGTTTTCTTAGTTTTCGTATATCTTCCACTAACCTTTGTATATCGCCCGTACCTTTGGCACGATAGATTCCACGTAGGTATTGATTTTTATCAAATAAAAAGATATTTTCTGTATGAACAAATTCATACTTCCCTCGTTCTACGGAGAATCCTTCCATTTCTGCACCACAAGTTCCTTTGGCAAAGGTTTCAATCTCCGACTCCTTTCCAGTATAAAAACTCCAATTTTGATTTTGGATTTTATACGATTCCATATATTTTTGTAAAACAGGAACGGTATCTGCTTTAGAATTGATAGATAGGGATAGGATTTTTAAGTCAGGGAATTCGGAAAGTTGTGGTTGGATTTGCAAAATATTCCGCGTAATGAGGGGACAAATCCCTCGACAGGTTGCGTAAAAGAAGACCACCAAACTTTCTTTTGGTGCCCAATCTTTAGGATATATTTGTTTGCCTGTATGTTCAATTAATCCGAGAGAATTTGGGACTTGTTTGAGATTTGTATTTTTTTCTGGGTGATCCGTCCAAATCGGATCAAAATCCTTCCCTGAAAAATACGGAACTTGATTTGGATTGGGTTCTGATTCTGAGGGTTGGCAGTGAATTCCCACCAAACAGAGAAAAATGACTAGGAGGAGAGTCGAAAAGGGATTACTGCTCTGAGCTCTAATTTGAATTTTATGGCGTTTTATATCCAGAATACTCTTTAAAAATAGTACTAAAAATTTCATATAGAATTGGTTTTCTCGTTGGGAATGGGTTCACAGAGTTTACTCCCCGGGCGACCGAAACTTTCTCCCGATTCCATAAATACATGATTTAGATAGATTTGTCCGCGCCGGTTCCATTTTTTGGAAACCTTTGGTTTCCCAGAATCATAAAACGTTTGATAGGTGGCAATTTGCCCGTTGTCAAAATAATCAACATATTCGCCAATGGGTTTGCCGTTATCAAATTCTGATTTTTGTTTTAGGTTTCCATTTTCAAAATAACTGATTTGTTTTCCATGTTTTTGTCCATATCGAATGTTTCTTTCTTCCAAAACGGTACCGTTTAACTTTTTTGCCGTATAACGACCGTGAGGAACTCCCTTGTAGTATTCTGTTTCATAAACTTCTAAAAGGGTGGGATTGGTTTGGACAAAAATTCCATTGAGTCGATTTCCTTGGTAAAGAAGGAAGTGGTTTGAATCTTCGCTAAGACCTGGATCTCCTGCTTCCACCCGGAGGGGGGAACAGGAGATAAATAACCATAAACCAAAAAGAAAAGAGATGGCTTGGAACAATTTTTAACTAGTTTGAAACTGTTCCTGGAGTTCCACGGAAAGAAGAACCAATGAGTGTATTGATTGTGGCCGTACTATCATATGCAAAATGGTAATGATAGATTCCACTTGGGAAAAGTACTGTGTTTGCTGTATGACCATGGTAAGCATCAAGTGCTGGCCCAACGGTTCCTGGAGCACCATCATCCCCAGTGTTAGTTGTCGCATTATCACAATTTAAACCATACACTGGAAATCCATCGAGCAATACTCCAATCAACTTGGAGTCGTTATTCGTTACATTGAGTGGTTGGGAGTGGTGGTGGTAAACGCCTGAACTTTGTGGGTGACCGTTGAATGTATCAAATGTTTGTGCTTCCGTTGCGAGTGTATCAGGGGCAGCTGCTGCGTTGTTAAAAATGGCAAGTCCATTCACAGTAATCCCAACAGAAGCATAACCACTTTGAGTTCCCACTAAAGTACCTGACTTGGCAGCAGGTGCACTAGGGATGGTATATACCAAACACTGAGAAGCAATTTGATTGTTTCCTGCAGATTTTTGTCCACCAGCAAGTGCCACATACATTGGAGAGGTAGAACCAAAATAAAAACTTTTGTTATTTGGGATATTTTGTGATCGGAATACATAATTGGATCCGGAAACAGTACCTACTGAGCATTTAAAGTTGTTTCGAATCCAAGCAGGTAGATCTGACGACATAGAAGATGTCATACCAGTGATACAATCTGTATTTGTATCTAAAGTAGCAGTGGAGTTCACCACAGTAGTTCCCGTATAGGAGTTATTGACACAAATCTTCGAAGCAGCAACAGCTAACAAGAGCAAGGTTTCTTCGTCAGAATCTGATTTGGGTTTGCATTGGGTAAGTGTGGTACCAAAAACAAGGAGTAAAACAAGGGTTCGAATTTGTAACAATTCCATAGTCCAAACAAGTTAGAACCATTCTGAACTTTGTCAAGAAATTCGTGAATAGGAAGTGTCATATTCTCCCTTACGTACAAATCCGAAATCTTTGGTTAGTATATTTTTAAAAGTTCTACTTCAAAAATGAGAGTGGAGTCAGGAGGAATGTTTCCTACTTTTTTACTACCGTATCCTAGTTCAGGTGGGATGATGAGTTTACGTTTTCCACCCACTCGCATTCCTTTTACACCTTTGTCCCAACCTTTTACCACTTCACCTGCTCCCAAATTGAATTCAAAAGGGCGGTTGCGGTCACGAGAGCTATCAAACTTGGTGCCATTGGTGAGTTTGCCTACGTAATGTACAGTAACATAGGAACCGGAAAAGGCCTCTTCCCCTTTCCCGACAACGAGATCGATGATTTGGAAATCCTTTTCTGCAGATTGGATGGGGAATACCAAAACAAAAAGGAAAAATAGAGCAGCTTGTATACGGATCTTCATACTTTAGTGAAAGTATCCAGGATTTGAATTCCTTTGCCAATGAAAAAAACTATTCCAAAGGGAATCCCATTTTAGATTAAACAAATGTTCCATGAGTTTATTTTCTATTGCCGGGAGCTTGAGTCCTTCCTCTACAGAAACCAAATCCAAGAATTCAAAGAGGGTGACCACGATAGTTTTTTTGCGGAAGAAATGTTACGTTATATCCAAGCAGAATCCTTAAAAATCCCTCAGTCGGAAAAACAAAAATATCCGGACCTTCCTTGGGAAAAGATTGATAGTCTTTGGCAAAAGGATTTGGCCCGAGCTTACGACTATATCGACTTAAAGATGTTATATTATATCTGCGCTTATGAAATTCCGAAAATTACAAAAACAATCAAATTGGAAAGCCGCTAACTTTTAAGCCGCAGACTTTCCATTATTTTTGATAATTTCTATATTTTCTTCGAAACGGACTTTTTCGGCGTAAGTGCGTTTTCCGGAAAACTCTACACCGACAAGTAAATCTCCTGAAGCTTCTTTGAAAGCCCATGCAATTTTACCAAAAAACCGGAAAGGAGTTTGGAGTTTAAACACTAACTCCAACAAAATTCCTTTTTGTTTGGGCAAAGTTTCCACCAAGCTACTATTAGTAATTCTGAGTCTGAGTCCTGTCGTAGATAAATCCAAAACTGGAAATTTTTCTACTGTTGTCATTAGGTTTGCATCTTTGATCCTTTCGATCATTTCTGCGATTTGTTTTTGGTAAAAATCTAAATCTTCTTTGGTGATAAAATTATCTTTAGTTTGTAATGAATAATATCCAATAGGAATGGTTTCTTCTAGTTCATTTGTATAGAGGATAGGCAGAATGAGTTCCGATTTTATCTTTTTGTCTCTTGCAGCCATTGCCAATTTATCAACATGATCTTCGATTTCATCTTCATAGTTAATGAAACCTTCATCATCTGATCGGTAACTTTCTGCATTGGTAGCATCTTTAATAAAAAGGATTTTTTGAGTGGATTTAACAACATCATACTTTCTTTCCATTCCAGATTTGAAAATATCCATCGCACCTGCTTCGCCTGACCTAACCATCATACGTTTTCTGTAGTCTTCAAAGTTGACTCGTACGAGAGTAGGGATGTTGAACATGTTTGCTTCAATGATGGTTTTGGAACTGACGATGTTGGTAACATTGACAAGACCATCTTCCGAAATAGTAAAACGAGGGTTTAATCTTTCTTTTTTTGCAATGAGAACTTTGTCTACATGTAGTTGGATTTTGTTAGGTGCAATTTGTTTTACGAAAGAACAATGGAGTTCTAGATACCGAGCCAAAAGTTTGGAAAGTATGAATGTGGAACCAGGGCCAATCGCCCAAACTTCAGACCAATCAACAATAATTTCTTCACCGCCAGGTAATTCCTGTGTGACGGTCATGGATTGGATTTGTCCATTCCAGTTGGCCTTCATTTCTTGATTCATAAGATAGTGTAAGATCACATGGTGTTTTTGTTCTTTCCCTGTGATTTGATCCATTGGTCGCATAGCTAGTTCCGAGTTCTATTTTTAGGAGACGGAAATAAATTTCCACCCCTAATGGAAAGTAAAGATCATACTCGTCTCTTTGGCAAGAAAAACGAAAATTTAAAGTAGAAGTAGGTGTTTTTTTTCTGTTAATTCATAACAGAAGCGAATCCAAAAAAAATGATTTTGTAAGTGCGAATACTCGGGAAGGTACTGAAGAAGAAACGCTTCACAACGTTTCTCTCTTTCGAAATATTTTTTTTCCATGACAATAGTAAGATCGTTCAAAGTTTTTTCGTATGTGTCTGCATCCATATAACCTTCCTGTAAGGCTTTTTTTAGAAACATACATTTTTCATTCCATTCTAGTGGGGAAAGTACTGAGATCCCATCCACTTCCAACCAAAACTCTTTTAGTTCTTTTTCGAACCTGGGAACTTCCTTTTTGATGTTTTCACATTTGTGGAATAGTGTGCGCAGATGACTGATTGCGTAGTTATCAATTTCCGACATATGTCCATCCCAAAGTGCATGGTAGATTTTGGGGAAGGAGAAGGTAAACATAGGACCTGGATAAGGGGAGAGTAAATCCAATTGGTACGCACCTTTTGCATTCAATTGTAAGGAACCTTTGATTGAGATTCCATTCACTTCCGTCTCCAACGTTTTAATCCCGAGCATACTAATATTCAATTGCGTACGTAGCGAAATTTATTGTATGGCCTCAAGATTTTTTAGGAAATTTTGGGAATTTGGTAGGGGGAGAACCTATGTTTGGTGATTCTCCTAAAAAGTTGAAATTGTAATTTTGGAACGAATAGTTTTTTGCAACCGAAGCCAGGCAGAAGACCCTGACATTATTGTGCAGTCTCTTCCATCGAACGAATCTCCAAATCATCCCAAACTTCCTAAAGCCAAAGGTTCCAAAAGAGCACTCCTTGTGGAAGGAGGGGGAATGAAAGGGGCATTTTCTGGCGGTGTTCTCTACGCATGGAATCAGTTCTTACGACCGAATTACTTTGATTTGGTGGTCGGTGTTTCGTCAGGTGCTTGTGCTGCCGCTTATTATGTATCAATGCCTAAAAAAGAACCAATTAAAAGTGAAAAGGCACTGGCCGTTTGGTATAAGGATTTGTCGGGAAGAAAACTCATTTCCTTTTTACATCCTTTTCAAGGCAAAACGCTTTTAAATCAGGAGTATCTAATCGATTTTATCTTTCGGAAAAAAGTTAGGTTAGAATCAGAAACTCTGGATAGAAAAAATGTCCCTCATTTTGTCGTCGCAGTTAGTAATTTACATACCCATTCTATTGAATATGTCAAAGCCACATCTTCCAATGTGTTTGATTTGTTGAAAGCTGCTACTTCGTTACCAATTGCCACTCGCGGTAAACATTGGTTAAATGGAACTTTATATTCCGATGCAGCGATTTTAAATCCACTGCCCATCCAAGACATCATCGAAGCTGGATACAAAGAAATTGTGGTGATTATGAATTCTCCTATCCGTCATATTTCAGGCCCACTCACAAGACTTACTAGTTTACTTGCTTTTCCAACAAGACGAACCATCCGAAGGTTGATGCGTAAACTCCATCACTTCCATTTCAATACAGCAAGAGAACTCGCCGTCAAACCACCCAAAGGTGTGAAGATTATCACCGTTGCACCAGATAAACCGCTTCCAGTCAAACTCACGACAACGATTCGGACCAAATTGTACAAAACTGTATTACTTGGTGCTAAAAAAGGCGAAGAGGCTATGCAAAAAATTCTAAAACGGAAATCTAAAAAACAAAAATAGGTAAAAATTCTTTTTTTCTGTCAGTTCGCATGATGAATCATGCTCTGTAAGGTTTGTTAGTTGGTAATCATTCGTTCAAATTAGTTCGAACTAAACCACCATTACTCTTCCTGAGGGCGATTGTAAAAGCTCCACCCAAATAGTATCTTCCATTTTTATACATGGATGTATAGACTACGTCATTGATCCCACCATTCCAAGAGGATAATACATTGGTGTTACTATTAAAAACTCCAAAAGAATAGTTATCGGTGGCACCATTCAGTCCAGTAAAGGATCCTCCAATCAGTACGTTCCCGTCAGGGTAAGCAGCAATGTGGTAAATAATGTTATCGCTATATACTGGGTTAGGCTGTTCGTAAGATTGAGTGGCAAGGTTATAAATTGCGAAATTATTGAAGGTTCCTATACTACCAATTGTCGCAAATTGTCCCCCGAGAAAGATTTTTGAACCTGATAAGGTTTGCGTATAAACTCCGCTACTAGGGAAATTGGTTGTTGAAGGAATCCCGCGTTTGGTTCCAGTGATTTTGTCCACGGCCTGGTAACTTGTGGTAACACCATCCCCGTTAATTCCTGAATACAATCCGCCTAGGAAAACGACATCAGCTACAACAAGGAAACTTTCCCCACTGCCGTTGAGGTTCGGATTCCATCCACTCACAGATAGATCCCCTAAATTTAAGGCAAAGGCTCCGTTCCTTGTTAGTGCATTCACATTAGCTACGCTGGCCCCTCCTACATACACTTGCGATTCATCGCTTGTGATTGTCCGGATTTCGGGGGAGCCGGTAAGCACGGTATTAATCGGGCTTACTTGGTAGTTAGGTAAATCCAAAATCGCAAAGGCGTTCCGTCCTTGACCGGCGATATTGGTAAAAGATCCTCCTGCAAACAATCGGTTTCCAACTCGATGAAGGGCTTTGATCGAATAGTCAAAGTTAGGTGTTCCTTCGATCGGGGCTCCTGTGACTTCATCCAAAACGGCAAAATGATTCCGAGCTTTGACATTGACTGTCGAACGACTGGAAGTGAAAAGTACAACCCCGTTTCCTGCCGACACAATCCCCGAACCAGGATTATTGAAACTACCATCATAAGCCGGATCAAAGGCAGTAACCGATTCATCGGGTAAAGAAAGTGCCGCCGCATAGTTTCTCGGAACAGATTTCACCTGGGTAAAACTTCCGGTTAAGTAAAGTGTATTTTCAATGATTTGCAGGGTTGCGACAACGTCGTTGACACCGTAATTTGTAGTGATGGCCGTACCCGTACTATTATTGACAGAGACTAAATTGGGAGCGGAAGTTCCACCATTGATGGTAGTAAAATCACCACCTAAATAGAGCCTATTGTTATATTGTTGGATGGAGTTGACCTTAGCATTAGGAGCGGGGTTCCAAGTGGTTAATGTTCCATCGGGATAAAACGATATGGCTCTGCTAAATGTTGGGGTTGTCAAATCGCCAACGGCATAGATATTAGGACTCCCATTGGAATCGGTTCCGTAATACAAATCTAGGCAACTGGATCCAGTTATGGTTGTAGTAAAAGAAGATACGATGAGACCAGTGGAGAGAGAAAACTTGGCTAAGGAATTCTTCGTATAACCACCGATATTCGTAAAATCTCCACAAACATAAAGAGAGTCTCCATCGGTTTCTAAATCGGAAACTAACAAATTTGGATTTGGCGTGAACGAATTGTCCAAGGCACCAGTATAACGATTGTGACGAACCAAATACCCACTATTATCACTAGTATTATATCCGCCCGCGTAGAGTGAATCTCCCGCAAGTAATAAGGTATAAATACTGATAGAATTATTTTTGGGAACATTGAAGTTGCGATCCAATACACAGCCCGGTAAGATATGGGCCACACTAGATCTTTCTACGCCTTGGACTGCATAGAACTCACCGCCAATATAAAACCCACCACCTCCATCGGAGATAGCAATCCCGGTGGATCCCACTACTTTTAAATAAGGGCAATTGCGGTTGGATAAAACCTTTCCATTGGATGTTTCTAAATACACTACGCTCCCTGTAGACGGTCCCACATATTGAAAATTTCCACCAATGATGATTTGGTCGTTATAACTTGTGATGGCATTGACACTTGTCGTTCCCGAAGGTGCCATATAAACACCCCAAAGTTCTTGGAAATCAAAGGAAGGGAGACAAGAGGGTGACCGGTCCCCAGTGAGAAACCGAACGACCGTCGCTTGGAAGTATTCTTTTGTTTTCGCATCACAAGTGTTCGAAAGTTCTGCCGGTTTGCAGCCGAAGGCCAGACCGATTGACAGTGAATAGACGATCAAAATTTTTCGCATAGGTTTCATAACTAGATATTGTACTAAAATTTTGATTTTTGTCTACTCGTTTGAAAGAAATTTCCGCAAATCGGAGGTAAGAGTCTAAAGGAATA
Source organism: Leptospira perdikensis (assembly GCF_004769575.1). NCBI lineage: Bacteria > Pseudomonadati > Spirochaetota > Leptospiria > Leptospirales > Leptospiraceae > Leptospira > Leptospira perdikensis. The sequence goes on along the minus strand of NZ_RQGA01000010.1, from coordinate 5,035 downwards.
TGGTTTGGATTTCCCTTATGTTAGTTGGGGCAGGATTTTTCCTCTTTTGGCTTTGGGCCAAACCTTTGGAAAAACAAAGAATTGTACTACTTGTACGCAAAGAAGGAAATTCCAACCCTGAAAAAAATACACTTATTCTGGAATCTCCTATTAGAGAACTTTCCATCTTTTTCGAAGCCGGATCCTCGAAGTTAGAAAAAGAATCTATCCATTTGTTACAAGCTGAGTGGGAACTCAATCCTATCTCCCAAATAGGATATCTTTCCTTGATTGGTTCTGCAGATGCCTCTGGCCATTTGACAAAAAATCGAAAACTGGTGAAAGATAGAGTTCGCAATGTCGAGAGCTACTTGGTATCTCTTGGAATTCCCAAAGATAAAATAAATCAAACTTTTTTAGAACCAATATATGGCAAAAATCCGGAACTACGAAGGTTGTTACGATCCGTTCAGATCCAATATAAAATAGAAACATAGAGATGACAGATTCATTCCTATTGCTTCAATTGATCATAGACTATGATACGTACCGAAATTCAAATTCGATTTAATGATATGGATCCAATGCGAAGGGTCAATAACTCCAGTTATTCGACTTATTTAGAGTTGGCAAGGTTGGATTTTTGTAATCGTTATTTAAATGTATCGGAGTTAGATGACATTCCTTTTGTTCTCGCACGTGTGGAAATGGATCTAAAGGCTTCTGTCCTTCCCGGTGTTTCCATTTATGTAGAAACTTGGGTCTCAGCTATTGGAACTACTTCTTGGGAATTTTCGTATGAAATTCGTGACAAAAAAACAAACACGGTTTATGTGTCAGCTAAAACAGTTCAGGTGTATTTTGATTATCATGCCAAAACCAAAAAACCAATCCCACCTGACTTTCTAAAATCACTCGAGAAGGAACAATTGTAATTTAAAACAATTCTCTGGAATCAAAATGTTTCCATTCCCAATGGTAGGCTGATTTATCTCCATATTGAATGCATTCTTCGAGCCAATTGGATTCAACTTCTGGGCTTAGAGCGGAATAGGTTTCGGAAACCGAACGGATCAGCTCCCCATATTCAGGAAGGATTTCGGGTAAAAGTGGGTCTGTGTTCCTTTCGAGAAGTCTCACCACCGATTGGAGTAAGGCAAAGTAAATTCCCTTTCTTAAAAGTTCCGGAAGTCCCTTGGGAAGAGTAACAAGGGCCTCAATTTGTGGAAAGAGAGAAACTAGTTTTGGGAGATGAACATACAAATGGCTTGGCAACTGGCCTTGAATTTCTGTAAGATAAACTTCGTTCCCATTTTCACCCATGACAAATCCAATCTATCAGATTCGTTCCCAAATTAAAACCATTTGTGAGGCAGAAGGATTTTCTTTGGTTGGATTCACAGAAGCAAAAATCCCAAATTCAGACCGCAAACATTTGGATGAATGGATTCAGGAAGAGCGATTTGGAGAAATGGTTTGGTTTGCCAAAGACCATGCTGTGGGAATTCGAAATGATTTTCAAAATTTAGGTTTTGTTCCGAAGTCTGTGATCTGCCTTGGGTTTATTTATAGATCAAGTCAGGGTGAAGAGTTACTTTCCCAAATGGAATCTAAGGTTTCCCGTTATGCGTTAGGTTCTGACTACCATCTCATCTTAAAAGAAAAAGGAAATCGGATTTTAAAAACCCTCCGGGAGAAGTTCTCTGGTTTTAAATTTCGTCAATCTGTGGATAGTTTGCCCGTAGCTGAAAAAATCTTAACTCGGGAATCGGGGATTGTTTGGCAGGGAAAAAATACAAACCTCATCCATCCAAAACTTGGATCTTATTTTTTTCTTTCGACCATTCTCACCGACTTAGAATTAGGTGGTCCAGATCCAGAAGAAATCATCACAGACCATTGTGGTAGTTGTCGTAAATGTTTGGATGTATGTCCCACAAACGCTCTCGAAGCTTATCAAATTGATGCTAGAAAATGTATCTCTTACCTAACCATTGAGGACAGAAAAGAAACCGAAGCCACTGATTCTTTTTTAGAATGGGATCGGAAAGGTTGGGTGTATGGTTGCGATCTCTGCCAAGAAGTTTGTCCTTGGAATGCCAATGTTGCCAAAAGAAACGAAGTTGAAACCTCAGAGAATGAATTTTTACCGAGATCCTTTTGGACGGACCCTAATTTTTTAGAAAAAGAATCATTGACCAAACAAGAGTTTGATGTTTATTTTAAGGATTCACCCATTGAGAGAATTGGGTTTGAAATTTGGAATCGAAATTTAAAACAAAAGAAGATCAAAGAAGCAAATTGAATGAGTTCTAAACTAATAAAAGATTTCGACTTAGATTAAAAAGAAAAATTATATAGATCTAGTTATATACAATTGATAATCGTTTCTCTAATTTCTATTTAGGTATGAAATTTTTTTGATAAAATTTCCGTTGCCAATTTTGGATCTTCGGCGGAACAAATCGCACTCACTACGGCAATCGAATCTGCTCCGGCTTTCACAACTGTTTCGGCATTGGATTCATTAATTCCCCCTATGGCAACGATGGGGATTGTGGTTTTACTTCGTAACCATTTGAGTCCTTCGAGTCCCCAGGCGGGTTTGGTATTTGTTTTTGTATTGGTATCAAACACAGGGGAAACCGCCAAATAATCTAAAGGAGGTTTTGGATTTGTTTCTATTAGAGAATGGTAATCTTCTTTGGTTTCTAAGGAAAGCCCAATGATGGCATTGTTTCCTAAGATCCGGCGAGCTTCCTGCCAAGGTAAATCGGATTGTCCCAGATGGACACCATCGGCACCGGCCGCCAAACAGATGTCTAAACGGTCATTGATAAGAAGGGGAATGGCGAATGGTGTTAGAATTTTTTTTAAATGTTTTGCGAGTTCTAAAAATTCGCGACTGTCAGTTTCTTTTTCCCGAAGTTGTACAAGAGAAACTCCACCAAGAGCAGAAAGTTCCACTACCTCTGCCAAACCATGCGTTCGGCAGAGGGGTCTATCTGTTACCAAATAAACTCCATGAATTTTATTCTCCATTTAACTTTTGTTTAATGGTATCTGCTCCGATTTCATATAGTGCATCTAAAAATGCGACTTGAAAACTTCCAGGAGAACTTGTTTTGGTTTTTGCCATTTCGCCAGCAATTCCCATCACAGCCATTGCGGAAGTAGCTGCACGAAACTGGTTCGGTTGGATGGCAGCGAAGGCCCCACAAATAGCAGAAGCAGTACAACCAAGGCCTGTGACCTTTGTCATAAGAATGTCTCCATTTCGCACTTGGGCTTTTTCTGCTCCACTTAAAATATAATCAGTAGCACCGGAGATAACAACCACTCCACCAGTGACTTTGGAAAGAGACTTTCCAGAATCAACTGCTGAATCTGAAGAATCTGTAGAATCGACTCCTTTGGTTTTTCCAGAAGAGTTGAGAGTTGAAAGGATTTCAGAAGCATTCCCACGCACAATACTTGGGCTACCTGCACCTAAAATTCGACGAATTGTCACATTACGCAAGTTACTTGCTCCTGCGCCAACAGGATCAAGTATAAAAGGTTTACCAAGAGAGACTGCTTTTGCTGCCGCTTTTTCCATACTTTGAATCCAAGATTCAGATAGAGTTCCAATATTGATGACAGTTGCCGAACAAATCGTAACCATTTCTTCGACTTCTTCAATGGCATGGGCCATAATTGGAGAGGCACCAATGGCAAGAAGTGCATTGGCAGTATTATTCATGACTACATAGTTTGTTATATTATGAACGAGAGGGGACTTCGAACGTAAAGATTCTAAGTCTTCGATAGTGTTTTGAATGATTGATTGAGACATGCGGAGGTTTCCTAGGAAAACCTAGGCAATCTTCGTAATGGCGTCTTCTACTTTTTTGATTAAATCCGATTCCGACCAAGGTTTGTTTAAAAAACTATGTAAGTCTACTTCGCCTTTCAATTGATTGAGTGATAACTCATCTATATGACCGGAAATAATTATTTTCTTAATTGCAGGATAAGTTTTGTGGACATCTCGAAGGAATTCATCACCCCTCTGGTTCGGCATAAGCCAATCCGAGATGATGATTAGGATGTTGATTCCTTCTTCCGCCAACTCTTCGATGATAGACCACGCCTCTTCTGTATTTTGGGCCGTTTCATAACGGTATTCATTCCCAAAATGTTTTTTGAGCTGTGACTTCAAACTCATCAGAATGATTTGTTCGTCATCGACGAAGAGGATGGCTTTGTTCATGGGAACTATTTTCCGTCGTGAGGGCACTCAACCAATTTGTCATTTCCAGGGCAGGAACGTTTTTCTTTTCCTGGGCAGATGGCAAAAGTTGCAGATGTGATCACAAATAGACTAAATAGAGTGATGGCAGTTTTCATAATAATCCTCTTCTTGAATTAGACGACAAATTGGATGTGAAAGCAAGAACCTTTTGTTCAAACTTTTGTTAGAATTTCATACCCTTTGTCTGTGACAAGAATGGTATGTTCAAATTGGGCAGAGAGTTTTCCATCTTTGGTGCGGACTGTCCATTTGTCAGATTTATCAAAGTTTACTTCCCAAGTTCCTAAATTGACCATGGGTTCGACCGTAAAAATCATCCCTGCTTCAATTTTTGCCAGTTTCCTCGGAGAACGAAAGTGAGGGACTTGTGGTTCTTCGTGGAAATTTCGTCCCACACCATGACCCATTAAGTCTCGAACAATTCCATACCCAAGAGGGGTGAGAAAATCATCAATGGCATTTCCGATATCGTCAATTCGGTTCCCTGGTTTCACTTGTTCGATGCCGACCCACATTGCCTTTTCGGTATCTGCTACCAGTTTTTCGGCTTCCGGAGTGGATTTACCACCAACGATAAAGGTTTTGGAAGTATCTCCAATGTATCCGTCCACAATGGGGGATACGTCTAGATTCACAATGTCTCCATTGGCGAGGACATCTTCCTTTTTCGGAATTCCGTGGCAAACGACATGGTTGATCGAAGAACAAATGGAAGGAAACCCTAATTGTCACTTCTAAAGTGAAAGCATACATCAAAAGCAA
>NZ_RQGA01000009.1 GCF_004769575.1 Leptospira perdikensis | reverse complement strand
TTATAATTTCTACGAATCAATAGGGTTTCCCAATGAAGGATACGGAACTATAAATGTTATTTACAATTATTCAAACAACAGTTTCAAATTAGAAAGCATTACTTGTAACATTAAGAAACAAATCACAAATGGAGAAAACAGCCCCCTCCAAATAGAGAATATTCAATATAATAAAGCTGATTTGAACAAAAAATTTAAATACTTATTAAAAAAATATAATCTATTGCATTAAACGCAACTACGCATAACAGCGACTTACGCCTCGCTAACCTTCGAGAGTCAATACTGGAAACTCAAATAAACACAATTCGCTTTACTATTTGTCTAAAAATTTCGTATACTTATAAAGTTAATCTACAAAAGCTAGAAAATGATTAAGGTGTTATTTTGAATAGTAATCTATTTTTAGATGCGTATTTTGATAGAATTGGACATAGTGGAGCACGACTTCCTTCCCTTGAATTACTTAACAATATCACTAATGCACATGTTCAAAGCATTCCCTTTGAGAATTTAGATATTTTGTTGGGAAAAAATATTGATATTAACTTAGAATCAATTTTTGAGAAATTAGTAATTCAACGTCGCGGAGGCTATTGTTTTGAACAAAATGGACTTCTTTTTCATGTTTTAAAGAAACTGGGCTTTGAAGTAACCCCTATCAGTGCTAGAGTTAGGTTAGATAAACCTAGAGATTTTACTCCGCCCAGAACACATGTTTTTCTGCGTGTAGAACTTCAAGGCAATTCTTGGTTAGCTGATGTAGGAGTTGGGGGAGTATCATTAACATCTGCGATACAATTAATACCAAATATTGAACAAGAAACAAATCACGAAACAAGACGGATTTTACATGACAATGGTAAGTATTTCCATCAGGTTCTTTTTCCCTCCGGCTGGATCGATGTTTGTGAATTCACACTTGAAGAAATGCCCGAAATTGATCGCGAACTAGCAAATTGGTTTACAAGTACTCATCCGAAATCACATTTTAGAGATCGGCTCATAGTTGCCCAAGCAGGAAGTGATGGAAAAAGATATACACTCGTAAATAGAGAATTATCGGAGCGAGATAAAAACGGCATAGCTTATAAAACAAAAATTGATACACCGGAAGAACTATTACAAATTCTTAAAAAAAATTTCAATCTAATGTTTCCTATAGGAACTAAATTCAATACTCCTGGTTTGCAGTGGGATAAATAATTTTAGAAAATTAAATGAACCACTATTGAAAGCTCAGTTCTTCATATAACAAATAATACTCACTGCGTTTCAAAACTTATGTTTTCATTTTCCGAAACTAGATACCTTTTTATATCGCCTCTCTCTATGAAATTCAAGAAGGAAATATGAATCAAATTAAAACCATAATATTTACAATTTCAATATTTTACTTCCAATGTAACAAATTGGATCATACAAAAGTAGAAGGATTTAAGGAGGTTGTATTTTTAAACGAAAATATAAAAAAACATACACATATACGACTGAATATTAATACCTCTATCTATTCAAATTTCGGGGACAAAAAAGAAATCGACTATTGCCCTAAATTCACTATCTCAAAAATTCTTGATTTTTCAGCCTTTCAATATTCTACGAAATCAGGCACTAAACATGCTGAGATGGTCAAAGTCAAATGTGGAGTTTTAACTGGATGGATTTACCTTATTCCTTTTCAATATAATCTGGGAAATGAATCTGAATTAAAAGAAAAAATAACCATGATTGATAACGCAGAAAAATTTCGTTCAAAAATGGTTGGCTTTTACTCATTAAAATATTTTAGAATCAAATTGGATCATGGACAAAATGCAATTATTGCTTTCGCAGATTCCAATTCGGTAGTTTCTGATATTTTCCCCATTTATTATGAGATAAAAGATAATGAATGGATGTTAGAAAATAAAGAGACCAAGATGGTTCTAAAAAAAGATGACTATAAATTTTCATTTCAAGTCATAAAAGATGAAACAGGAAAGTTTAATTTCCTAAATGATAAAGTTCTAGATACCTTTTTACTTGAACTCTAAAAATCACAACCTTCTAAAACCAAAACGAAGAAATTAGGAAATTACTTCTTTCTTTTTAGCCTCAGAAAACACAAATTAAGGAGAGTTGATTCGTATAGCAGGAAATACCACTGATCAAATTAGATGGAATGATGGCATTCAGTGGGAGAAAAATTATATCAAAGTTGCTAATGTATTTTTAACCAGATGAATCTGGAAATAAACTTTCTAAAAAAGAAATAGAAAATCCGCAATCAACCCTTTCCCAGATTAAAATGGAAAATTAAAAAAACCTAAAGTGTATCACAATTAAAAACACTACAAAAAAAGACAATTACAAATAATGACACCGAATCCAACCTTCATTTTGGCAGACGACAATCTCTTTCTGTTAGTTTATGATACCTTGCGTTTGTTTGCTGGTAAAAATTAAAGGCTTAAACAAGATTCTTCTTGCCATTTTGAACGAGGTTTTCATAGATATAGCTTTAATCAAGTCGCCTAATCTCTGTACGCAAAAATTAGCCCATTACAAGGAGTAAATAAGATATGAGCAAAACGGAAAGAATTTATATCGCAGGCCCAATGTTCAATCCATCTGAAATCGCGGAATTGACTGCAATCTCGAATCATTTGGAATCTATTGGTTATAAAACATTTCTTCCTCCAAGAGACGGATTAGAAATTGCTGAACTATTCAAAGAAATCCCCAAAGCAAGAGATATTGTACCGGAAGAGGAACAGGGATGGGCTACTTACTATCTTAAATCAGCCATTTTTGCAATTGATGTTTATAATGTTTTAGAGAGATGTGATGGCGTTGTATTGAACTTAAATGGAAGAGTACCTGATGAAGGCGGAATTGTAGAAGCAACTCTTGCCTTTACTGCCGGGAAACCTGTTGTGTTTTATAAGACGGATTATCGAACGAAACTCTTCGGAGAAGACAATTTGATGATCACAGGATTAGCAAGAAGTGTTCCTTATGCTACACGTTTGGATGATTTGGGTCAAGCATTAGAGCTTAGTTTTGATATCCTCCGTAGAAGAGGAGGATTAGGTGGGCCGATACCTACTTCTACAAAAATTTGGGTAGAAATAGGCAAACAAGTTTTCGATTTCCTAGCTCAACTGCGAGGATCAGAGGGTTACAAAAAAGGAAAAATCAATCAAATCGACATTATCCATCAAATCATCGGTATCCTCGCAAGAAGTAATTCATTAGAAAGTCCAGCGATTGTGGAGACCGCAGTACCTGATGAAGTAGTCGATGGATTGTTTATCAGTGGTTTACAGGCTTCTTTAAATAAGAATGAGCTGAGACGAATCGGGATTACACATATATTATCGTTGGGATCCTTTCTCGATGACCCTCATAAAGGAGAATTTAATCACAAGTCTTTCCGTATCATGGATAATAAATCAGAGGCATTATCAGGAATACTTCCAGAATGTCTCGAATTCATACAAGAAGGTAGGAAAACCGGAAAAGTTCTTGTCCACTGTCTTTCAGGTGTCTCTAGGAGTGCTGCAATCGTGACTGCTTACCTTACAAAGACTGACGGCAAATCTGTGGATGAGTCCATGCAATTCTTAAAAACAAAAAGGAAAGTAGTTAATATCAACGAGGGTTTCCAGGAACAACTACGCGCGTTAGCTCTAAAATAATGGATCAACCGCTGAACGATAAACGATCTCATTTGTTTCGCCAAATCTTGTTGGTAACTTTTAAACTATAAAAAGTCAGGTGAAGCAGTGAGACAGATTCTTGCATTTCTGATTCTGTTATTTGTTAAAATCATTTCTCAGATTCTTTATCGAGGTCATTATAAATGGCTCGATCCAATTCCTGATGATCCGTGGAAAAATATTCGGCTAATGGTTTTTCTGAACCATACGTCTTTGTATGAGCTTGTCTATTCTCAGGTACTTCCCTTCCGTTACCTCTGGCATGTCGCAGGTCATTTCAATATCCCTGGAGCAGACATTACACTCAAACGTCCGTTTGTTGGTACTTTTTGGAAACTAATGATTCCCAATCTATCTTCAGTCTCCCGAAAAAAAGACGATACATGGAATACTTATCTACACAATATCCGTCCAACAGATGTTGTAATGATTGCTCCTGAAGGTAGAATGAAACGGCCAAATGGACTGGATAAATTCGGAAAGCCCATGACAGTTAGAGCTGGCATCGCAGATATCATAGAAACAATTGATGATGGTATCATGCTCCTTTGCCTTTCCGGTGGACTTCACCATGTTCAATCACCAGGCCAACTTTTCCCTAGGCCCTTCAAAAATATTTATATGAACTTTTCTTATATCGATATTAAAACTTACAAGGAAGAATTCCCCGATCAACTGCGAGAACGAAAATTTGCCATTGTGAAAGATCTGCAAAAACGTCTGGAAAGAGATTGCCCTTTACAGAACTAATGATCTCCTTTTTATATTCGATGGGATCAAGATGTCCTTTTATTGATTTTGATCTTACCGACTTGAAGTTTTAATAGAAGATTGATTCAAAATTTACGAAAAATTCATTTCAAATTTACTTTACGAAAATTTTGAACCTTGTTAGAATTTTAAAACAAAATAGTTTAAATATTCTGCATATCACTGTATCGAATTCATCACAGGAATTACTATAGCATGAGTAATACAAAGAAATTATCACAAAAACAATCAGATGAACTACTCCAAGAATTAAAAATCCGTTTTGAAAAGAACAAAAGTCGCCATAAAGATTTAGATTGGGCAAAAGTACAAAGTAAGTTAGAAGCAAATGCACAAAAGTTATGGTCTCTCAGTGAAATGGAAAAAACCGGAGGAGAACCAGACGTCATTGGATACGATAAAAAAACAGGGGAATATATCTTCTACGATTGTTGCGAAGAAACTCCCAAGGATCGTCGCAGCGTCTGTTACGACAGGAAAGCCTTAGATGCAAGAAAAGAACATAAACCCAAAAATTGTGCAATCGATATGGCAAATGCAATGGGTATCGAGTTACTCACAGAAGAACAATACAGGGAATTACAAACCTTAGGTCAATTTGATAAAAAAACTTCCAGTTGGATCCAAACTCCTACGAACATCAGAAACTTAGGTGGGGCTTTGTTTGCAGACTTTCGTTATGGGAATGTTTTTATCTATCACAACGGAGCAGATTCTTATTATGCTGTTAGGGGATTTCGTGGATCACTACGAGTTTGAAAACCTATCAATACTGCAATTGATACTATGAATTCTAACAAGATACGACTCAAAGAAAATCCGTAAAACCTAACATCCGAAAAGAATTAACCTATTAGTTCATTAAACTACCAATGTCAAATTTATTCACAAACAGGCTGGTTTCTCAAAAAAAATACCAAAATCGGTGGAGGAATTTTTCCGCTCAAGACAACAATTATGAAATAGATAGCCAGAAATATATGATGAATGGGTTAGCAGTAAAACCGAATAGTCTATTTTGGTATATTAAAAATCTTGAAGACAAAATAGTAATTTCTCCTGGTATTTGGGGAACAAAACAACCTTGGGCTAATCGTCTTATTACGACAACCCAATCGGAACATATATTTACTTCTACCTTTTGGAAAAATTATTCAACAAATCGATGTTTAATTCCAGTATTATCATACTTCGAATGGCAAACCCAACTCAATGGAGAAAAACATAAATTCAAAATTGAATTTAAAGATAAAGATTCCTACTTTGGTGGAATTTGGGGTTTGTATCCTGACAATACAACCTGGGTTACAATCGTAACACAAGTTGCAAACAAAAGAACGGCAGAAATCCATAACTTCGGTCCCAACAAACATAGACAACCTATAGTCATTGGAAAGGAGAATCAAGATCGTTGGCTTGATCCGAAAACCAATTCGGAATCAGAAGTGAATCACCTCATCACCCAATTCCAACCAGAGGATATCATTACAGAAGATCTCGATTACGAACAAACATTATTCGGTTAAGGTATAACTTAAAAACTACAGGCAGAATTCTTTAATTCTAAAATCCCACTAGATTAATAGTGGAAAATCTAAGTCCTAAATTTTTCATATATGATTATGAACGATGCCTGGACCAAAAGATGGGATGAACGATACAGTAAAGAAGAGTTTGCTTATGGCGAATCGCCAAATCTGTATTTAAAGGAACAACTCGACAAACTCAAAGCAGGTAGTATTCTTTTTCCCGCAGAGGGAGAAGGAAGAAATGCGGTGTATGCAGCAAAAATCGGATGGAAAAGTTTTGCATTTGATATCAGTATAGAAGGGCAAAAAAAAGCAAAACAACTAGCAGAAAAAAATAAAGTATCGGTTGATTATCAAATAGGTGGAATCGAATCTATAAACTACCAACCGAACCAATTTGATGCCATTGCACTTATCTATGCACATTTTCCTGCTGCAATCAAATCAAAATACCATAAGGCTTTAGATCATTTACTCAAACCCAATGGGTATATAATCTTTGAAGCATTTAGCAAACGGCATATTGACTATCTGCAAAGAGATGAGAAGATGGGAGGTCCAAAAGAAATTGATATGTTATATTCTATTGAAGAAATTCAAAGCGACTTCGCAAACTATCATACGATAGAACTAAAAGAAACGGAAATTCAGCTGAAAGAAGGTGCGTTTCATAATGGAACAGGTTCCGTCATTCGATTTGTAGGCCAAAAGAAATAAGATTACTAAGAAAGAGTCTCTATAATTTCATTCTGGAAAAAACAGGTCAAACTACGCGGCTCTTTATTTACATTTTGGAAGTTTCATCTAGAATAAATCGGATCACTATCATCAATTACCAAGTGTATGTTCTCGTTCTTTAATACGAAAACATACACACCTTGGTTACTCCATTTTTGACAAATGGAAGTTTAAAACATCATTCCAGGCAACAATATCTCAATTCATATCGTCAATTTTAATATCACCAGGTGCCGGTCGTCCAACTCCCACTTCGACAAGACTCTTCAAACTGAGTAGAAAAGTGGCCCATTTCATACTACAGTGAGCTGTGAATTCAGATTCCTTTTTCCAATCTTTGTGTCGGAAATAAATGATTGTCATTTTACTACCATCAGGTGCCTTTCCTGAATTCAGCTGAAAGTCTATATGAGAACCTACCCAATCTTCTGGACCAGAAACACATTCACATAACACTCGTTTGGGATCTGATTCTTGTACTTTCATCTCAAAAGCATTTCCATGCCCAAATCCAAACTGAATCGATTCACCCACTGCTGAAACACCCGAAGTAAAACTTCCTTCGACCTCATTCGTCCACCAATTGGCTAATCCCGCTTTTGTTGTCAGCGCATTGATCACTGCATTTGATTCAGCCCTAATTCCTACTTTGTGGTATATCCCGTTCATACAACACTCCTTTTTTAATTCTATTCATTCATTTATTTTTCTTAATTTATGATCGTAACTCGACCCTAATCAATCCATTGGCTCAAACTTTCAAGAATACTTGTCCAACCATGATTATGCATTTTAATTTGTATGTCGTTGATTAGCTGTTCGTGGGTCAAAGTTACCAACGTTTGTGGCTTTTGTTTCGAACTGGTAACAACAGTTGTATCTGTTATTTTTACAAATGTTACAGTAACAAGTGTATCTTGATTTTCTGTAGCATGAGAACGCCAAGTAAATACAAGTTTATTTGGCGAATCGATGGTAATATATTCACCTTCATGCGGAAATATTTTCCCATCCATTGTCATATTAATAATGAATTTTCCCCCAGGTCTCGGATCCATATGAACAGACTCGATCCCAATACCTTCACCTGACAAAAACCACTGGGCAAAATCTTCAGAGTTCAACCAGGCCTGGAAAATTCGGAGTGGATCTGCATTAATTCTTTTTTCTACTTTTAGGATTTGTGGGTTCATGTTCTTTCTCCTCTAAAAAGGCTTCGAGCCTTGCAAGTTTGTTTGTCCAAAACTCTTGATGGTAAGCGATCCAGTTAGTTGCTTCAGAAAGAGTTTGATTCTGTAATTCCAATCGAAAACTGCGACCATCCTCAGGGGCTCTTACCTTTCTTATGAGTTCTGCATCAGCAAGTACTTCAATATGTTTGGCAACTCCTGCAAAAGACATAGCGAAAGGTTCGGCAAGTTCAGAAATGCTTAATGAACCCTTACGAAGTCTGGCCAACATTTGTCTCCGTGAATGGTCTGCGAGAGCCGCAAACACTCGGTCCAAAATTTGTTCTTTTTTCCTTAATTCAACCATTTGGTTGAATATAAGATTCGGTATTTTTTTAGTCAATTATTAAACCATTTAGTTGAATAATTTCTTCTAATTAAAACAAAAAGGCTAAAATAGCTACATATAAGTTATACCGATTTTTCCTAGTCCCAATTGTTTGCCTGATATAGGATTTACTTTTCCTGATTAAGAAAAAAATCTATCCTCTAGAGAGTGCGTATGAACTGGATTTTACTTTTTATAGCCGGTCTTTTTGAAGTAATGTTTGCTGCTTGTTTAGGAAAAGCAAAGGAAACGACAGGGAATGAAGCATATTTATGGTACTTCGGATTTTTTGTATCCTTAACCATTAGTATGTTATTACTTATTAAAGTAACACAAGTTTTACCAATCGGCACAAGTTATGCGATTTGGACAGGAATTGGTGCCGTGGGAACTGTTCTTATCGGGATCTTTTTATTTAAAGAACCAGCCGATTTCTGGAGAATATTTTTCCTTTCCACACTCATCCTTTCGATTGTCGGATTAAAGTCAGTTTCTCACTAATTAAGAAGTATCGAAACCTTATGAACCGTAGTTTTACTGCAATTGATCCGATTCCTCCTTCTTTAAAAATTATCAAAGAAAGAATATTTGATCGCCTCAGTTTACCTATCACAAATATCGAATTTGAAGAAGAAAGTTCTGAGTATGACGCTTGTTATATTCAAACTCCCGATAGAAAAATACGATTTCGAAAAGCAAAAATTACTCCTAAAAAAATTGGACAATTTGTAACTTTATGGAAACGAAGTAAACGAGGCCCAATAGAACCTTTTCACGTTAAAGATGATATCGATTTTTATATTATCGCAACCAATAACAAAACTCGAATAGGTTGTTTTTTATTCACAAAACAAATTTTAGGTGAAAAAGGAATTCTAACGAACAAAAGAGAAGGAAAACGAGGATTTCGCGTTTATCCTGCTTGGGACAAACCAATCAACAAACAAGGATCCACAACGCAAAACTGGCAACTCCCTTTCTTTGTAGAATGCACCGGAACCGAAGGGAATTTGGATTTGATTGTTAAACTTTTAGAGATTCATCAGAAGGTGTAAAAATAAGAACATAATTTTCTCATTGACGTAATGTTTAAATCAGAGTTCCATTCCTGAAATGAAATTCCTAAAGCAAATGTGGACAAATACCCTAAACATTGGTATTACAAAAGATCTAGATGAAAAGGATGCAAAATTCATACGTTTGACCAATGCTCTGGCCATCATTGTTGGTATTTGGTTATTCTCTATTATTCCTTCTCTTCTACCCTACTACCCTTCCAGCCAATTCATTATTTATAATTCTCTACTCTTTCCTGTGCTTTGGTTGTTTGTTTTATATTGTAACCATAAAGGTTGGTATACATTTGCAAAATTATTTTTTTCCTACACAACTATGGCCTGCGTCGTTTTCAATTCCTTACAAGCAGGGAGAGAATCGGACAATCATTTATTTTTACTTTTAATCAGTGTTATGGCATTTTATACTTACCCTCCAAGGCAGCTTAAGTATATTTCACGTGTATCTTTATCGGCACTGATTCTGTTTGTCGCTGTGGAAGTATATTTAACAAATAAAGGTCCCATCATCCAAGCACCACCAGAATTCTTTCAGCTTGGAAGGCTAATTACACTCGTTGCATTTTGTATATTGGTTTATATCGTTACTCTATTTAATTACAAAACATTACATAAAGCACAAGACATGCTTGAAATAGAACATCAAAAATCAGAAAGCCTTCTTCTGAATATCCTCCCACCTGTCATTGCAGACCGACTCAAATCAAAAACTGAAATCATTGCAGATAAAACTAACGAAGCAACCATACTTTTTGCTGATATCGTAGACTTTACTGTCTTATCACAAACTATGGAACCGGAAAAAATTGTTTCTCTTTTAAACGATATTTTTTCCGAATTTGACACAATCATCAAATCCCACAATTTAGAAAAAATCAAAACTATCGGTGATGCATATATGGTAGCTTCAGGAATCCCTGAACCCAGAGAAGATCATTGTGAAGCGGTAGCATTATGCGCAATTGACATGTTATCATCTATTAAAAATGGAATCTCTGATGATTCAAAAAACTTTAAAATCAGAATTGGAATCCATACTGGCCCAGTTGTTGCCGGCGTAATTGGTAAAAGTAAGTTTATTTATGATTTATGGGGTGATAGTGTAAATACAGCCAGTCGTATGGAATCCCATGGGGCTGAAGGAAAGATCCATGTTTCCAAAGAAGTTTACAAAAAACTAAAATCCAAATTTTCATTTGAAGAGAAACGAGAAATTCAAGTGAAAGGAAAAGGTATGATGGAAACCTACTTCCTAATTCAAAAAATCTAAGATTGTTTATCAAAGCAAGGTATGAAAAGAGATAATTCCTCGAATTCTACTTTACCGACTACTTACGACTAGGAAAAAAGTGCAATGAGTCAAATTTTTCGTAAAACCTTAACTACCCACCACTTTGATTTGGACTGGAATCGTCACGTCACGAGTAGGACCTATGAAAGGTTTGGTTATGATGCAAGATGCGAAATCCTAAAGGAATTCGGTTATTCCATAGAACGAATGCTAGACGAAAATTACACCTATCAGCCTGGATCGACCTATGTTCGATTTTTAGACCAACAATTTGCTGGTGCCGAAATGACTGTAGAGTCACAAGTATTTCGAATGCAGAGTGGACTTCTCTTATGGAAACAAAGTATTTTGGGGCCTGGTGGAAAAAAAGCCTGTGAATTAGAGACAACATCTAGCCTAGTCCAAGATGGAAAAATCATTACTATTTCAAGCATTCCAGAAATCAATATAACTCCTTATAAATTCACCATTCATCCGAAACCCAGCAAACAGAATACAGTTGAACATGATTATTATATTCCTTATAGTGATATGAATTGTTTTTGGATGTTACCATCAGATTCAATATGGAAAATTTTTGAAGAAGGTCGGTTTTTATTTTTTAAAGAAATTGTAGATTTAAATTTAATTAAGGAAACCGATGCGACAACCTTCTTTATGGGAGGTGAAATCATCATTCACAAAAAACCCGAACCGGGATCACATGTTAAAATTTTAAGTTGGATAGAAAGTTTCGAAAAGATCAGGTTTTATTTTAGACAAGACGTTATTGATTCAAACGGAAATTTATTAGCTAGCATGAAAGACGAACAACTATTTGTTTCTCTATCAAAAGCTCGCCCAAGGAGGGCACCAGAAGCTTTTTTTGAGAAAATAGAAAGATTCATTGAATGATCGATGTTTTTTGTCTGAGTAGGATTTCCTCGTCCGCAGACAATTCCCGATAACTTCCAAGTGAAAGTGTCGGATCTAATGTCAAGTTTCCCATCTTCATTCGTTTTAGGTAAGTGACTTCCTTACCTAAACTTTGAAACATCCTACGGATTTGTCTATATTTCCCTTCCTTCAACCATACAGTGACTATCTTTTTTTGGTGCGGGTCTGGTATGGCAAGCCTTGCTGGTAGAGTTCTGTAACCATCATCCAATACAACCCCTGATTCAAATGCAAGGATGTCTTCATCGGTCACTTCATCAGAAATTTCTGCATAGTATTCTTTTTCTACAAAATGCTTAGGAGATGTATAATAATGAGCAAGGACACCGTCCGTTGTAAAAAGAAGTAAACCTTCCGTTTCTTTATCCAACCTACCCACTGGGAACAAATTCATGTTCGCATGTCTTTCGCTTAAATAATCCATCACTGTTTTTTCACGAGAGTCTTCTGTTGCAGTGATACAATCAGGCGCCTTATTCATCATAAAATAATAGAACTCTTTTCGAATAAGGGTCTCTTCATAATAGATAACTTCATCAGTTAGAGCAACTTTAAAACCAGGATCCTTAGTCACAACACCATTGACTTTGACAAGTCCTTGGTGAATCTCCTTCTTAACATCGGAACGCGAACCAAGTCCAAAATTTCCGAGAACTTTATCAAGACGATCTTTTGACATATCCTATCATCCTTACAATTCAAAAGGAATATTACAATCAGGAATTTCATTACGTAATGTTGAATTGAATCAAAAAAAGGTATCGAAAACAAATGCCAAAAACAATCTAACTAGTATGTTCGATACCTTTTTAAGGATTTTGAAAACTTCACGAATCGCCTTTGATTTGTCTTACAAAAGTTCCCCAGGTTTAACCGCTCTTATCTCCATTCTGACCATTGCCAACGGTTTGTTTCCTTCCTTTCTTGTATGGATTGGAAAACTAATCATCGATTCCATCCTCCAAAGCCAATCCAAATCCGAGTTGTGGATGGATTTGTTACAATCAGATGCTGTAAGTTTAGTTTATGTCGAAGGGATTTTAACCATTCTCTATTTCGGATCGCAGAAGTTATACAATATCGCTTACACGTTACTACGCATTCGTTTGGGCCAAGAAGTGAACGAAAGGATTCTCTCCAAAGCCATTCGTTTAGAACTTACACAATTTGAAGATTCAGAAACCTACGACAAAATGACACAGGCCAGAACAGAGGCATCTTCAAAACCTTTATCTATGGTCACAAGATTTTTCACCATTGCTCAATCATCCATCACGATCGTCAGTTTTTTTGGGCTTCTCATCAAACTCTCCCCACTCGCATCATTTATTTTAGTCATCGCAGCCATTCCTTCTTTTATCGCTGAGACAAAGTTTTCGAATCATAGTTTCCGATTGTTTCGATGGAAAGCAAAAGAAACTAGAGAACAAGTTTACCTAGAAACTTTGATGGCCAGAGAAGACAATGCAAAAGAAATTTTACTTTTTAACTTAGGAAAAGAATTTCTAAATAGATATAAAAACAACTTTCAAAGAATTTATATCGAGGACAAAAAACTAACCATAACCAAAGGAATCTTTAGTTTTCTCCTCGGATTACTTAGCCAGTTTGCTTTTTACGGTTCTTATATATGGATTGTATGTTTAGCCCTGTTACACAAAATTTCATTAGGTGAAATGACAATGTATCTTGTCATTTTTAGACAAGGCCAAGGTACATTTTCCAATGCCCTTTCTGCCTTTGGCGGAATCTATGAAGATCATTTATATATCGAAAATCTTATGGAGTTTTTGGACCTAAAAATCCTCAAACAATATGGAAATAAAAAAGGAAATCACCAAAGATTAGGAATTGTTTTTGATTCCGTTTCTTTTCAATATCCAGGAGCCAAACAACCTTCTCTTTCTAATGTCAGTTTTGAATTAAAACCAGAAGAGAAACTTGCAATTGTTGGAGAGAATGGATCAGGCAAAACAACTCTTATCAAACTTCTCACTCGTTTATATTCTCCAACGTCCGGGAAAATTTATTTAGATGGAATTCATTTAGAAGATTGGGATGAAGAAACTTTACGTAAGAGGTTCGGAGTTATCTTTCAAAACTTTGTTCAATACCAATTCAAAGTAGGAGAGAATATTGGAATGGGTGATGTACAAAAAGTGCAATCGGAAGCAGAATGGATTCCAGCAGCCAAACTCGGAATGGCACATGATTTTGTTACCAATTTAGAACACGGATATGCAACAAGGCTTGGAAAGTGGTTCCAAGATGGACGTGAATTATCAGGAGGGCAATGGCAAAAGGTGGCACTTGCTCGAGCTTTTATGCGAACCAGTGCAGACATTCTTATCTTAGATGAACCTACATCTGCCATTGATGCGGAAGCAGAAATGAAAGTATTCGAACATTTCAGAGAACATACTCAAGGTAAAACCGTGATCCTAATTTCTCATAGATTTTCTACGGTAAGAATGGCTGATCAAATTTTAGTACTCGAACAAGGTAAAAAAACAGAATGGGGAAGCCATGAAGAACTCCTTTTGAACAAAGGAAAATACGAAAAACTATTTCGCTTACAACAAGCCGGATATCAATAGCTAGGTCATAAAATCCGATAATGAAATTAATGGAAAAGAATATATGAGGAGGATAAAACATGGATGATAGTTATTCTAATTCAGGTATGAGAAAACTTAAAGATCTTATCGATTCCTTCGGTGAAAGGTCAAAAGAAATTGGTTCTGTTGCGGGTTCAATCCAACAAGTAGCAAAACAGACCAACTTACTTGCTTTAAATGCTTCTATCGAAGCGGCTCGGGCAGGAGAACATGGTCGGGGTTTTGAAATTGTTGCAAATGAAGTAACAAAATTATCTTTCCAAACTTCCGAAGCTACAAAAAAAATCTCAGAAATTTTATCTCGCATTAATTTAGAAAATTCATCTGCAAATGTTGACGTCCTTGAGATGGAAAAACAATCCATTTTAGATTACGCGGAACTTTGGACAAACAATATTGCCAAAGAACTCGAATCCAAATTCTACATTATGGCAACATCTCTCTATGGTTTAAAATTTTTGATTCAAAGTTTGGTTCATGCAAACATTGGAATGAAACGAGAACACTTACTTCTCATCTTACAAGAATACTTGATACAAAATGAACAACAACTCGCTTATGCCATTTGTTGTGAACCAAATGCAATTGATCTGATGGACCAAGAATACAAATCCAAGGAAGGTCACGATGCCAACGGAAGGTTTGTCCCCTACTGCCATAGACATACAGGAAGGATTTCCATTGAACCTTTACAAGGTTATGACAAACCAGGAGAGGATGAATGGTACACTCTTCCTCGTGATTTAGGAGAGGACATCATGATGGAACCTTATGATTATCCAATCGAAGGGAAAACAGTCAAAATGACGAGCCTCATGACTAATTTATTTTTACACTCTAAATTTGCGGGAATCCTCGGTGCCGATTTTTCTTTGGAGCAGTTACAATCAGAACTCTCCCCGAAAAAAATATTCGGTATCGGTAAAACATCCCTCATCACTTACAACGGTAATTACGCATCCAATCCAGACATTGAATCTTTAGGTATTGTGGCCGACTTACTCACCGAAGAAGCGAAAAGAGCCGTCCAGAAAGGAGAAAGTTATACCTTTATCGACAAATCCAATAACGCAAGAATACTTAAACCTGTGCGCGTAGGCCAAAGCAAAAGGCCATGGAGTATACTTGTTGAATTCAATTTGATTGCCGTTCTAAAAAAATAATTCACCTATTTTCACTACATAACTTATGATTAGATACTTGCTTACCCTTCCCTAAAAAAAACTCTGGTTCTATGGACATCGATTCCTTGTTACAGGATTTAAAATCTCTTTTGGATTCTCCTAAAGACCTTGTAACCATTTCCGAAGAAAAACGATTGGAACTGATGATCCTTTGTGGCAAAATTTCTCGCCCAGACCGCAACGAGGTTCGCAAAAGAAATCGTACTGTCCGTGTCGAAAAAAAACAAACTCTAAAGATCCAAGAAAAACAAAAAACTGCTCTAACCGGAATCAGGCGAGCAAGAGAAACATCTGTTTTCAAAGCACCTTTACAGATTTCCAACACAGCCGGATGGTCTTGGGACAAAGCGGAAGAACTTTCCAACCCGAAACCATGTTATATTTGTAAAACCCCCTTCAACAAGTTACATTTTTTTTATGACTCTATGTGTCCGAACTGTGCGGAACTCAACTACTCCAAAAGGTTCCAAACAACAGATCTTAGAGGAACAGTGGCTGTCATTACAGGATCTCGTTTAAAGATTGGGTATCAAGCAACCTTACTTTTGTTACGTGCTGGTGCCAGAGTCATTGCTACCACTCGATTTCCAAATGATTCTGCAATCCGTTTCTCTAAAGAAATTGATTTTCACTTATGGAAGGACCGTTTACAAATTTTTGGTTTGGACTTGAGACATACTCCAAGTGTGGAAATCTTCTGTAAATTTTTAGAGAACCATTTGGAAAGATTGGACATTCTAATTAATAATGCTGCACAAACTGTCAGGCGCCCTCCTGGTTTTTATAGCCATCTACTAGACATAGAAAAATTAACAATCTCCGAATTATCACCAGAAGCGCAAAAGTTACTTAGTTTTTACCAACATTGTAAACAAGAATTAGATTCTTACCGATCCGATTCGGAAATGAAAGATACGGCAACCGCCCTTGCCGTCAGTTGGAATCACAAAACACCAGGCGTCGGAATCCGCTCCTCAGCAGCCCTTTCTCAAATTCCCTACTCCCATGATAATTCCCATGAATTGGAAGCAGTTTTTCCCGAGGGACAACTAGATGCCGATTTACAACAAGTTGATCTTCGCAAAACCAATAGTTGGCGATTAAGACTCGGAGAAATTAATACTTCAGAAATGTTAGAAGTACAACTAGTGAATGCTGTGGCACCGTTTGTACTTTGTAATCGCCTTGTTGGTTTGATGAGAAAGGACAATACAGGAAAAAAACATATCATCAATGTTTCTGCCATGGAAGGGAAATTTCATAGATTCAAAAAAGAAGACCGCCACCCACATACCAATATGGCAAAAGCAGCACTCAATATGATGACTCATACTTCGGCAGAGGACTTCGCAAAAGACGGAATCTTTATGAATGCAGTGGATACGGGTTGGGTCACGGATGAAGATCCGGTGGAACTTGCAAAAAGAAAACAAGATCTACATGATTTCCAACCACCCTTAGATATCGTAGATGGTGCAGCGCGAGTCGTTGATCCCCTGTTTGATGGTGTCAACACAGGGAAACACTGGATTGGAAAATTTCTAAAAGATTATTTTCCTATAGATTGGTAAGCCGGAATTTGTGAAGACAGAATTTGTTCCTTTGGTGAAAACTTTTTCAAAAACTGAACAAAAGAGATCAAATTCCCTTTTTTAAACTTAAACTTAAGCACTGTTGTCGCAGGATTTTTCAATCGAACCAACATCTCCTTCCAATCCTGGGAATCAAGTTCAACAACCAATTTAGCATCGTCTAGTAAACCAGGGATCACTTCCGCCACAGCTTTTCGTAAGTGGATGGTGTAAGATTCTTTCGTGTCAGAAAATACAAATCCAACTTTCTCATCAGAATCAAAACTTAAATTTGGATCCAAATTGGTAACAAAACTACTTAAGATCACTTTTACCGGATAACGTCGAAGTAATGCAGGGCTTGGCTTTACTTTGATTTTAGCAACAAACTTCTTTCTTAATTCTAAAGCTTCCGTAAGATAATAATGTTTTGCATTGGCATTCGATTCTGATTGACCGAGTTTTTCCAAAGCTTCAATGCGTAAGGAAACTACTTCAGAAAAGTTTGGATCATTTCGGAGAAGATATCCAGACAAAGTCAAAACGGCTTGGTATTCTTTCGATTGTAACTTACTTTTTGTATATTTTAATAGATTTTCTTTTCCTCCCGCAAGATCCACAATCAAATCAGCATAGGCCTTCCGATCCAGTGGTTGTAACTCTGCCGAGTCACCACTAAACCAACCCAAATTACCGGTAAATGCAGAACGAACCGACCAAGAAACCTTTCCATACACTTCTTGTAAGTATGGTGATTTTTTTAAATGATCGGGAAGTTTTACAAACTCAACTAAATCGTCTGGGTGGTATCCAGCATTAATCCCTCGGAGGGACTGGTCGTGTACAAATTGTACGGCATCTCGATAATCAGTCACAATATCAAAAATATATGTTTTACCCGTTACTGGTTTCCCATGACTAGGAATGAGGTATTCTGGTTTTAAATTTCTAATGATATCAAGGGACTGATACCAATTTTTCAAACTTCGAAACCATGTTCCGCGAATGGTATACAAATTAGGAAAAGCTTTATAAAAATTATCACCTACAAACAATATATTTTTCTCTGAATAATATATATAAATTTGATCGTCAGTTTCACCACGAGCATGAATTAACTTCAACCGAATTCCGGAAATATCAATTTCCAAAGTATCACGAAAAGTTTTTGTAGGTGGAACAAAATCTAATTTTGTATCTGCATTGTATCCTTGATAAGGCCCAATCCCTACATTTACCAAATCACTTTTTTCCAAATAATTTCCAAACATACGAGCACTCCTGGTTCCAATGATTGGAGTGGTTTCACTTGCAAGTTTCTGAACCGCTGGTAATAGACTCTCATGAGCATAAACTTCAGGTGATTGACCATCGACAAACGATTGAGAACCGAAAATATGATCAGGATGGCTATGGGTATAAATGATCGCTTTGATAGGTAAATTTGATATCTTTCTAAATTCTTCTAAAACTTGTTTGGAAGCTTGTATCTCATCCAAAGTATCTATGATAATGAGTCCGTCTTTTCCAACGATTAACATCGAATTAGCAATTCCATATCCGACTGCGGAATAAACACCAGGAACCACTTCATATATTTTTTTTTCAAACTCTGTGTTAAAATTTTCCAGATGAACTTTCTGCGAATTAACTAGTTCTTCTTTTGGTTTGGTCGAATGACAAGCGCTGAATTGCAGTAAAAAAATAAATAGAGTGAGAAAGTTAAGATTCAATTTCATAGATGATTCTATACACAAAAAAGTCAGATAGATGAAAACCTAGTTTTATCGTAAATGAAAGGGAACTTTTCAATTCAACCTACTAGATTGTACGAATTGTATAATCCATAAGCCTTTAACAGGGAGAAAGATTTTCAATCAGGTATACCGAAGTTTATTGGTAAAAAACCTTGGTTTCAAATGCGAAGTCCTTCCCTTGCGAATTAGAATTCTTATCTCACTTAAAAAACGTTAAAAACGACTACCATCTAACGTCAATTACCTGACCTTTTGATTGAATTCAAACGTAACAAAAAAAATACTCCCATCTTAAACCGGGAATTGAACACAAAATACAGTATATTGGATTAATTTCTGTGATAACAGATTTCGGTCTATCGCGGTAGTCTCTTAAGAGAACAGTGTCCAAAAACACTACTGAGAGACCCGATGAAACAAATTCTATGGAGCCTATCCTTCTACCTTCTCGCTTTTTCTCCTCTTTTAGCACAATCTACGACAAAAGATGGGGTCACCTTACCTAAGGCAAACGAAGCTACAACAAGTCCGGTTCTCCCTGGTGAGGAGAAATCGGACAAAGAAAGGTGGAGGTTTCTCTTCTACGCTGGTGCGGGGAAGGCAGAAATCCAAACCAATCCCAATATTCCTTTTGCCCATCGAGATCCGAATACGGGACTTGTGGTCAATCCAGGAATTGGAAAAAGAACAGGACTTACGAATGCCGGCACTACCAATTTTCCATCCGAAGGATCAGGAACCAACCAAGGTTCTGTATTTACATTAGCTAACGACAAATGGTTGTTTGCTTATGGATACACATCCATTGATTTAAAAATGTCACCGTCAAATCAGGGAACCGTTCCTTTACGTTCCTTTGATTCTTCTTCGGAACATGTGGTCCGAAACATCCGCGTGGATTATACTCAAAAAATTACAGATGTTTTCTCAACAGTATTCTCTGTTCGCCAATTCTTACGAACAGGAAATTATCAATGGGACAATGTATTAGAAACTACGAATGTAACAAACCATTATGTTGCTTTTCCTAAAATCCAAGTGAATGATAATATGAAAATTAACATCTTTGCATTGGGACTCAAATTTACTTATTTTAAAAATTGGGAAATAGAACCATACTTTCAATACCGTGATGCAAGGTTTTATGCGAACGTATTCTCCACTGTTGGAATTGTACAAAGATCAGATAATTTACTTTTACCTTCAGATCCCACTGCCATTGGAAATGCATGGGCTTACCAAGGACTTGGAAGTGCATACGCTTACCCACTCTACAATGCGATCAATAAAGAATTTGGAAACGTTGGTTTAAGATTACAATACAATCCTTATAAGTTTTTATTTCTGAGAACTGATGTGAGGCGAAATCCTGTTCTTGCAGCTTGGGAAGTGCGTGGATCTGTAACAGTATTTTTTAATAAATATTTTGGAATCACAGCAGGTGGAGTTTATGCAGAAGCAGAAATCAACCCTTTGAGTTTACGTGGTTGGGAAATTGGTCCTACGTTTACTTATTTATTCTAAAGTAGAACCAATTTCGAATCAAAAACTCAATGAATTATGGTAAAGGAATTTCAATTCTTTTGCCATCATGCCCAATGATCAAATCTCCATGAAATACCTTTTGGATGGGATCTTTATAAATAGCCTTGGTTTGGACATATCCTTTGACAAACGGAATCATATGAGTTAAAACTAATGTTTTTACCTTTGCCGATTCTGCCAAATTACCTAATTCTGTAACATCAATATGATACAACTGAATATCTTTCATAATTTTACCGAGTCTTGGATTAGCAATCGATTCATATGCTTTTTCAACTTTCGCTATCATTGATTTGTTCATCACTTCTGAAATTAAATAATCTACACCGAAAGATTGTTTCTTTAGAAATTTCGAATCCGCAGTATCACCAGAAATAACGATGGACTTTCCTTTGAATTCAACACGGTATCCAACAGCTGGTTCCACAGGTTCATGATTCACAAAAAAACCACGAACGACAACTCCATCTTTCTCATAAATAATTTTAGAAGATCCATCCGACTTAGGATAAAATTCATTTGGTTTGGCACCTTTCCACTGAGATGGCATCACAACTTCACCATGGTGTTTCGTGCGATAGTAGTATTCCGATTGATAACTCTTAAGAAATCCATTCACAAGATCCGTAGTCCCTTTGGGTCCGTAAACTGTCAGAGGTTTTTGTCTTCCGAGTAACCAACTTCGATCAATCACCTCACCCAAGTCTGCAAAATGATCCGAATGAAAATGGGTAATGAATACAGCATTGATCTCTGCAACCGGTAAATTTAGTTTCTCCATCGCCATGGCAACCCCATCCCCACTATCAAATAACAAAAACTGACCATTTACAAATATGGCGGTGGAGTTTTGAATGCTTTCCGAAGGAAGTGGGGAACCAGTGCCGGTAAGGACAATGGTTATTTTATCTTTATTCAAAAGTTCTTTGGCAGCTTCAGCTTTTACCGTTGTACTTTCGTTGACACGACTGAGAACAAAACGATCCCAAGAACAAGAGAGAGTGAACAACAAACTAAAAAGAATGCTGTATTGGAGTGGATGGATTTGACTTAACTTCATAGATTTTCCTTCGTATTTTTTTTGAATGTATCGAAACTGGATCGTATTATAGTTCTAAAACCGATATGGCCTGTGGCTAAGTGGTCTTCTTGTGGTTGTTTTGCAGCAGCTCTATAACGTTTGCAGTAGTTTTGCGAACAAAGATAAGAACCACCTTTAATCGTATGGTATTTGGTTTTATCCCATGTTTGAGATACTTTCCAGGGATCAGCAGTATATTCCCAAACATTTCCGATCATATCATAGAGACCAAATCCATTTTTCGCAAAACAACCAACAGGTGAAATTCCAGAAAAGCCGTCTTGTCCTTCATCATGAAAAGGAAATTCACCCTGCCAAGTATTGGCCTCTTTTACCAATAAATTCTGATTGGGTGATTCTTCTGATCCACCACGAGCAGCCCATTCCCATTCCACTTCTGTAGGTAATGAATGACCTTTCCATTTCGCATACATTGACGCATCCTTGAATGTGACCCCAACCACAGGATAGGAACCCCTTCTTTCAATAGAAGAACTAGGCCCTTCTGGATGACGCCAATTGGCTCCAGGAACATATCGCCACCATTCGAGCGGAGAATCTTTTGTATTTAGGTTTGTTGGTTTTTGAAATACCACAGCACCCGGACTATAGATTTTATTGTCTATACCTCCGTCGAGATCGGGATCCTGATTCGTTTCTGCTTCTGTTTTATATCCCGTTTCAAAAACAAACTTAGCAAATTCATCATTTGTGGTTTCCGTTTCATCCATCCAAAAACCAGAAACGGAAGTGGTATAAATCGGCGATTCTTCTGGATAGACATTGTCCCCTTTTTTGAATTTTCCAGAGGGAACCCAAACCATTCCCCAAACTTTTGTTTTCTCATTTGATTTCGAAAAGTCGCAGAACTTATTCTTAGTTTCAAAACCGTTTGAAACCAAATAACAATGACAAAGGCCACAACAAAAAAACAAAACAATTCGTTTTCGAAACAAAAAATACAAATCAATTCACCCAATAGGTATACTCATCTTCCGGTTCCTGCTTTTGATCCAAAGTTTTATCAATCGAAACTGGAAATTCGATAAAGGAAGGCCAAAGCGGTTTTGGCATTTGACCATTATAATTTACTAATAAGTTTTCTAACTGAATGAGTTTCTCAGGAAAAAGAGAGACCACATTTTTTTTCTCAAGTGGATCTGAATCCAAATGAAACAACCATTTCTTTTTGGGTCTTTCGGTCTGAATCAATTTCCATCCATTCGCCTGAACAGTTTGGTAATATCCATCGCTCCAAAAAAGAGGCCTTGCTTTTTGATTTTGTTCTCCCATAAGATATGGCAAAAGATTCACTCCATCAATGGGCCTATCTTCTGGCAAACTCGCACCAGCGGCACTCGCAACGGTAGGAAGGATATCAATATTGGTAATTGCGTTTTGATATTTTGTACCAGGTTTGATATGACCTGGCCACTTTGCCACATAGGGAACTCGAATCCCTCCTTGAAACAAAGTGAGTTTCCATCCCCTAAAAGGTGAGTTTACATCAGGCAAACCAATGTAGTTAGGAGCTCCATTGTCACTGGTAAAAATCACAATGGTATTCTCATCCAATCCTTCTTTTTTCAATGAAGACAAAATTTTTCCCACACTTCTATCTAAAGAACGAATCATACTCAAATACACTCGTTTCCTGTGATCTTTGATATGAGATAAGGCATCATAATCTTCCTTACTCGCTTGTAAGGGAGTGTGAACCGCCCAGTGTGCTAAAAACAAAAAGAAGGGACGATTTTTGTTTGTTTCGATTACTTTAACTGCTTCGTCAGTAAAATAATCCGTCAGATACCGACTCGGTTCAAACCACTTACCACCATTATAACTCACACCAAATCGCATATTGGGCCATAAAAATCGATCTATAGGGTCAAACTCTTGTTTTGAATTATAAACATTGGGATCATCAACTGGTAAATACAACCCACTCTCCATAAACAAAGTTTCGTCAAATCCTTGCTTGTTGGGGCGCATTTCATCTGTACTTCCCAAATGCCATTTTCCAATATGAATGGAATGATATCCTTTTGCCTTTAATACTTCAGCGATTGTAACTTCAGAGGTAGGCATTCCCAACTCATTAAAACTTTTTGATTTTTCCGCCTTTTCTTTATCGATGATGACAGGATACAAACGATCCGGATCAGAATATAAGTCAGCCCCCACTCGAGCAAGAGCTCCAGGAGTAGGAGTGAACTCGACTCCAAATCGAGAAGGGTATCTACCGGTCATTAATGCCGCACGAGACACAGTACAAACAGCGCTACCAGAATATCCCGAATCAAACCTCACTCCATCCTTTGCAATGGAATCAATATGGGGAGTGGAAACACCAAGATCCGCATAACCACCACCATACGTAGTCACATCATTGAATCCCAAATCATCAGCCATGATCACAATGATATTTGGTGGACGATTATTTAATTTGTCTTTTGTTTCGGTTGGCCCAGCGGACCAAGGAACTGGATGGTTGGAATCCCTGGGATGGCGAATATCAGTAATCCAGCCCAAAGAATAACGAAGTAAAAGTAAACGATTTAAATAGAGAATACCAAATACAACAGTTAAAACCAAAAAAGTAGAGAGCAGAATTTTGAGAAGTTTCATAGAAAACCTAAAGTCTTTTGAATAAAGGTATTCGTTACCTAAAAACGGCGCAAAGAGTTAAGTTGAAGGTTCCTCTAGTAAAAAAGAAAAAAGAAAGAATCCATCCAGTCCAATGCCGAATCGACCAATGAATTAAACAACATCATTGCTTCCAGAAATAGGGATGATTATATTTTAAGATCTGTTGTTGCTTTGGCAAACAAAGTAGCGGGAGAAAAACCAAATCCATTTGGTAAGGTTCCACCATCTAACTTCACCAATATGGAGACAATCGCGTAATGATGAACTGTATGGGAAACAAGAAATTTGAGTTCTCGGTTTATAGAACTCGGAATCATTGGGACAGATTCCCATGGATTATAATTTTGTGAAATGACTACGGACTCTGAAGAAAAAGTTTCCTTTTGAAATTTGGATGTACAATCTAGAAGTGAACTGATGGCATACAAACGATCTGTTTCCAGTTTTGGATTTCGTTTTCTGTTATCGTAGTCTATATGACCTGTTTTTAAACCCTCCCAAAACAAATCGTAATGTTCTAAGATATGGCGAAAGTGTCCTCCAATCGAGGCATCCATAACCTCAAATTTCCGTTCATAACTTTCGTTCGAAATAGACTCTAAAAGTAAAATTCCTTGTTCCAAAATTTGACAGTTTTCTGAGGAATACGGATTCATACAATGGATCTTAGACTCTAGTTTTGTAGTAAGTTTTGTGCAAGATTCAAGTATTTTGACCGAAAATTCTTAGATTTTTAGGTAGAAGTTCAAATTTGCCTTTGTTTTTCGACTCACAGCCAATTGGCCCGGAACATTGTTCTAAACCACTGACCAACAAATCAAAAACTCCGACCAAATAAACATATCTTTTTCTTAGAAAAATTCCATTCACCATTTTTAGATTAAACACATTGACTGACTAGTCAGTATCTTTGTTTATGGATAAAAGGGGTAGAAATGTTTATTGTTCTAATCATCTTTCTTTCTGCAATCTTTGCTACGACCCTTGGGATTCCTGATGCCTCCTTTCCTCAAGGTGACGAAATCATGCACATTCGTTCCATTCGCGAAAGTTTAGAGTTAGGGAGTTATACCCTTCCCGTTCTATCGGGACTACCGAATCCCTACAAACCCCCACTTCTATTTTGGATGGGAATGTTCTTTGATAAAATTTTTGGTGTTGGTTACTTTTCAGAACGATTGGTATCTTTTATATTTGGACTCGGAACTTTAACTTTGTTCTACAAACTTTATCATTCCATCAGCAAATCACCAAAAGAAACAAAGTTAGCTACCTTAACCTTTTTTTTCTCTTTTCTTTCTCTGAAGTTCTTTGGACTTCTCATGATGGAAGGAGCTATGGTATTTTTTACCTTACTCTATATATTTTTATTCTACGAATCCAAAAGAACCAAAAACTTAAGTTACGTAGCTTGGGGTAGTTTTCTCGTAGGATTTGGTTATTTACTCAAAGGACCTATCCTTCATATCTATATTGGATTATTTTTACTCAGTTATCTTTATATCCAAATGATACGAGTGCGAAAAGGAAAATTCCTGATCTCTTTTTCTCCACTAAAAAACGAAAAACCAACCCTGCTACTCTTTGGCCTTTCACTTCTCATTCCTATTTTTTGGATTTCTTATCTGTATTTATTTACAAGTTCAGGTAAAGAATTGTTACGATTCTTCTTTATCACAGAAAATATGGGGAAATTCTATGCGGCCAATCAATCAGGCCTTCGCATTTGGGGAGGTTGGCTTCTCTACACCATCCCATTCACTATCCCTCTCCTTCACATAGGATTTCTCACTATAAAAAATCGATCTAACCATAAAAACCAAATCTTAGCGATGGTAGTGTTGGTGTTTTTATCGCTCGTAACAATCTTTCACCTAATGCCTAATAGGAAAGATCCTTACTATGTAACTCCATTTATTGTTTTTCTATTTTTGTTACCTGCAATGAGAAGAGTAAGTTGGGAAAACCTAATCCTTTCAAAATACAATCGATATACCATTCCTTTGGTTTATTTTGTATTTGTAACTTTGTCTATTGTCCTAAGATTGCCGGTTCTATTTGCGTTCTCTCTTTTGGGAATCTTAATCACACTTGGTGCCAACTTTTCTTTTCCGGAAAACAAATTTCGTTTTTATGGAATTTTTATCCCTCAGCTTCTAGTTGTGCCGATGACAATGATTTTTCTTTTAAGACCGATGGCCGATCCAGATATCACCAAACAACTAATTGGTGCTGAAGGAAAAGAGATTTGTGTGATTGCAGAAAATCCTTGGACAGCGATGGACATCCAAAACAGATTAAAAGATTCTAAAGTAAGTTTTGCTCTTCCTCTTACTTATCAAGAAACCTGCCCGAAGGCTGAAACTCTCGTAGTCTTTCGAGAAGCGACTCTCAGTTCGGATTGGAAGAAAGTGAACTCTTGGTTCCAATGGAAACAACATTTGAATTTAGATTCAAGTCAGATTTTAAGAGCCTTACTCAAGATGGACAAACGTTCCTTCCAGTCGGAAGTCAGCGTTTGGGAACGAGGAGAAAACCAATGAAAAAATATGGAATCCTCCTTCTCCTTTTGGCGCTCGTTACTCTTTGGGATTTCTCCAAAGACAACGCTCCTAAATTTGGAGTAAAAGCCAAGGTAAACCAGTCTTCTGAATGCAAATTACTTTGTGAAAAAGCAAGTCTTTGTTTAAAAGAAGACCAAAAGAAACTACAAGATCCCAAGATGTATCAGTTTGCTTGTGAAATTCTTTGCACCAAACAATACCAATTGTTTTCCGGATGTTCCAAAGCCATTGGAGAGTCTTGCTCCAGTGGTGAGTTATGTATCAAAAATCAAACAAAGGGGCTTTTTTAAAAACAAAAGAAGTTAAATGACCAGTCATGCAACATAAAACAAGCATTATACTCCCAACCTATAACGAAGCCGGTAATATCAAAAACTGCGCCGAAACCATCTCGCAAATTCTTGAAAAGGAGTCCATGGACTTTGAAATCGTGATTGTAGATGACAACTCACCAGATGGAACCTATGAGGTGGCCAAAGTTTTAGCTCAATATGACAAAAGGATCAAACCTTTTGTTCGGACAACGGAAAGAGGACTTAGTTCGGCAGTGACTTATGGGTATGGAAAAGCAGAAGGTGAAAATTTAGTTGTCGTCGATGCCGATTTCCAACACGACTATACGAAAATCCCGGATGTCATTCGCCTTCTTAATGAAAACGACATCGTTGTTGCCACACGCAGAAGTTCAGATGGTGGTTATGGAAACTTTCCCATCTTACGGAAGTTAGCAAGTCAGTTTGCCACAAAAATTTCAGAGTGGTTGTTTCCGGTTCCTATTTCCGATCCAATGAGCGGATTTTTTGGAATTAGAAAATCAGTGTATCTGGAAACAAAAGGAAAACTCCACCCAAGAGGTTACAAAATTCTTTTTGAAATTTTAGGATCGGTTCGAACAGAAAAAATTGCTGAAGTCGGTTATACCTTTGGCCTTCGTACCTGGGGACAATCAAAACTAGACTCAGGAGTTATCTTTTATTTTATCTGGGATTTGATTTCCATCAAATGGAGTCAGTGGAGATCCTCCCACTCCTTCCAATTCAGATCGAAAAGAAGGAATTCCCATATCCATCCGTAAACAAAACTTTAGAGTATGAATCAAAAACTAATGGAAATTGAATAAAAAAATTCCCTCTTTTTTATTCATCAACTCTAAGGTATTTTTTCCTTTTACCGTTCTTTGTTTTGTGAGGGACAACATGGTTGCAAAAACGGCAGAGGAAAATTGTTATCGAATCGAATCCAATCAATTGGATGTATATTCTGCAGCCGGTCTGGAAGAAGACATGACAAGTATCTTTCAAAAAGGGGTAACTTCTCTCTACTTAGATTTTTCTAACGTAGAGGAAGTATCGTCTTCTGTCCTAGGCCTTCTTTTATACAAAAAAATGATCTATAGAAAACAAGGAGTGAGTTTGTATCTTATCAATGTAAATCCACAAATTCAAAAGATCTTAAAAATTCTAAATCTAAACGGATACTTACTTCTTTAAACGAATTTCAAAAACAGCTCCCGAATGTCCAGTGAGTTGGAGTTTGTCCCCTAAAACTTCTGCTCCGCCGAATGAATACAATAACTTTGAACCTTTCGAAACTGTTTCTTTAATTTCTTTCTCCCCAAAATTCAAATAGACAATCACTACTATTTTCCCGAGGGTTCTTTCAAAACAAAGGACATCGGCATGATGACTTAGTTTGGTTTTGATATTCCCTTCTTTTAAAACAGAAGAAGTTTTTCTTAAATGGAATAAGGATCTGTAATGATTCCATAAAGAATCATTTTTCGTTTTTTGGTAAACAACTGTATCTTCAGTTTGGAACTGACCTACCGGTAACCAAGGTTTCCCTTTCGAAAATCCTGCTTGTTCAGTGGTGTCCCATAACATCGGCAGACGACAATTATCTCTATTGATATAAATCCCAAGAAGATTACACAAAAACAAAGGAACAAAACGATTCATTTTGGCAATGGGATCTTTTCCAAAAAAATTAGGAATCCGACCTTCTTTTCTACCAATTTCATCTCCGTAATAAACAACAGGAATTCCCCTTGCTAAAAACTGAAATGCAGAAAGAACTTTTGCTTTCCGAACATCCCCACCTAACCTGTCAATAAAACGTCTCTGGTCATGATTTCCCAAAACATAAGTGGGTGTGTAGGGCGCCGGAAATTCTCGTTCATTTTTTTCCAAAAGATCTTTGAAAAACTGAGCTTTGTAATCGAAGTGAATGAGTTCAAACTGAAAAACAAGATTGAGTCCGTCTGCCTTTTCTCCTAAAAAGGATTTTAAAATTTTGTCTGAACCACTTACCTCTCCGATGAGAAATGGTTTTTGTTTGTATTTCGATATATGTTTTCGAACTTCTTTGGCAAACTGAAAGGATTCCGGTAAATTCAGGTTGTATTGTTTCTTTTGAAAGAACGCCTCATCATGGTTATCTGGTGTAGGGAAATATCGAAAACTAGATGGATTATCCCGAAAACCTTCGTCCTTATAAATTGAATTGAAGATATCGAGCCGAAACCCGTCCACTCCCTTATTAAGCCAAAAATCAAGAACACCAAACATTGATTTTTTGACTTTGGGATTACGGTAATTTAAGTCGGGTTGGAAGGATAAAAAATTACTGTAATAGGATTCGTCCGTAGTTTCGTCATAGTTCCAACCAGAAGTCCCTACCATAGAAATCCAGTTGTTAGGAACTTTCTTTTCTCCTTTGTGCCAAATATAAAAATCTCTTTTCGGATTCTCTTTTGAGGATTTGGATTCCAAAAACCATGGATGTTTGTCTGAGGTATGATTCATCACCATATCGAGTACTACTTTCATTTTTCGTTTGTGGATTTCTCGGATGAGTTTGTCACAGTCATCCATGGTGCCAAACCGCGGATCGATGGAAGTGTAGTCGGAAATATCATATCCAAAATCTTCACCGGGGCTTTTGTAAAAAGGAGAGAACCAAATGGTTTCCACACCCAAATCCCGAATTTGATCCAAACGGGTTAGAATCCCTGGTAAATCACCAATTCCGTCCCCGTTAGAGTCCTGAAAGGACCAAGGGTAAATTTGGTAAATTGAAGTTTGTTTCCACCATTCCATTTTGTTTTCCATGACTTTTCTAAAACTTTGTCGTTATTTCAGTTGCCTCTAACCGAAAATCCAAATTTCTGTTCTTTATACAAGCAGGTAGCAATGGATAAAGAAAAAATCAAACTTTCCGGTTTCAACAATCTGACAAAAGTTTTGAGTTTTAACCTCTACGATTTTTGCATCACTTTGGATGACGAACAAAAGAGTAGATACGTAAGTTATATCCACGACAAATACAACGCTAGCAAAATTACAGAAATTTCTAAAGAGGTTGTCAAACGAATTGATGCCAATATTCTTTCTGTCTCAGCACAAGACTACGATCCTGTAGGTGCTTCTGCTATGGTTCTTATGAGTGATGTCAAAGGCGGAGGAAATCCCATCCCTTCAACCCAAGTCAGTATGCACTTAGACAAATCACATATCACCGTACACACCTATCCCGATGCTGCTGATCCTGATGGAATTTGTTCTTTCCGAGTCGACATTGATATCTCTACTTGTGGAGAGATCATTCCACTGGACTCTATTAACTTTTTATTTGAAGCTTTCGAGTGTGATGTTGTATATATTGATTATGTAGTTCGCGGATACACTCGTTTGGCAGATGGTAGAAAGATTTATAACGACCACCACTTTAACTCAATTTTGGATTTCGTAAAACCGGAACTTAAAAGAAACTATACTTATCTTTCCGATATCAATATGCCACAAGACAATACTTGGCAAACCAAAATGATGATTAAGGAACTCGGACCTGAGAATTATTTACTGAACCCTGAAGATATATCTCACCCAGACGTTCCTAACAAAATGAAACTACTTAGAGAGGAAATGAAAGAAGTTTATCATATGATCCACTAATTAGTATTAGTAGGTTATTGAATCAATTTCATTTCGAATTTCGATCCATTCCTTCTCCCCCAATTTCGGCAAAAGATACATACTTTTGCGATTGGGTGGGACTAAAAAAAACTGAGTTCCATGTTCATCTCGACTTTTTAGCGAAGGATGAACAGGCAAATAAGCACCTAACTTACGATAGAAACGAATTTCTTCTTCCGATTCTGGTTTTAATGCTTGGATGGATAAACTCTTTCGGTAATAAGCCAAATAGGACTGGATATCCTCTTCGGATTCAGAGGGATCTGTCACCAAAAAATAAAACGAAGACTTTACCTCGGGAAACCTTTCCTGAAATCGACGAAGGGCTTCCAAAGCTAAAGGACATTTTTTACCACAGCCCACAAGCCCCGGATAAATCCAAATCCAAGTACCGTTTGGTTCTTTTGAAAATTTTTCCAAACAAAAAGGACAATCTACATACCGAGTTTTGCCACTATAGTAACTAATGCCAAAACTGAGTGAGATGAGTAAACCACTCATCAAAAACAAAATGCTGAAGTTTCGAAAGATAATTTTAGGATTTACCATGACCAATCATAGCAGCTAAAGTTTCCACAGAACCTTTAAGTCCATGAAAAATCACATTCCCCTTTTCAATGAGAGAAATCATATGGGAACTAGTTCCCAAATTGGTTTGGGTTTTAACATTCAAGTCAATGATAGAATTGGAAATCTCATCCATACTTGTGGATTGTTCTTTACTTGAAACTTGCATTTCTTGTGCAATTTGATCCAAGGTAGCAAGGGCGTTTTCTTGCCTTTCGAAAGCCGAAAGAGTTCCTGTAATCTGAGCAGTGAGCTCCCCCATCCCCACTTCTGAAGAAAGAATGGACTTTACAAAACTTTGAACTGTTTGGTTGATTTGATTGGATTGTTTGAAGCTAACTTGAATCGCCGATTTGATCTTTCCTGAAATTGAAGAAATATTCTTTGTAGCTTCGGCAGTGGAGTCCGCTAGTTTAGAAATCTCCGAAGCAACAACGGCAAAACCGCGACCGGCATCTCCGGCACGAGCCGCTTCAATCGATGCATTTAACGACAATAAGTTGACTTTTTCTGCAATATCAGAGATGAGTTCCAAAATTTCTTCCATCTTTTCCGAATCATCCACAGCTACTTCCATCGATTGGTAAAGGCCAGTGAATTCGGATTCTGTTTTTTTGACACTGTCAGCAGATTCTTGAATTTTGGACCGCATCACATCCAAGGAAGTTACAAATCCTTGGCTCAAAGTAAATAGGTTGTGGTTTAATTCCTCTACTGATTTGACTTCTTTGATTTGTCTGTTCGATCCTTCCAAAATCAATTGACTAGATGCTGCTGTTTCTTCTGTAGCAGCAGAGATAGCTTCAATGGAAGAGGACTGATTCTTAAACGAAGTTTCAAATTCACGGACTTTTTGAGAAATGAGTTCTGAGTTTTCCACAAAGGATTGTGTTCTTAAAGAGGCTTCATCGATCGCAGTGGTGACCCCAGCAATGACTGTTTCTAAATTACTTTGGGTTTCGATTTGTTTCTTTAGTTCCAAAACAGAACGATAAGAAAAATAGATCAGAATTCCTGTTTCAAAAACAACAAATAAAGCATGGGTAAGAACAATCTCAAGACCTGTTCCATAACTATACACCATTACCTTGGTTCCGAAAATGACAGTACCAAATTCTTGAATATAATTTCCAACTAAGTGATGTATGGCGATCGTAAGTGCAGCAACAAAAAGAACTCTCCAATCTTCATAAACAAATAGAATGGCAAGAGCACTAAATACATGGAAATGCATCTCAATCCGGCCAAATTGCGCCTGAATCAAAATGGCACTGAACATCATAAGGGTTGCACCGTTCCAAGCTCTTAAAAGGAAGGAACCTCGGCCCAAACGGTAAAATACAAAAGAAACAAAAGACAAAACAACTGCCGATAGAGTAACAACCGTAGTTCCACCATAACCTAAAGAGAGAAAAAAAACAAGAGGAGTGTGAGCAAGGATTGCCCAGAGAAAAAAAGTATCTACTTTCTTTTGGCGTTCTAATAGAACCGCTGCCAATTTTTTATCCATATGATAGTAGACGAAAGAAATGGATAGAAGTTGAATCAAAGAATGGTGTGAAGATAAAATTGAATCACTTGATGCCACAGATTCAACATCATTACGATATCAATTCAGAATCTGCCCTTGGGATCTATACCCATTTGAAATTACTTTTCGACCCTAAGGATGTCCGGAAACCAAACTTTCTCTCTTGATTTGCGGAAAATAGGTTTTGATACTTGTTTGCAGAAGGTATATTTTGGAACAATTCTCGGAACCCACAGATTCAGAAACACCACTCACTGGTGAACCGGCGGATCCAACTTTTTTCATTCCATTACCCAAAAATATAGCGAGTTATTCTATGACCTCGCAGGCAATTTTGGAAGAACTCCGAGTACGCCATAGACGACTCGAAATGCATGGAAGTGCTGAGATCACCCCGTCCCTACTGTTAACTGTCGATTCCATTCCGGAATTACTCTCAAGGCAAGTTCAACTCACAGAAGTACATAAATCGGGAGCTGCCATCGCAGAAGCCTTCAAAGAACTAGCAGGACTTACAGAACACAACCGAGAAGCCGTAGTTTATTTTTATCCTTTCTTTCTATCGGTAGACCAAAAACTCACCATGCGAGTGAGTATGATTGCACCACAAAACAGAGAAAAGACGGACATTGTCCCTTTTCGTAGAGCTTGTTTCAAATACAGTATCGATTTGATCGATCAACTATTCAAAAATAGAGCCGGTCGCGAGTTTATTTTAGATGAGGAAAATCCAGGATCAGGACTTGTTCGTTCTGATCAAAAAGGAAATGTTTATTTTTTTCCCACCAAACTCAGTTATGAAAGTGAATTAGAAGCAATAATTCGCAAAACAATGGAGTCTTTTGGTTATATTCCCATGAAAGACTTTATTTTGGATGTAATCACAAGAGGAAAAGAAACAGCAAAACTTGTAGAGATTATCCCTGGTTACCATTTGATTTTGCCAAATGGTTCACATAACCCAGAATATGCACGCCATCTTGCCGTACAACTAGATGGACTAAAGATCTTTTCCTTTCCTTATCTCAAACGTTATGCAACAGAGAACAAATATTCAGGATTTTTAGAAAAACTAAATGAATTAGAAATAAATTTTCCCAAACGAACCGAAGACTTAATCAAAACAGGAGTGAGCCTAGTTCCAAACATCACTTCTCTCCTTGAGGAATTTCCTTTTGATAAAATTACAACTGATGAAGGGAAACGAGTGGGAAACTCGATAAGGGAAAGTCTTTTTATTTTAGACAAACTAAACAAACGTCTCAAAGAACAAAAAAAAGAAGATGCAGAGGATGCAATTACAGCACTCACCAAACTTTTAGGAACCAAAATCGAAGACAATACGACAAACACACTCACTCTCACAAAACTAGACTTAAACGCTGAAGTGAAAGTCCTCGGACTCAAAAATGAATCAGACAATTCCAAAGCCATTTCTAAAATTATAAATTCACTTTCCGAAGTTTACGGATGTTTGGAAATGAAAGAAGACAAATTCCATGTCCTATTTGCTCTAGATCAAAAAAGTCTTTCGAAAGTCGAAGCCAATACTTTGGCACTAGCAAAAACTGATTCCAATTACCGAAATGAACTTCCCATTCTTGATCAAATCCGAGTGATCCTAAAAAACAGATCCGATGAAAATATAGACAAAGAAGAGATTCCTGAAATTTTCCCGGAAGATATTACAAACTCAAATACCCAAGTTTCCAAAGAACCACGAATTTCCTTTTCGGCCCTCCAAGAAAAATTCCATGTTCCCATTGGTGTGTTTAGTTTTTTAGCACTGGCTTCTTTAACCACAGTGGTTTCTTTACTCTTAGGATCTTTAGAATACATTGTCAGCGGTTTTTGTATCAGCTTTTTTGTAGGCCTCACATTGGGTTATCTCTACCGGTCAGATGGAAAACAAAAACTAACTGTAGAAAAACAACTATCCGCTAGTCCCAAAGAAAATAGATCTCTTGGTATAGCCAAGGTTGCAGAAGGATTCATTTATCCAAAAAAATTCAATAGTATTGCGGAAAAAGTTTATGATTCCAAACGACTCCGAAATCATATCGAAGATTGTGTAGAAGATATCAAAATCCAACTCCCAAGTTCAGATCAAAAAAAAGAATCAAACAAAATTGTAGCAGAGATTGAACATGCGATCTTACAAATTTCAGTTGTTATGAAAATTCCAGAAGCCATACAATTAAAAAACAGGCCAAAAGAACTAATACTATCCAAAGCAGACTTTCGTACGATTCTATTTCGAACGCAATTGGCCGAGTATTACAGAAAGGAAGCAAGTATATACAAATCAGATCGTGACCAGATGGACTACATTCAGTTTATCATCCGAGAATTAGAATTTGGCTATAATAAATATTTGAAATGATAAATCTGGTTCTATGAAGTCTTTTGTATACACGACAATTACGATTTTTTTTCTTACATCCTTACTCTTACAATGTAAAAAGGATGTTGTCAATGCAGAGGAATGGTTCGAGAACCATAAAGAAGACCGGGTTCTAAACCTTTCCAACAAAGAAGTGGGAGTCCTTCCAACCTCTATTGGAAATTTAAACAAGGTGGAGGAACTGACTCTCCAATACGATTCCCTAAAAGAACTCCCTAAAGAAATCGGAAACCTCAAACAACTTAAAATCCTAAATCTCTTTGGAAATCCGATTAGAACCTTACCAGAAGAAATTGGTAATTTAGAAAACCTAGAAATCCTACTTCTTGGCAGAACCGAACTGAATGAAATTCCCGCCGTTATCGGTCGTTTGCAGAAATTAAAAACTCTCGCTCTGGACGAAACTAAAGTCCAACTAACAGAAGCTGATGTGGAAGTGATTGCGAGTCTTCCTAATTTAGAAATTCTTGATCTAACACTGATGCGAGAATACAAAACACTTCCGAAAAACCTCTCCAAATTAAACTCCCTAAAACATCTCGTTTTACAAAAGACCCTACTCGAAAAATCGGATGTTGCCCGGCTTCGGGACGAATTGCCCAAGGTTCGAGTCAAACTCTAAGAACTAAGGAATATTTTTTTTCCGTTTTCTCTTTGGCCTAGACCCCAAAAATTGGTCTTAATATGGCCAAACCAGAAACGGAAAATCCTTATTCTAAAACGGTTCTCCTCCCGCAGACCAACTTCCCCATGAAAGCCGACCTGGCAAATCGTGAGCCTGGTCAAATTAAGATTTGGAAAGAAAAAAAAGTCTTCCAAACCATGAAGGAAATTCGTAAATCCAAACCTTCGTTTGTACTACACGATGGGCCTCCTTACGCCAATGGAAATTTCCATGTAGGTCACTCACTCAATAAAATTTTAAAAGATATCATTGTTAAATCTAAAACCTTAGCCGGTTTTCAAACCGATATGATTCCTGGTTGGGATTGCCATGGACTTCCTATCGAAGTACAGGTGTTAAAGAATCTAGGCAAAGAAGCAAGAAACACCAGCCCAAGTGAACTTAGAAAAAAATGCCGTGAGTATGCTACAGAATTTGTAGGTAAACAAGGTGAAGACCTAAGTCGTTTTTTATGTTTTTGGGAAGAAGATAGAAAATATCTTACCATGGCCCCTGAATTTGAAGCAAGAATTGTAGAAGTATTTGGATCACTTTTCGAAAAAGGATATATCTATAAAGGAAAAAAACCAGTGTATTGGTGTATTGATCTGGCTACGGCTCATGCAGAAGCAGAAATCGAATACCAAAACCATGTTTCTCCTTCTATCTACGTAAAGTTCGCTGTAAAAAGCGAAAAAGATACCTATTGTTTGATTTGGACGACCACTCCTTGGACATTACCGGCAAACCTTGCGATTTGTTTTAACCAAGATTTAGATTATTCACTTTTCCAATCCGATAGCCATGGAAGGCTCATCCTTGCTGATGGATTAAAAGAAGCTGTAGAACAAAAAACAGGAATCACACTTACAAAGATTAAATCTTTATCCAGTGTAGATCTTGGAAAAATGACCTTCTTACATCCGTTTATCGAGAGAGATTCCATCCCCCTTTTCGGAAACCATGTCACACTAGATGCAGGAACGGGTTGTGTTCATACGGCACCAGGCCACGGAACAGATGACTACCGTGTGGGAACTGCTGCAGGCCTTCCTCCACTTTCGCCAGTAGACGATTACGGCCGTTATACGGACGAATTTGAAATGATGAAGGGAATCAAAATTTGGGATGCCAATCCTAAAATTGTAGATCTTCTCAGAGAAAAAAATGCCTTAGTTCACTACTCCGAATTTACTCACTCGTATCCACATAGTTGGAGGAGTAAAAAACCTCTAATCTTTCGGGCCACACCTCAATGGTTTTTTTCCATAGACCACGCCGGCCTTAGAGAAGATTCTCTGAAGGCTATCGATAAAGTGCAGTGGA
Organism: Leptospira perdikensis; assembly: GCF_004769575.1. Taxonomy (NCBI): domain Bacteria; kingdom Pseudomonadati; phylum Spirochaetota; class Leptospiria; order Leptospirales; family Leptospiraceae; genus Leptospira; species Leptospira perdikensis. Next base: position 198,210 of record NZ_RQGA01000009.1, on the reverse strand, counting down.
TCCCTGATTGGGGGATCACAAGGATCCGTTCCATGGTGGAATCTAGACCTGACTGGTGTTTGTCGAGGCAAAGGAACTGGGGAGTTCCTATTCCCTCTTTTACTTGCAAATCTTGTGGATTCACTCATCTAGATGATAAAACCATAGGACACTTCATTCAAATTGTGAAAAAAGAAGGAATCGAAGTTTGGTATGAAAGAGAAGCCAAAGACCTACTTCCCGAAGGCACAAAATGTACAAAATGTGGATCAGATGATTTAAAACAAGATAAAGATATTTTGGATGTTTGGTTTGATTCTGGTGTTTCCAGTTTTGCTGTGTTTGGTGATTCACTAGAGCGCGAACCAGCGGACTTATATTTGGAAGGTTCTGACCAACATAGAGGTTGGTTTCAATCTTCTCTTTGGCCGTCAATGGCGATCAGAAAAAAACCACCATATAAATCCGTTCTCACTCACGGTTATGTTTTAGATGAAAAAGGCCACGCAATGTCCAAATCTCTTGGCAACGTGATCAATCCTACAACGGACATCATCAACCAATATGGTGCGGATATCCTAAGACTTTGGGTATCCACTCAAGATTTCCGTGACGACGTCAAAATCGGAAAAGACTCTATCAAAACGGTAGCCGAAGCCTATCGCAAGATTCGCAACACATTCCGTTATCTTTTAGGTAATACAAGTGCAGAAACTCTTCAATGGAATCTAAAGAAAAATGATTTAGAAGAAATCGACAGATACTATTTACATAAACTTGCAAAACTGAATGAGGATGTAAAAAAACTCTACGAGAACTACCACTTTCACCAAGTATACCATCGGGTTTTGGTATTTTGTACAGTCGATCTTTCTCAAGATTATTTTGAAATCATTCGGGACAGAATGTACTGTGACGCAAAAGAATCAAAAACAAGAAAATCTTCTGAATATGTCCTTGCTTTGATTTTAGAAACTCTAACAAAAATATTAGCACCCATCTTATCTTTCACAACAGAAGAAGTATGGAATGAATTTGGTGCAAAAGACTCTGTTTTCTATTCAGACTTTTCCGACTTAACCTCTTGGTTCGATTCCGATTTAGAATCCAAACTAACTCCAGTTTTTCAAACCAAAGAACTGGTACAAAAAGCATTGGAGGAAGCAAGAAAACTAGGAAAACTAGGAAAATCTTTGGAAGCAGAAGTATTTGTTACTGGTGATTCATTAAAGTCCACCGGATTTACTAACGAAGAATTGAGTTTATTCTTTGTGGTTTCCGAAGTAAGTTTTGATACTTCCGAAATCAGAGAAGTATTCTCTGAATGGAAAGGAGAAAAAGACTCGATCCAAATCCGTAAACCTCGTCACCACGAATGTCCTAGATGTTGGCGCCATGTCGCAGAAAAAGAAGGAACTCTTTGTGTTCGCTGCGAAGGAGTTGTTTCTAAACTTTCAAGTTAAGGTTACAAACAAAATCGTAAGTATAATTTACAAATTGTATGTTATACTTATGATCCTTCTCTTTCACAAAAAAATACTGACCTAATTTAAATCTATCAAACAAAATAAAACTAGATCAGACCAAAAGAGCACAGAATATTCCGTCGGAACGTCGGTATCTTTCAAATCAAAACCATCCAAATCCCGATTCGATTATGATTGAATCGATTTCTTCCTAATTTTCTTAAGGAATCTTCCAAGGATAATTTCTGATTCTGGAATCCTGATCAAACTTGCGGTAACAAAATAAATCACCACGGCAGGAAGGATCGAAACCACAAGGCAAATCCGACTCACATTGGCAAATCCAAGCCCCCATTCACTCGTCAAATAATTCACTAATACTGGTTTTGCGACCCATTCAGAAATTATTAACCAGAGAAGTAATCCTAGAAGTGCTGGCATCATTTTAAAAACACGAAGCCAAACTGTGGAAAATGGAATTTTTACTTGGTGCGATTTTAAGTAAAATAATAAAAGTGAAGAAGTTACTGAAGCACTAAGAGCCGATGCCAAAGCAATGGCAGAATGTTTTAAAAAATACATAAGGCCGATACTAACCACGATACTCAAAAAAAAGGAAACTAATTGGATTCGAAGTGGAGTTTTTGTATCCGAAAAAGCATAATAAGAAGATACCAAAACTTTATTAATGCTATAAAATGGAATGGCAAAAGAATAAAAAACCAAAGGATAAAAAGCCGTCATCGTTGCTAAATGATCCCAACGCCCTCCGTAATAAATAGAATCCAAAACGGTTTCTCCTAGAACCGCTAAACCGATGCTTGCCGGTAGAGTCAAAAAGAAAGCAAAAGACAAAACATCAGCAATTTCTTTTGGAACATTTTCTTCCCTACCCTCACGAAGGTCTTTCAAAAGTGAAGGAAGGATAGTTGTTGCTAGGGCCACTCCGATGATTCCTGTAGGCAGTTGGACAAGTCTTTGGGAATAATCTAAACTCACAACCGCCCCGAGGCCTGGGTTTTGGTTTTGAATGTAGTTGGCAAGAAAGATGTCCACGAGTAGTCCAATTTGGTAGAAACTTCCACCAAGTGCGGCAGGTAACATGAGTTTAAAAATTTTACGAATGGCAGGATGTTTCAAATTCAATCGAAAGATCGGACCATATCCATTTTTATAAACATACCACCCTTGAACGAGAAGTTGTAAAATTCCTCCCGTAACAATCCCATAAGCCAATACAAATACTTTGTCTCTGATCTCATGGTAAAAAGGAAATACAAAAATAAAAACAATCAAATAACTGAAGTTAAGGATGATGGGAGAAAGAGAAGGAACAAAATAATTATGGTGGGAGTTGGAAATCGACATAAAAATCGAAGACAAACTTGCCGTCATGATGAGAAAAAATAAAACTAATGAAAGTTCTACGACAAGTGTTCCGTATTCCGGAGATCCACCCACAAGAGCTGGTAAAAAACCTGCTGCAAAAAACCAAAAAAGAGCCACGAAGATCGATAAACAAAGAAATAAAAAACTAAGTACGGTCCCGGACATCACTCGCGCTTCATGAACACCCATCTTTTCGTATTCCGAAAAAATAGGCATAAAGGATTGGCTAAGAGTCCCTTCTGCCAAAAGATTACGGAACATATTAGGAAGTCGATACGCCACACTAAACGCAGAGGCAACCATTCCAGTTCCAAAACTAACAGCCATAAAATGGTCACGAATGAGACCTAAAATACGAGATAAAAAGGTGTAAAAAGAAAGGGCAAGTGAACGCCTGGTGCTTGACTCACTTCCCTTGGCTTGTTTTGTCATAAGACCAGACTTTAGAGTGGATTCAATTTTTCAAGAAAACGGATAGATCCACTTGGGCTCATTTGGAATTGAGTGGAACAACCCGGACATTCATGTTTGCCAAATTTATGAAGTCTGAGCCTTGTCCCACAGACTTCACATTGGATGATCCGCTCAACCGTCTCTAATTGTTTGGTTTTGGATTGGATGTAACTTGGGATTGTCACCGGTTTTTCTTCTAATCCAGGAGATGTTTTATAAACAGAAAATCTTCTTTCCAATTCATGGTTCAAGGTCTCTTTGATTTCTAACCGGAGGCTATTCAGTTTTTCTTCCAAAACAGATTCCATCGGAGAGGTGGGCGTTTTAGAAACAACAGCCGCTTCGTCCGTATCTGCAAAAGATTCCAATCGAGAGACGGGTTCTTTGGTCCTGGAGCCAGACTCCCTATCTTTAGATTTTCCTGTAAAATAAAAACGGATTCGGTTATCGTTTGTTGGACTCGCCTGGGACGTAGTTTCCGTAACGGAAGGTTTTGATTCTGCTACTACCGGTTGTACCGGATCCATTTGTAAAAGAAAGGATTCCGCTTGGGTATGACCCCGAAAGATAGGAAGGCGATCAAAAAGGCCAACGAGACTCAATACATCTTCTACTTCCTGTTTCACACCATAGATGGCATAAACGGCCCCGGTCTTCGTGATCTGTTTATGAATTTTAACAAGGATGCTGATTCCATTTGATGTGATAAAATCCAAAGCACCAAATTGGAATAAAAACTTTCTGTATCCTTTTCCTAGTTGGGATTCAAAGTAACGATAAAAATCTTCGGCACTGGTTCCGTCCAAACCACCTTTCAACTGGATTGAAAATACTTTGTCTTTGGGTTCCATAATCTATCCTAAAAAGATCGCATCGCGAATCGGTGTTTGGTGGGAATCAGGAGAAAGAGAAGAAACAAGAGGGCCTTCTGATAAAATTTCCACTTCGCTCCCGGCTCTAGCAGTTGCCGCAACACCATGGTTTGTCTCTTCCGTTAAATCAAGAACAGGTTCTACTTGGCTCACCTTTGGTTCCAAGGTTTCTACAGTTTTTTTCTCAAAAAGTGGAAGGTTACGAGATTCTTTAGGAGTGATCAATGAATCTCTTGCAACTAACATAGTATAAGCAACAAAAGCACCTGTAAGAATCAAACTCACAACAAAAGCAAATAATATATAATTAAAAACCATCCATTCCACTAGTTTCCATTGGTTTTCAAAAAGTAACCCTAAGTTCCCTCTTTCATAAACCAAAATCACAAGGCCTGATACATCGAGTGTTCCTGGTTTGTAAAGAGGAGAAGTCAGTCTCACTGTATTTGACTTTGCTAATGGCAAAAAAGTAAGAACCCATTCAAATCCGGAACGAACTTTGGGATCTCGTTTGGAATTCAAAATAGGATTTTCTCCGTTTTCTGGTTCCGACCATTCCCATTTTTTCATCCGAATTCCTTTTTTAAAAAAAGTGGAATGTTTGAGTGTTTCGTCTGGAGTTCTTTTTTTTAATTCATCCGGTGTATAAATGGTATCAGTGGAAACAAGGAGAGTGGCATCCGAAGAATACAAACTGATCTTTTGGATACGAAACTCTTCCGGATCATTTTTGGATTGTTCTACATAACGGTGAAACATTTTTTCAAGTTCCACATAACCTTCGTTCTGTAGTCTTTGTTCCGAACTTTTTGCAAGTGCTAGTGTTAAATCGCGAGCTCTATGGTCAGAAACAAACTGCTCTTGGGTGAGAGCGTTTTGTAATGACTCATAAAAGGTCCAAACCACAGCACTCAATGCCAAAGTTTCACAGAGGAAAAAGAAAAGGATAAAGGATAGAAAAAAACGTGAATATTTCATAGATCCCCCTTATACTTTTCGGTCGAATCTTCGAATTTACCCAGGAAAATACGGAGGAAATTAAGAGAGTGAGTCTATAAATGTCCTGGCAAAAACCTCTACAAATTCCTTTCGTTTCTTCAAAAAATCCGTATCTTTCCCCAACCGAAGCAGTGATGTCATATCTTCCGACTTCGCACCACAAGGGTTGATCAGAGAAAAGGTAGATAGGTTGTTCACACCGTTCAAAGCAAATCCAAAACTAGTAAAATAGGACTTCGCATAGATTCCTTCCGAAACAAGTTTTAATTTGGGTTCTTCGGCAGTATACAAACCCGGTGCTTTGGGATTTTCCTCGAGTGTTAATCCCCAAATTTCACGAATGGACTCCACCAAACTTTTGTTTAAAGCCCGTAAAAAATCACCCAAACTTAAATTCCTTTTTTTCAAATCAATATGTAAGTAACCTACAATTTGCCCCGGCTCATGGGCGGTAAAGTCCCCCCCTCTTTGCAAAGTGACAAGTTCCACTCCCAGAGAAGAGAGTGTCTCTGGGGAAACCAAAAGATTTTCCGCTTTCGCACCTATGCCCCCTGTTAAACATGGACTGTGTTCTAAAAAGAGCATGGATTCCCTTCGATTTTTCCTGGAATTTTCCTGGAATTTCACGTATCTTAAGTACGGAACAATCGAAGGAAACAGGTAAGAAGGAAGTCCTTTTCGATGGAGAAACTTTATCATGCGATCCTTTGGATCCTCGAAAAATCACCCAATGGTAGAGCCCGCCTTGATTTGGCGAAACTCCTCTACTATTCGGATGGTGTTCACTTCCAAAAACATGCGGAGATGATCACAAGAGGAGACTATATCCACTTAGAAGACTCCCCTTACCCCGTCAAACTGAACGAAGCCCTTTTATTTTTGAAAGACAAAGGCCATATCGATGCCATTCCCAAAATCGAAGGAAATGGAATCCAAGGATTCACTTTACGATTTCTTAGACCCTTGGAAGGACTCATTCTTTCCCGGGAAGAAAAAAGGGTGATGATGAAAGTTGTGGAAGCATTCCGGGGCCGGGTGGTGGATGAAAATCGCCATTACCCCAACCTATATGAAAACTACGTAGTCACCCCACTTTTCGAGGCCATCCCCTTTTCTGTGGAAAGGATCAATACGAAAATCCATGTTCTCGTACAAAAAAGCCTTTTGAATCTATCGGGCAAAATGTTTAGGGTTTTATTTGAGAGGTCAGAATGATCATCACTGTTTGCAAAGGCAAAATTCACAGGGCCGTCGTTACTGAGGCCGAACTCCACTACGAAGGTAGCCTCACCGTTGACCAAGACCTTATGGATTTGGCCGGAATGAGACCCTATGAACAAGTTTCCGTGGTGAACGTAAATAACGGGGCTCGGTTCGAAACTTACCTGATTGTAGGAGAACGCGGTTCGGGAACCATTTGTTTGAATGGAGCAGCGGCCAGGCTCGGGATGAAAGGTGACAAGGTCATCATCATCACCTACGGCCAAGTGGTAGAAAAAGAGCTTCCCACAGATTACAAACCTAAGGTAGTCTTTGTGGACGAGAACAATCGCCCGAAAAAAGCCTAATTTCCCTAATTTTTCCGGGGCATTTCTTCGATACTAACTGTATAAACCAAATTGGTAGTCGGAACATGAACAAAACAATATTCGCCATTTCATTCACCCTACTCACTTGTGCCCTATTCGCACAAGAAACAGGGAATACGCAAGGGACACAAAACACAGCTGCCTCCAAAGACAACCGTGATCTGTATCCACTTTCTATGTATGATACAAGGATCCGCCTAAAAGGTGTAAACTTTGTTAGACGACATGCTGATACAGGAAAAGGCGAATTTCTAGATGTCCAAGTAGAACTAGAATCTAGAGTTCCAGAGAACAATGAATATGCCATTTATGTTCTTGCTGGATTTGAGGGAGACAGAAGTAATCCAGATGAAAGAAGACTCATCCCTTATCCTGCATGGAGAAAGTCAGATCCGGAAAAAGACGAAAAAACATTATACTTTTCCAATGTAATGCCAACACCAGTGACTGCCAAAGAAATTTGGGGTGAAGAAACTTATGCAAAGAAAAAAGCGGAAGTAGAGAAAAGACACTACTCAGGATTTGAAGCAGAAATGCCAGAACCTACATTTACAGAAGTAGTGGATTATCTATGCAAAAATAATGCAAAGGCACTTCCGTTTACATTATTTGGTGAAACAGGTCCTACAAAAGAAAAACAAGTAATGTATAACTATGTGGCACAAACGGAAGATGAGAAAAAACGCCAAGTGCATGAAACTCTTCCAAAACACACTTATACCATTTACAATAACAAGTATCGCACAAACATTACAAGTCACCACTACACCCAATACCGACCAAACTTTCTTACTTTTAACAAAGTAGCAGTTCTTGTGTTTGATACAAAGAAACCTACCAATAGCCTTCTTTTTAGAAAGTTTATTGATATTTCTGATTTAAAGATTACTTACTAATTGGTAAATCCAAGACCAGGTTTGGTCTTGGAATCTAGGTGCCTTGACCTAAAGAAAAATCCAAAAGGATTAGTGGTCAGTGCCTTCCGGGCGGATGGGGGGGAATTGTTCCGAAGCCCTCACCCTCCACTCGTCTTCCGGATGGTTCAAATGCAACCAACCGTTCGCAAAATCCCAACGACCGTCTAAATCCAAAAAATCCCAGAAAATTGCCTGGTTCATGTATTTGTAGGTATCGAGAAGATCGAGTAGATCCCTTTGTTTCCTGGGAGAATTGTCCATTCTATTCCAGTTTCGGCAAGTTGTCCCCCGGGTCGATGTTTTTTATGGACAAAAGGAATCGAATCTGCCGAAAATGATACCAGACCATGGCAATCACAAAGGAAAAAAAGGCAGACTTCAACGACAAACTAGTAGATTTCAAAAACTACCTGGAGGAATTAAAAAAAGAAGCCAATATCTTCAAGGTCCAAGCCAAAAAAAGTAAGGACATGGAACCTTATTTCAATATCTCCCTTGCCATCAACTCTATCAAAACCATTAACACCTGTATTGTGATTAATGAACTCTCCACTGCTATTTTAGAAATCAACAACAACAACTATTTAGAAACTGCTAGAAAAGAAATTTATAACGCAATCTCTTATATCGAAAAAACGGTGGGAAACAACGTAGATGGTTCTCTTTCCGAAAACAAAGAACAATTAGCAAAAATAGAAAGGTTCACACCTACACAAAGACTGAATCTCGTGAAGGGATTAATGCAAGCCATGAAGAAAACCACTGCTGCATTTGGTACCAACTCAAAGTGGAAATGGTCTTGGCCTGACATCAATTTCCGAGTTGCGGCATGTACCAAAAACCTTTTTGATTTCATTGCTTACGAAAGAGAACAAGACCTCGAAAATCCGTATTACTACATTCGCAAAGAACACTTCAACCTTGTCATAGAACTTGCTAACCAAGCCGCCCAGGATTATAGGACAAAATTTGAAATGTCTACACAAGATTCCACAGATTTGAAACATTCTGTGGAAATGTTGGAAATGAACCGTAAAATTTTCCAAATTACAGGCGAAAATGAAGATTTGGAAAAAACCAAAACACTCATTGAATCCTTTCAACAAAAGATTACGGATCTCGAATCCGACGATAAAAAGAAAAAAAAGAAACAATAATCGACGTTTTTCCCTAGAATCCCCAGTCTAGTTTATAGAAAGGGCAATACTTTTCAAAAGGAGATTTCGAAATATGGCACTTACGGAAGTCACTGACGCCAATTTCAAAGCAGAAACTGCTAAAGGCGTTGTACTCGTGGATTGTTGGGCGGAATGGTGCGGACCTTGTCGAATGGTGGCTCCTGTTCTTGATGAATTATCGCAAGAAATGGCTGATATCAAAATTACAAAACTAAATGTTGATTTCAATCAGAAGACAGCGCAGGAATTGGGAATCCAATCGATCCCGACTCTTCTTCTCTATAAAGACGGAGTTTTAGTGGATAAAGCAATTGGTGCTTTACCAAAACCGCAAATTAAAAAATTTATAGAAAATCACAAGTAGGAAATAAATTATCCCCTAATGGTCAGTTCTGAACCGAATGGTTTTACCGCTCTCCCTAGAGGGGGATATTTAGTCGATACATCCGAAGGGTATATCCAAATTGGATCCCCTCCGGAAACAATTAAAGACACCATGGGGTTGGAAAAGAAAACCCCTCTGGTGTTTGTTCTTCCCAATAAATTCTTCCATGTCGAAAAAGGGATCTCCATTGCGGAGTTAGAATTCCCCATTTACTTCAATTTCTTCTTTCGTGGTGGCAAAAAAACATTTATTGTTTGTTCTCCCGAACAAAAAGAACAGCTAACTATTGTTCTCGGGGAATCTCTTATGGGGCCACAAGAACTGAACCTAGCTTCTGAGTTTATTGATGGAACGGAAAGTTTTGGTTTCCCTGATATCAAGGCCGAGATGGCACATTTCCGTAGTTACAAAACTATGGAGGAAGTGGTTGAATTTGTTTTATTCGACGAAAACCACAAAGCCCAATTCGGAAAAATCACAATTGAACAACTCCCCTCCAATGAATTTCTCATTGTGGATGGAGATAAAAAAATCAAAACTCCTGGAGAGGTCGACTTCCATGTGAAGTATGATATTGGAAAAAGGTTAGAAGAACCTTTCCAACCTCCTCTCATCGGAATCACTTGCCTTGGACCTTCTCATGGTTTTGATCCGACAGACAACACTTCTGGTTTTATCATTTGGTTGAACGGCCAAGGAATTATGGTGGATCCACCGGTGAACTCCACTGAGTGGTTACGGGAATCCAATGTAAATCCCAAGTTCATCAACTCCATCATTCTCACTCACTGTCATGCTGATCATGATGCAGGAACCTTCCAAAAGATTTTAGAAGAATCCAAAATCACCATCTATGCCACAGCAACTGTGATGGAATCATTCCTTAAAAAATACTGTAGTCTAACAAAGATTCCACGCCGTGAAATCACAGACCTATTTGATTTTATTCCCGTTGTTATCGGAAGGCCGACAATCATCAACGGTGGTGAATTTTATTTTCATTATGCCCTCCATTCCATTCCTTCCGTGGGATTCGAATTTTTTTTCCAAGACCAGTCTTTCTATTATACCTCTGACCACTTAAATGACCCCGATGCCTTTGAGGAAATGTACAAAAAAGGTGTATTTACTGAAACCAGATACCAGTTTTTGAAAGATTTCCCTTGGGATCGTAAAATCATTTATCACGAAGCCGGTGTCCCTCCTCTGCATACAAAGATTAGTTACCTTGCCTCACTACCGGAAGAAGTGCAAAAACGAATCACAGTATACCATATTGCTGCCAAAGATATGCCTGAAGGAAACCACCTTACGCTTGCTAAATTTGGAATTGAAAATACGTTATATCCAGAAATCACTCCGCCCAAACACCAAGAGGCTTTCCAACTTTTAGAAATCCTTTCTCAAATTGATATTTTCTCTGGATTCCCAATTGAGAAGGCCAAAGAATTTTTACAAATCGTAAAAGAAGAAAAATTCCGTCGTGGCGAACAAATCATCAAAAAGGGAACTCACGGAGACAGATTTTTTATCATTGCTTCCGGGAATGTTCGTTTTGAAGGACTATCTGGTGATCCTACTGCCGTCAAAAGGTATGGAACTTACGAATACTTTGGCGAAGCCTCCCTGATTTTGGATACGGTTCGTCAAGCGGATGTATTTGCTGAGACAGATGTTGTCGCCCTCACCATTGAAAAAACTAGGTTCTTTCAGTTCATACGCGGATCCAAACTCCACGAAAACCTAACCAAACTCAATAGCATCCGAGAAACCAATACCTGGAAAACACTCACAGAATCCCAAACCTTCCGGGGACTCACCAGTTACCAAGTCACCCAACTTGAACTCATCTTAAAACTAGAAACTGTAAAAAAAGAAGCAGCTCTGATTGAAGAAGGCCAAACCTTTCACAATGCCTTTATTGTTAGGTCCGGAACCGTTGTGGTGATGCAAAATCACAAAACCATTCGAGAACTGGGTGCTGGTGACTTTGTTGGGGAAATCTACTCCCTCACCAAAAACCTCCCTTCTAATTTCAGTTTCATTGCCTGGCCGGGCACGGAATTGTATGTTCTTTCCGAAGAAGATGCGATTCAGTACATCAAGAAAAATCCCGGTGTCTACATGAAGCTGAACACTGTTTATAATTGACCTCAATTCGCCATTTTTGTAACATTTCCATATCAAGGAGTCACAAATCATATGGAGCGTATCCTCCCCTTTACTGAAGAACACCATCAATTCCGCGAGATGGCTCGGAAATTTTTTGAAACAGAAGTAAAACCACACCACGAAGAATGGGAAAAAAACCATATCGTACCCAAAGAAGTTTGGAGAAAAGCGGGCGAAAATGGCCTACTCTGCCCCGATGTTCCCACAGAATACGGCGGTTCTGGTGCCGACTTCCTTTATAACATCATCATCATCGAAGAATCTTCTCGCGTGGGAAATAGTGGTTTTTTTATCTCCCTTCATAATGACGTGATTGCTCCCTACATCTCTACTTATGCCAGTGATGAACAAAAGAAACGTTGGCTTCCGAAATGTGCTTCGGGGGAATCCATCCTTGCCGTAGCAATGACTGAACCCGGAGCCGGATCTGACCTTAAATCCTTACGTACAAGTGCTGTTGATATGGGTGATCATTTTGTGGTGAATGGACAAAAGACATTTATCTCAAACGGACAACTAGCTGACCTTATCATCACTGCCGTCAAACACGACAACGGAACTATTTCCCTTGTGATGATTGAAGAAGGAATGAAAGGTTTTGAAAGAGGACGTAATTTAGATAAAATCGGACTCAAAGCCCAAGACACTTCTGAATTGTATTTCAACGATGTAATTGTTCCGAAAACAAATCTTATCGGTAAACAAGGACAAGGTTTTCGTTACCTCATGCAAAAGTTAGCACAAGAACGATTGGTGCTTTCAGTGGCTGCAGTGGAGGCAACAAGACTTGTCCAATCCTTAACCCTCCAATACATCAAAGAAAGAAAAGCCTTTGGTCAAAAGATCGGATCTTTCCAAAATACAAAATTCAAAATGGCGGAAATGGCAACAGAACTAGAAATGGCACAAGTGTTCTGCGACAAAGTTGTGATGGAACATATGAAAGGTGAAAACACAACAGCCGAAGCTTCTATGTGTAAATGGTACACAACAGAAATGCAAAAACGCCATACTGATGAGTGTTTACAATTCTTTGGTGGATACGGTTATATGATGGAATATCCAATTGCCAGAGCTTACCTCGATGCAAGGATCCAAACCATCTATGCGGGAACCACAGAGATCATGAAAGAAATCATTGGTCGTAGTTTGGGACTTTAGTCTCAAACTGATTCAAGATTTTTTACCTTCAAAACATAGATTACAAAAGTTTTATCGAAAACCCGGCGCATTTGGCCGGGTTTTTTCGTTACTGCGAATCGAATCACTCATAGATCAAATCACGAATCAGATGCAACCAATGAGTGGGAACAAACCAACTAAACTTCAGAGCCGTCCACTGCACCCGCTCCTATCGTTTCCTTTCGTAAATCCGTTGTGAGACGCATGGAACAAAAATGAGGTCCACACATCGAACAAAAATGGGCCTTTTTCATTCCATCTTGTGGAAGGGATTCATCATGGTACGAGCGAGCGAGTTCAGGATCAAGAGAGAGGGCAAACTGGTCTTCCCAACGAAATTCAAACCGAGCCTTACTTAACAAATCGTCTCTTTCTTTGGCACCAGGATGTCCTTTGGCAAGATCGGCAGCATGAGCCGCAATTTTATAAGCAATCACACCATCCTTTACATCTTGTTTATTCGGAAGGCCTAAATGTTCTTTTGGTGTCACATAACAAAGCATAGCGGTTCCATACCAAGCAATCATGGCAGCACCAATGGCAGAAGTGATATGGTCATAACCTGGGGCAATGTCTGTGACAAGTGGCCCGAGGGTATAAAAAGGAGCTTCCATACAAATCTCTTCTTGGAGACGAACATTTTCCTGGATGAGATGCATCGGAACATGTCCTGGACCCTCCACCATCACTTGGACATCATCGGCCCAGGCGCGTTTTGTCAATTCTCCCAAAGTTTTTAGTTCCGCAAATTGAGCTTCGTCATTGGCATCATTGATACAACCAGGCCGGAGCCCATCTCCCAAAGAATACGAAACACCGTATTTTTGCATGACCTTAGTAATGGCATCAAAATGTTCATAAAGAAAGTTTTCTTTTTTATGGTGGTTACACCACTTGGCAAGGATCGAACCTCCCCGAGACACAATCCCTGTGATTCGTTTGTTTGTTAGGTGGATATAATCCCGAAGAACACCAGCATGGATGGTAAAATAATCCACACCTTGTTCCGCTTGTTCTTCTAAAGTTTCTAAAAATACATCGATATTTAGGTCTTCGACTTTTCCTTTTACCTTCTCCAATGTTTGGTAAAGAGGAACAGTTCCAATCGGAACGGGAGAATTCCGAATGATCCATTCTCTGGTTTCGTGGATATTTTTTCCTGTAGAGAGATCCATCACCGTGTCAGCCCCCCAATGTAAAGACCAACGAAGTTTTTCCACTTCATCATCAATGGATGATAAAATAGCCGAGTTACCTATATTGGCGTTGATTTTTACCAAAAACTTCTTACCAATGATCATTGGTTCTAATTCTGTATGACGTTTGTTTGATGGTATAATGGCCCGACCAATTTTCACTTCATTCAAAACAAACTCAGGACTCATTCCTTCCCTTTTAGCCACATATATCATCTCTTCTGTGATGATATCTCTTTTGGCATAATAGAGTTGGGAAAAATTTCTGTCCCCTCTTACCTCCCGAGTTTGGATCCAAGACTCTCTGAGTTTAGGAATCCCTTTTTTATAATCGTATTCGTTTTCATGAATACAAAACATTCCTTCTGTTCGGTAAGATTGAAACTTGGTATTGTCAGAAAGTGTGATGGTATTTTCTGGGATCGCGATAGGATGGTTGGGATTTGTTTCCATGTTCAGTTTTCCTTGGCCGGAACTGATCCATCAGAAATTAGCGGGAAAACAAAAAAGGGTAATTCTAGAAATTAAGGATTCTATATCCTTACACAAGACTTAGCACTTTTCTCGTTTCCCTTCGCAAGCATTACCAGGATCAGGTTCAAAAGGGTATTTCTCAGCCGATTCCTAACACATCCAGTCCTAGGAAACAAGCACCCCTAACGGTTACCTATCATTTCAAATGGTTGTATTTTTTTGACAACCATTATCAAAATATCCTATTTTAATTCACGGCCTTGTCTGACCATTCGGTTGACATAAACTTGTAGGTCTTGTTTGCCTTTGGGACCAATTTCTGTAAATTGTACCCCATAAACTCCTGTTTCCTTAGATTTTTTGCCAATCTGTTTGATCACTCCTCGTGCAAGAAAGTCTTCCAAATCCCCTGGAAGGGCCACAAGGATTTCCACCGTTTCGTTCATATCCCATTCATCAAAGTGGTTCGGAGCAATGACTCCGACCCCGCCAACACTTATGTCGCTCGCTTTTAAGACATCCAAAAGGGCAGTTCCCATCAGATGAATCTCGACTGGATCATTTTCCAGTGGTTGTACGCGTACATATTTCCTTTTTTCTTGGATGGGTGCCATGGCCTCATATTCCACAGAAATTCTAACTTGTAAACTAGGAAATAGAACCACCTCCATTTGTTAAGAAAACATAGACCAATCTCCGATATTTGGTATAATAGGGGCGACATGAAATTCCGTATTGGTGTTCTTTTACTTACAATCAGTTCAAGCCTCCTTGTGAATGTTTCCTTACAGGCAAAAGTGACTTGTACGGGAGATGCTTGTACCATCCTCCCCACTACCATCCAATCACAGATCAATAGCGTTGATACGGCACTACAACTGCAATATACAGACAAAGTGCTCGCCACCATGTCTGAAGCTGCGGTGATTTCCAATATCAACTCTTCCCTTATGGGGCCAGGAATTGTGAACCGGTTTCAAGTCGGTGCAGGACTGACTGTTGCTGGCCAACAAAAAGAAGATATCAATGTCGCTTACCAAAGTTTGAGTTTTCAAAAACTCCCGAACGTAGGAGCCTCCCTGGCACCTAACTTTGTTGTTGCGGTAAACTTAGGTTGGCTTATGGGAGGTGGACCCTCCGATACGGAACCTGAACTCAAAACCTTTCTCCACAGATTCAATTTATACCTTCATGGATTCAAATTCAACTTTGCCCAAGGTGATGTACAAAAAGCCATCGAAGCACAAAACAAAAACGTGGAACTTGGTGGAGACATTACTAACGGTGGTTTTACTTTACGATTTCATATTATCGAAAATTATTCTGATGGAATCGGACTATTTGAATTTTCAGGAATCTCTATGGGCCTCGGACTCCATTACCAAAGGCAAGTCATTGACGTTACCTATAATGATAACAAATCACAGACATTGGCTCTAGGTCCGGCCATCGGAACTTGGGGTGGTTCTACTACGTTTAACTATTCCAGTACGGTCACAAGTATTCCTTTGGACATTCGTACGGGATTTCGAATGTTCTATTTCTTTACGATCTTTGCCGGAGCCGGAACTTCCATGAACTTCGGTAGTTCCACTCTCAATTTATCTCGGTCCGGCCCCTTAACTTTAGCCTTGGATTCTTCGGCTATTTCCGCTTCCCTTTCTCCAGAAATTGCGGCCCTCATTCCGGCATCCGCACTTGGACAGACCAAAACCGGAACTCTCACTATGGATCTAAGTGGGAAGGCACAGGCACCTAACACGACTAATTTTCTTATCGCAGGGATCGAAATCAATGCTCTCATCACCAAACTCACTGTAGAAGCAGTAGTGGCCCAGAATGTCCAATCAGTGATGCTCGGAGCAAAATTTTCCTTCTAACGAACACTTGGCACCTTTTTTGCAAATTCGTTAGAGAACGGCTATATTAGAACCGATTCGGGGATTTCCTAGAATCGTTTGTTTAAGTTCTAAGCAGAATGCCGATTTTAAGGGAGAGCTCTATGGCGCAAATTATGCAAGAAATCAAAAAACCCATCCTACATGTTTCTTGTGTCCCAAGAAAAGATACAACCCTACTCAAAATTTCCCTTTCCCAAGATGATTTGGGAATTCTCTACCGAGTCACCTCTGTGCTCTACAATCATGGTTGGGACATTTTAGAAGCGGTGGCAGAAACGGCGAGTGACGGACATGTCCAAGATCTATTTGTGATTCGTAGTTGGGAAGGAGGAGAAATGACAGAAGAACTTCTTTCTCAAATCCGAACTGATCTCTACGCTTTGTTTTACGAAGGAAAAACAGTAGCTATGTACTTACGTGAGAATGCAAAGGAAGAAGTTTTAGTACGTAAAATTGGAGATTCCGAAGCCACCCTAAAACTTTACAATCCCATTTCTTCTGACTTTACTGTAATGGATTTACGAATGAAAGACACTCCGGGAATTTTATTTCAAATCACGGAATCTCTTTTCCACTTAGGAATTGATATCATTAGTTTTACAGCGAATAGTTTTGACGGAAAAATTCGAGATAGTTTTTTACTCCGCACTTCCCTCACAGGAGAGAAGTTGGATGAAAAAGTAATGTTTCCGATGCTTCGTGCGAAGTTGGAATCTTTTCTTTAAGTTGTTTTTTCTTTTTGTGTAAAGAGTAAAATTCCAAATCCAATGAGAAGGACGAAGGACACAAAAAAAGCCAAACTAGGACCTTTTTGAAAGTATAACAAAGAAAATACGACTGGTGATACGGCTCTTCCGAGGGAACCAAAACTTCGGAAGAGACCAAGAGACCTACCCAAATCCCCTCTCCCACTCTCTAATGAAGCAAATGAAGATAATCCAGGATTCACAAGGGCACTTCCAAAAGCCAAAAAGAATAAAGATACAAATAGTCCTGCAAAACTTGTTCCCAAACTAACAAGTAGGCCCATCCCAATCACAACAAGTAAGGCACCATAAAGAGAAATTCTTTTTTCCGAAATTTTTCCAGAAAGTCTACGAACCACTCCACCTTGCACCAGTATAATGATGATCCCTATGTATAAAAAGGTAAACCCAATCTCTTTGGGAGAAAAATGAAAACTATCAGAAAGAAAAAAATTAACAACAAATTCAAATCCAGAAAAACTAAGAACAAAGAGTAAATTCAAAAGTGAAATTCGAACCAAATTACGAGATTCAATTTTTCCTAAAGAAAGAAAGGGATGGATTTCCTTTTCTGGAATTACTTCTGGTTTGTTCTGTGGTAAAAATATATAAACAAGGATGACTGTAAGAAGCGAAACTAAAATCGCAAAAAATGCGGAAGCAGGGAAAACAACGACACTTCCTTCTTGGTGTAAAAAATCTAAAAAAGTCCACTGGGAACTGATTCCCCCAAGGAGTGGGCCCATCACAAATCCGAGACCAATACCGGCACCAAGAAACCCCATCCCTGCTGCTCTTGATTTTTCATCCGTTTGGTCAGCCATGGCCGCCGATGCCACAGATAAATTTCCGCCCATCATTCCTGTAATGACACGACTGAGCACAAACATCCAAAACTGAGAAGAAAACAACCAAAGGATGTACCCAATAGTATTTCCAAGAGTTGTGAAAATTAAAATGGCACGTCGTCCTGAATGATCAGACAATCTCCCCCAAATCGGAGCTGCTATAAATTGTAAAAAACTATAAATACTACCAAGGATTCCACCAAACAATACAAAGGTATACTTTGTATCTCCTCCAAAGGACAGAAGGTTCGCGGCAGAATAGAACATTCTGAACAGAACATCATCTCCTTTGAATAAGAAGAATTCTAAAGTTTTAGGAAATAAAGGAAACAATAGGGAAAAACCCATCATGTCCGTAAACACTATCAGAAAAAGTATGAATTTGATTCGTTTGGGGGACGTACTCATCTAGGCTACTCTCCCAAAACAAATAAAAAAAGCCACAGAAATCTCTGTGGCTTTTTCTTAAATTTCACTAAGAAACTCTAGTCTTATTTCGATTTTGCTTTATCAATCAAAACTTTCAGTTCATCTAACGTTTGTTTTAACTTTTCCTTCACTTGAGGAGGGATTGCCGTATCAATTTGTTGGTAAATGGATTGGTAATTAGCTTGAAGTTTTGCCAACACCTCATCATAACTTGCGTTAGTTTTACCAATAGCACCTTGAGCGTCTGCAATTGTTTTACTGAGAAGGTCACGAATCTTTTGAGACTCGACCGATTTATCCAATTCCCCTTTTGACTTTAGATCATTGTAAACTTTTTCTAAATCAACAACAGCAGTTTTTAACTTTTCTTCGCCAGAACGAAACAGAGCGATTCCAGCATTGACAACATCCATAACCAATTTTTCCATACAACTTTCCTGTAAAGGGTAAACATCCCTATTTTTGGATTCCAAGTGTATGTAAGAAAAGGTGGGATTACAATTAAAAAATTCGAATGTACCGATTTTCTATGAGACATAGTTAAGAGGAGGATTCGTCTTAACTGTTTTCGATGAGTTTTTTGATTTGGTCTCTAATTTTGGCAGCAGTTTCATAGTCTTCGGTTTTCAATGCGTTTTCCAAAGTTTCTTCTAAAATCTGTAAATTCGACTTAGGTAGGGCTTGGATTTTTTTCTCCGAAGATATATTCTCCCCTTGCATCTCCTCGTCCTTCATAATGATCCCTGTTTCATCTAACACAGACTTGGCGATAAAAATAGGAGCATTGGCTCTTAAGGCCAGAGCAATTGAGTCGGATGGCCTTGCATCCAAAGTGATAATCTCATCCTCTTTTTGGAGTTGGATTTTCGCGTAAAAAGTACTGTCTATGATCTCTTCAATTGTAATTTTTAAAACCGTAGCCCCAAGCGAAGTCAACATGTACAACATAAGATCATGTGTCATTGGTCTCGGAGGTTTGGTTCCGTCAATGACTGTGGTTATGGAATGGGTTTCTAAGGGTCCAATAAAGATAGGAACCACACGTTTGTCTTCTGAATCCTTCGGACGGAGGAAAACAGCAAAGCCTACATTGGTCAGGCTGATATCAGAGATTTTTACTTCATAAAACTCCATATAATATCGATTCCTTTCCTGTTTTGTGGGCCCAGAAGGGCTCGAACCTTCGACCCGCAGATTATGAGTCTGCTGCTCTAACCAACTGAGCTATAGGCCCCACTGACTTCCAATCTTTCGGGGAAATAAGTAGAGACAAGCATAAAACAAAAGATTAGACGTTAAAGCGGAAGAAACAGGTTGGATTCAAAGAATTCGGTGAGGTCTTTACGATCACTCTTCCATTGGATCCAGATCCATAAAGCCGGTTTTGATTCCAAACCAATCCATACTTGGTTCCGAAGAGCATTTTGGTTTCGAACTTGATCTGCCTGAAAAATTTGGAAGTTTTGATTTCCCAGTGACTTTTGGAACTGTTTGGGTTCGATCGCCTTCGTAAATACAGAATCCTTCCAAAGAGTTTTGTCGTCTAAGGGTTCATTCCAAGGAAGAGTTCTTACGACCATAAAAAACCCATCACGTTTGGCAGGATAAACGGTAAGTTTTTTACTCGATGTGCTTTCCCACTTTACCACTACGGTTTCAGGAAAGACAAAAGAAAAACTTTCCCAAACAAAGTTTTGGTTTGGTTCTACAAGTGTCTGTGAAAGGATCGGAGTAGCAGAGATTCCTAAAAAAAACAGAATCGATACAAACCCTCTCATACTCATGGAATTATTAGACAAACAATCCATCTGGCAAGTCCGAAATTCTTATTTGGGAGTCTATGTCCACTTTCCCTATTGTTTTAAAAAATGTGATTATTGTGATTTTTATTCAGAAGGGATTGGAGCGGCACCAGCTAACGATGAGAAGTCTCTATTCAAATCCTACCAAAAGGAAATTTCTGAAAGGGTTATTCATTTCCCAGAAATCAAAAATCGCACCATTGATACGGTATTTTTCGGTGGAGGCACTCCTTCCAAGGCTTCTTCTAAGAGTTGGAAGGAACTCCTCGATTTTTTACGTTCGGAATTCTCCTTCGCAAGTGACACAGAAATTTCCATTGAAGTGAATCCTGAAGATTTAAACGCAAAACTATTGGAAGAGTATCATTCGATAGGAATCAACCGTGTAAATGTGGGTGTTCAAACCTTAGAGCCAAAGGGATTGGAATTTCTGGGTCGTCACTATGACGCAGACCGTTACAACTCTCTTGTCGATGTTCTAACCAGCTCCCCCATAAAACGAGTGGGAATCGATTTGATGTATGGAATTCCTGGAGTCACAAAAGACTCTTTTTATAGAGATTTAAATCTTTTTTTAGAGGCAGACCTACCTCATTTGAGTTTGTATTCCTTAACTTTAGAAAAGGGAACTCAGTATTCTCGTGATGTCACAGATCACAAAAAAAGAGAACCAGAAGAGAACATTCAATCAGAGATCCTCATCCAATTGCCAGAGTTACTAAAAAAGTTTGGGTACAATTGGTATGAAGTTTCGAATTATGCAAAACCAGGATTTGAATCTAGACACAACCTCAAGTATTGGACTTATGAACCCTACTTAGGTATTGGACCCGGTGCTCATGGAATGATCGCTGGCCACAGATATGGCAATCCGAGAAATGCTAGTCTCTATCAGAAAAAAGAAACATCAACTAAGTATGAAAGGATTGATCCATCTACGGAACTAAGCCTTACATTATTTCGATTGTTTTCCCCTTTTCGGTATTTGGATTTTATAGAAACCTATTTGGATTCAGAAACCAAAATAAAATATATAAGAACCATTGAGGGTTGGGAAAAAAAGGGTTACTGTTCCATCGAGGCAGGTGTGTTCCAATGGAAATCTACGGCATTACTCTTGTTAGATGATCTAATCTTAGAAATTTCACTCTAATTTTTCCTGATGACTTTCTTAAAATAATCTTAAAAAAAGATTGCCCAGGCACCCCTGTCGAAAAATACTGTTCGTATCCCGGGCCTGTAGCTCAGTTGGTTAGAGCACTCGCTTGATAAGCGAGGGGTCACAAGTTCAAATCTTGTCAGGCCCATAAAGATACGGGGCGTTAGCTCAGCTGGGAGAGCATCTGATTTGCATTCAGAAGGTCATCGGTTCGATCCCGATACGCTCCAAAAACCCGTGTCTTTCCTCGCACTCCTCCTAAAAATTTCTTGCTATCTCTCTCAATTCCTATAAACCGATAGGAGTCATGTCCGTAAAAGATATTTTAAAAGACAAAGCGTCCTCCGTTCTTTCCATCGAAGAAGATAGAAATGTATTGGAAGCCACCCAAATGATGGTTGGTGCCAAAGTCGGATCTCTCATTGTTACCTTCCAAGGAAAACTTGTGGGAATCTTTACGGAAAGAGATTTGATGCGTGTGGTTGCCAAAGACCATGTGAATCTTGACAAAATCAAACTGAAAGATGTGATGACCACTCAACTCACAGTCGCCGGGCCCGATGAAGATGTGGATGACATTCTAAACAATATGATCACAAAACGTTTCCGTCATATGCCCGTTCTTGATGGGGACAAAATCATTGGCCTTATCTCGATTGGAGATGCTGTCAAAACAAAACTAACTAGAACCCAAGCCGAGATGAGTATACTCAGAGAGTATATGTACGGACCACATTAAAACAAACGGTTTTCTGTAAGCCTATCGATTGTTTTTTCTAATACAATTTCCAAGTTTTTAGTATCTTCTTTATTATAAGCGATTAGTTTTTCCAAGGCTTCTTTGTTATTCGTTCTTTGGTATTCGAACCATAATAGAGGGGCTTGCCTTCCATCCATTCCTGCTATCTCTTCGGGACGAACAAGACCAAGTAATACTTCTGATTTCTTCAAACCGCCTTTGATTCCAATAGAATGTAAAAGATTCATCAAATCTAGTTGGGGATTTTTCACCCGGTAATGAAATTCCCTTTCTAAAAAAGGAACATCAAACCGTTTTCCGTTATACGTTACAAGAATGTCTTCGGGAGAAATAGAATCAAAAAGAAACTCGAGATCTTTTCCTCTCTCAAACGTTAACATTCGTTTGTTTTGATAGAGACTCACCACAGTGGTCACGGAAGAGTCGGAAATTCCCGTGGTTTCAATGTCTAAAAAACAAAATTTTTCGGGGAAGTTTTGCCACAATCTCCAATATTCGAGACTAGGAAGTTCCGTTGTAAAAAATGGAAAATTTGCTTCCGAAAGTTCGTGATCTAATTCGTCTAGGCGTTCTTCTAAAATAGAAACGGCAGGAAGGAGGGGATCGTTTTTTTGTTTTTGGTATTGGATGAGAGATTCCCAATCATAGACACCAACACCAAACAGTTGTTTTTCTTTTCGTTCCCCTATGCCGGGAAATAATTGGAGACTTGATTTTAAATGAGATCCGTACATTCTTTCCATCGAAGGAGACCCTCATTCATTCTTTCCTCTCTTTCACCAAATCCAATTCTTAAAAAACCTTCTTCTTCAAAATTGATTCCAGGCAAAACAAAAACACCAGTTTTTTCGAACAGTTTGTCCGCATAGTCTTCCGAAGAAATTCCTGGTTTTAATTTTAGCCATCCCACAAGCCCACCGGCAGGTGTTGTGAAGGACTCAGTGTAGGGAAGTTCCTTCCATACAGAATCGAAACTTTGGATGTTTTTTCTGACTCGTGATTGGATTTTCGGAAGGAAGGATTCTTTTGCATTTAAAAGCCCGAGAGCAATGCGTTCGGAGATGGGAGAAACAGTATGAGTTAAGTAGTCTTTAAAAGACCTTGCCCTTTTCAGAAAAGATTCCTCTGCCACAAGCCAACCCACCCTAAGACCTGTTACGCCAAAACATTTCGTAAAAGATCCTGTTCCATAAAAAGAATGGTTGGTATCCACACCGGTTCTTCCTATAAAACCTTCACCTGGTAAAAACCGGTAATGTTCATCAAATAGAACTTGCCTCTTTTTTTCCCGAAACTCGGTGATGAGGGAATTCCATTCCCAATCCGAAAAAGTTTTGCCCGTGGGATTGTGAGGGTGGTTTAAAATATAAAGATCGGCATCAATCTCACTCCACGTGGATGCGAGAAATGCTTTTTCATGGGGAACTTTGATGATCTCCGCTCCGAGCATTTTGGGAATTTCATAAAGAGCTTGGAAGGCAGGCCAAATGAGTGCCACTTTTGTTTGGGGCTTAAGCGCCATATGAAATGCCAAGTACAATGCCTCACCTGTTCCCGTTGTCACAAGGACCTGTTCAGGTGAAACTCCAGGATAAAGAGCGGCGATGGTACGGCGAAGTTCCAGGGAACCTTGGTTCGGTGCATCATTCATAGGAATGTCGGCAAGGTCAGAAAATGAAATTTTTGCCATCTCTAAAACTTCTTCCAAACGGAAATGGCCAAGCCCACTCTCCCCTAAATTGCAAAATGCCTTTAGGCGAAACCGTTCCAACCGGTCTTCTATGAAAAATTCTCTAGGTTCCAAAATTGATTTCCAGACAACTTAGCTTCAAAAGATTAGTATGTAAGCTATGTTGAAACCAGAAGACAATATCCTATCTTGGACGAAATCACCTTTTTCATCGGAAATCCAGAATGAAGCCAAAAAGGCTTACGAAGATTGGAAAGCTGGGATCAGTTCGGAACTCGTTGATGCCTATGCCTCTCCTCTCAGCTTTGGAACTGGCGGGATTCGGGGTAAGATAGGAAACGGGATCGGCAAAATGAACCTCTACACTGTAGGTCGTGCCGCGCTTGGTTTCATCAGTTATTTAAGAGATACCAGAAAAAATGCGTCTATTGTCATTGCTTATGATTCAAGAAGACTCTCTAAAGAATTTGCAGAACTCTCCGCTGGCATTGCCGCCAAACTTGGAGTTAAAGTATATATTTTTCCTAAGGTAACACCGACTCCTCTTCTCTCTTATGCCATCCGTTATTACAAAGCGAGTGGTGGGATTGTGATCACTGCATCACACAATCCACCGGAATACAATGGATTCAAAGCTTATCTTGAGGATGGGGGGCAACTTGTTCCCCCAGATGATTCTCTCATCATCAAAAGAATTAGTGAAATTAACGATTGGTCTACCATCCCTCTCGTAAATAAAACCGACAAAGATTACAAAAAATTCGTAAAACCTGTTGGACCAATCGTTTTCAAAACTTATTTAAAGGAATTAAAACAAGCAGGGATTCTATCTTCCGTAAAACCAAAATCTAGGGCTGAGTTAGGAATCGTTTACTCACCGTTACATGGAACTGGCGGTGATTATATGAAAGAAATGTTAAATTTCTTTGGTTATAAGTCTGTATTTCTTGTTCCTGAACAAAAAAAACCAGATGGTGAATTTCCAACTGTCAAATACCCTAACCCAGAAGAAAAAGAAGCCCTCGCCTTATGTGAGTTTTATGCCAAAAAGAAAAAAGCTGCTACCTTCATTGCAACAGACCCCGATGCTGATAGACTTGGTGTAGGAGTTCGCCGTTTAGATGGTGAGTATGAATACCTAAATGGAAACCAAATTGGTTCTATCATGGCAGCTTACCTATCGGAAAGAAAAAAATCTAAAACCAAAACTTATCATTTGGTAAAAACCATTGTAACCACTGATTTACAGGAAGCAATTGCGAAAAAAAACGGAATCAAAATCAAAAATGTTCTTACAGGTTTTAAATTCATCGCAGAAGAGATGAAACAAATTGAATCAAAGAAGAATCATGTATTTTTGTTTGGTGGTGAGGAGTCTTATGGATATTTACCCGTATCCTTCGTCCGCGACAAAGATTCTCTTTCGAGTGCCTTACTTTTTGTAGAGATACTCGCCGAAAAAGGTGATCTACTTTCTTATTTAGAAGCCATCTATTTGAAATATGGTCTTTATCGTGAAAGTTTATATTCTTTGACTCTCGAAGGAAGTTCAGGACAAGACAAAATTAAAAAAGCAATCGAATCACTGAGAGCAGAGAACTTAATTGGGAAATCCATTGGTGGGCGAAAGGTTGTGGGAGTGCTGGATTATGAAACACAAAAAGCAGATGGAAAAGCCAAAGCGACAGTGTTCAAAGGCATGCCAAAATCCAATGTCATTCAAGTGGAACTAGAAGGAAATGCAAAACTCACCATTCGCCCTTCAGGTACAGAACCTAAGGTAAAAGTTTATTCCAGCTTTGCTTCCCTCAAAAAACCAAAAAAACAATCGGAGATTCCAAACCTTTGGGAATCTCTCGGGAAAGAAATTTCCCTGGCAGAAACAGAATTTTTACAACTTGCAGGACTAAAATGAGTAACGAAACCAAAACCAAATTTGAAGAAATCAAAAAACTTTCTGATAAATATTTACTAAACACATACAATCGCTACCCCGTTGCTTTTGAATACGGAGTTGGTGAGATGATTTTTGACCAAGATAACAAAGGTTATATTGATTTTTTAGCAGGGATTGCTGTATCCAACTTGGGTCACGGGGAAGCGGATCTCATTGAAGCCATGCGAAACCAAATGGACAAAATCCTTCATTCCTCCAATCTCTACTACTCGGAAGAACAAGCAAAACTTGCGGAAGTCATAATCGAAAATAGTATTCCTGGAAAAGTATTTTTATGTAATTCGGGAACCGAAGCCAACGAAGCAGCTTTCAAACTTATGCGTAGACATGGAGTGAAAAAAAATATCGATAAACCGGTCATTCTTGCCCTCCACTCCAGTTTTCACGGAAGAACACTTTCTGCGATGACTATGACTGGGAATGAATCGGTTCGTTCTGGATTTGGTGAACTTGCCTCAGATGTTTACTTTGTCGAAGCCAATAACGAAGATTCTCTCATTCAAGCTTTCGAACAGTACGGTGATTCCATTGCCGGAATCATTATGGAACTTATCATGGGGGAAGGTGGTGTCGTACCACTCACCCAATCGTTCGTAAACTTAGCGCGTAAACTCACAGAAGAAACAAACTCTCTTCTTGTTTTCGATGAGATTCAAACGGGAATGGGAAGAACAGGAAAGATGTTTTGTTTTGAACATTACGGAATGTATCCTGATGCTTTCACCCTTGCAAAAGCACTTGGTTCAGGATTTCCTATTGGTGCTCTAGTTGTTGCGAAAGAATATGAAACAGTTTTAGAACGAGGGATGCATGGATCCACATTTGGTGGAAACCATTTAGCTTGTGTGGCAGCATACGAAACATTCAAAATCATTTTATCACGTAACCTGTTAGATCATGTTGCAACTATCTCGGAGCAAATGTTTGCAAGGTTAAAATCCATGATGGAATCAACAGGAAAAATCAAACAAGTGCGAGGACGTGGTTTACACATTGGTGTGGAATTGTATTCCGAATCAAGACCTGTTGTCGAAGAATGTCTGAAACGAGGCCTTGTTGTGAATAGCACAGCAGGGAATGTCATTAGAATTATACCTCCACTCATCTTAAGCATCGAAAAAGCAACAGAAGGATTGGATATTTTAGAATCAGTATTAAAGGATATGAAATGAAAAAAGTAGCAGTACTCGCCGGAGATGGAATCGGGCCAGAAGTAATGGATGTGGCCCTATCAGTGGTCAAAAAAACATTAGGAAATAAATCTTCTGAATTTACCTTTGAACATGCATTAGTTGGTGGTGCAGCCATTGATGCTACAGGATTTCCTCTTCCTGATGAAACCCTGAAACTTTGTGAATCAGCAAGTGCTATCTTTTTTGGATCTGTGGGTGGGCCTAAATGGGAAACACTTCCTCCAGAGAGACAACCAGAACGTGGAGCTTTATTACCACTACGCAAACATTTTGATTTATTTGCGAACCTTAGACCTGCAATCATCTACCCTGAACTCAAAAAAGCAAGTCCCATCCGTGGAGACATCATCGGAGATGGACTCGATATTTTAATCCTCAGAGAATTAACTTCAGGAATTTACTTTGGAAAACCAAAAGGTAGAGAAGGAAGTGGGCCAGAAGAATTTGCTTTTGACACCATGCGGTATTCTCGTCGTGAGATTGAACGCATCGCACGTACAGCCTTTGATGCAGCAAGAAAACGAAATAAAAAAGTAACTAGCATTGATAAGGCAAATGTTTTAACAACATCCGTGTTGTGGAGAGAGGTGGTAGTTGCCCTTCATAAAGCTGAATACTCTGATTGTGTTTTAGAACACCTTTACGTAGACAATGCAGCGATGCAACTCATCGTAAAACCAAAACAATTTGATGTGATGCTTTGCGAAAATATGTTCGGTGATATTCTTTCGGATGAAGCATCCATCATTACAGGATCCATTGGAATGTTACCATCCGCTTCCCTCTCTGAATCCGGATTTGGACTTTATGAACCATCTGGCGGGTCTGCCCCAGACATTGCTGGGAAAGGAATCGCAAACCCCATCGCACAAATCTTATCAGGAGCCCTTATGCTCCGTTACTCTTTCGGATTGGAAACAGAGGCAGTGGCCATCGAAAATGCAATCAGAACCGTTCTAAAGAAGGGATTTCGCACAAGAGACATCGCCGAAGAAGGCACAACTGTCCTCGGTACGAAAGAAATTGGTGTTGAAATCGAAAAGGCACTTGGATAAACTACGGAGAACATCATGCAAGCAGGCATCGGACCGACAGGCAGACCTTATCAAATTCTCATTGCTGAGAATTCCAAATTTCAATCCAAACAACTCCAACAGATTTTGGAATCGGAAGGTTTCAAAATCATAGGAATTGCCGAAACGGGAAAAGAACTTTTACAAATGTACAAAGACAATCGCCAACAGATTGACCTTGTTACTGTTGAAATTTTCCTTCCTGAGGTCGATGGGTATGCTGCTTTCTGGGATATGAAAGAAATGGGAGTACTTCCAAGGGTTCTTTTTATCTCCGAAGAAAATACCCCTTCGGTGATCAAAGCCCTTCTCGAAAATGGGGCAATGGACTACATCGTAAAACCAATCAAACGAGAAAAGATCCTCGAAAAAATCAAAGAAACCTTACTTAAGATTCCCAAAGTATAAAGTTTAAATTTCGGCCCTCTTCTTTGGCTCTATGGCTAAAGTACAGAGGGCTCTGGAAAACATTCGTGTGAGAGTTTTTGATCGCAACCGAAGTTCCAAATCGCTCCCTGACACGCATTTCAATCGCAACTCCCACATCCAATAAAAACTTCCCGTTGGTTTTTGGCCGGCAAACACTATCCCCCAAAGGAAGAAAATGAGTGGCAACATCTTCCCCCACTTCATAATCGTCACTTTGAATATAAGGTCCTAGTTCCATCTGAAGTTCCTCTAGTTTGTAACCCGAACGGAGAACCTCATCTAATAACCTTTCCGTAATTCCAAGATTAGTTCCTTTCCAACCTGAATGAACCACAGCAACAAACGGCTGTTTGTTGGAAAAAACAAATACAGGTACACAGTCAGCTGTGCGAACTACGAGTGCGGTATTTGGTAATTCTGTATACAAACCATCACCTTCGAGGATTAGGTCCTCAATCTTTGTTTTAGGGAACGAGGAAACGGAATGAATGGTATTTCCGTGAACTTGATTTAACGATGCAACTTGAATGAATGCATTTTTCCATTCCCTAAAGATCCAACGATTTGTATATTCCATCCATCCTTCAGGAGTATTTGGATAGAATGGAAACTCAGCCGACGAACTACCCAATTCCTGTTTAGCGGCTGTCCCATATTTAATTTTCCCAAAATTTGTAGATATAACACGTAAAAAATCCATTAATTGTTTCCAAAAGATTTTGTTTGATTAAAATCCCAATGATTTGTTTGAAAGGTTTGGAATAAATCGGCGCAACTCCAATCTGTCCTAACACAAAGTTTTCCAAATTTTTTAGGATCATATGACAAAACATAAAAACGAACGGGAACGGTTCGCCAAGTGTATTGAATGTATGGTAAAGTTGTCCCATGAAGGCGATTGTCGAGAAGGATCTCTATGTTACGTTCTAACAAATCTTTCTTTTCTAGTTCACTCTCATGCCCAATCCTTCCACGGTTAACAATTTTCTTTTTTGCAAATTCCCGATCTGTAAGACCTGACTCCGCTTCAAAGGCAAAAGATGGTCTTAAATAATAAATAAAATGTGCCTGAGCTCCAAAAAAAGCGACTCGAAAGTTGGCAAGAGCATCCTCATCATAACCATTCGTTCGAACCAGGTGATCTTCATAAAACATCCGTTCCTCGACAATTCCATGCCAATCGGGAATTCGCGAACCTTTCAACTTCAAAGGATCGGTATATACTGCCGAAGACAAAATAAAGAAAAAGGAAATAAGAAGTCGGTTTTTGGTATAAAGCTTAGAAAAAAAATTAGACTCGTTGGAATGAACCTGAGAATTCATATCCCACTCATGGATTTTCAAAAACGCAAGGTAAGATAAATAAGGTAAAATAGGAATCCAAAATCGATTTCCCATAAAATCTCCACCCACATACAAAACATACAAAATGTATATTAATACAGAAGAGATAAGAAACCGAAGTTCCTTTCGATAACGAATGGATTTATAAATTTGAATTCCCGCAATAAACAATACCAAAAGATAAAGCGGATATGACTTAATTAAGTAGAGAAAGTAATAGAATCCCTGTAAAAAGTAAGCACCTTTATTTCCCTTGGCATAAAAAGTATTGGGTAGTATGTCCTGATAGTATAAGTAACGGAACCCCAAAAACGATACGAAGAGAAAGCCAATGAGAATGGGTTGCCAGTACTTTCGACGGAAGATCCAATCCAGGGAAGCCACAAACAAAAAGAGAGCCCCTTCCGGACGTACTAGAGCGGAAAGAAATAAAATGGGAAAAAGTAAGTCACTTTCTTTTTCCCATAACAATAAACCGAAACTGATTAAAAAAGTAAATAGAGAGGTTTCGAGTCCAGAAGTAGCAAAAATGTAAAGATGATAGAACAAACTTAAGTGTACAACCAGAAGAGGATACACTTTCCCAAGAGAGATTCGATTTTCTTCCCGAAAAAAAACAAACAGAGTAGATAGATAAAAGAAAAGTCCAAGACCGATGGAGAGAGTTTGTGGCTTAATGTGACTGGCAAATCCTAAAGAAAGGAGAATGGTCCATAAAAAATTGGTATAACCCTCTACTCGCTCTCCCCAATGGAAAACAAGACCTAAACCTTCATAAAAATTTCTAGCATAAATAAAACTAATATAAGCATCATCGCAGATCCATTTCCATGTATAGGCTTGGTAAAACCCAAAGAGGAAAAAGAAGGCAGAAAGAATATAAAAGGACAAAAGATTTTTTTTTAGAAACAACATATATCAATCCAATTCAAATGATTTGATAAACTCTTCAATGATTTGGATATGGTCCATCTCAGGTGTAGGATTTTCTTCTGAGGGTTCATACAAATAGTCATCAAACACATGATAATCGAATATTTTCAATTCAAAATCGGGAAGCGTAATAATGATATTTTCGGCATGTATATCAAAGATCAATTTTTCTTCTTCTGCCAAAAATTTGGTAACTTGAATCACACGATTGAAATCAACGGCAATTTTTTTTAGTTTAGATTTAGAGATCACTCCAAACCGATGAGAATCAAAATTCAATTTCCATTTTGGGAATAGTTTATCCAAGATTGGATTTTGATCCAATTTTTCATTTCGTATCGTAAATTCTTTTAAATGTTTCCCTGCAAGTAGTGGTTGTTGGTCACAAGGAGTGAGTGTTACGTTAGGAATCCCAAACGGATTTTTCCTCACTCGCATACCCATAAAAAAGCGCGTAGGAACAACCAAATCGGGAATTAAAGATTTTAATTTCCAATAATGTAATCTTTCCAAACCCAAACGTTTGAATTTAAAATCAATTTCGTCTTTTTTTGAATCTCTGGATGTTTGGGCTTTTAAATAATCACGTAATTCGATTTCTTCTGGTTTTAAAAATCGTGTTAGATCGCGCCCTACTTCTTTAAAAAGGGTTCCAAAAATCGCATCGGAAGGTAATTTTGACTTTCCAATTTTGACAACTTGGTTCCAAGGGAGTTTGTAAACAAACTTATATGAACCTCTGCCAATATATCCGTCTTTAGACAATGGCATAAAGTTGTCTAAAAATTCACGTTCATATCTATAGGTGATTCGAAATACATGGGAAACAGGGAAAAGTTTTTCGTAGAGATTACGGAAGAAACCAGATTTTCTTAAAACTTCATCAACAGGAAGGTCTTCAAGTGGGATTGGGATTTCTTTTTTATCAGGATCAACAAACAGCTCTTTGTCGAGCCCCTTCTCCAGTAACTCCAAAAACTGAGGAATTTTTCCCCAGCTTGGATATTGGTTCCAGAGTTGGCTGATCTTATCTCGAATCCCCTTGATCGGACCTTTTTTCTCTTGCACTTCTAAATTCTACTTCCAACGAACAATAGCTTCGTAATCGGTGAATTTTTCCTTTTTAGATAAAGCATCGGACAACATTTTATCTTTTTCTTCATCATACCACCAGTAGTCAGAAGAAAAACTTTCATCTCCATATTTACCAAGAGGTAAACTCGGCACTCCATATTTTTGCCAATAAAGAAGACGAGTGCTAGGCAAGTGCCATAACAAAACATAAGGATATTCTTTATAAACAATTCGATCAATTTGTTTCAAAATTTCATTTCTTTTAGAAACAGAAAATTCCGTTTTTTGTTTTTCAATGAGTTTGTCTACTTCACTCTGTTTGAATCCAGGTAAATTTGGTTGTCCTTCTTCGTTTGCATATTTAGAAAGCCATTGTGATTCTGGATCTTTAAATACACCTGATCCCCAAGCAGCCCAAGTCATATCAAAATCATATTTATCCACTCGTTCGCTCCAAGCAGCCAAATCTAAAGTATCAATCGATGCTCTGATTCCTACTTCTTTCGCTTTCTCTAAAAAAACAGTGAAATACTTTTCTGTTTTTTTATCACGATCTAAGATAGAGAATTGAAACGGTTTTCCATCCTTTTCCAAAACTCCTTCTGCATTTGGTTTCCAACCGGCTTCCGCAAGTAACTTCCTTGCTTTTTCAATATTGAATTCTGTAGGTTGGTTTGGATTTTTTTCACCACCTAAATAAAAATCAGGATAGTAACTGTTTGTTGGATCATATTCACCATATGCAAGTTTATCGATCATCAGTTTTCGATCCACAAGTAAGTTCATTGCTTCTCTCACTCGTTTATCAGAAAATATGGAACGCCTAGAGTTCATCGCCCAACCTTGAAATCCAATAGGTTTTAGATTAAAAATTCTTTGTTTGGCAATCCAATTTTTATCAAAAGGTTCACCCTTCGCTTCTTCAATCCAAACAAAGGCCGAATATACAGGATAAATGTCGATGTCTCCCTTTTTAAAAGCTTGGAGAGCTACAGCTTCTTCGTTATAAACTTTATAAACAATTTGATCAAAATTGTTACGGCCCGCATTAAAAGGATATGCCCTTTGCCACCAGTCTCCTCTTCTTTCCAACTTGATATAACGATTCTTTTTTACTTCTGTAATTTTATATGGGCCTGAAACAACAGGAAATTCCATATTTTCTTTATTGAAATCTTTTCCTTCAAAATGGTGTTTCGGCAGAATGAAAATGGAAGAAGCAATATCATTAAAGTTATTCCAATGTACTTCTTTTGCTTCAAAGACAACCGTTAAGTTATCTAATTTCACAGGTTTTAAAAAACGAGACAAAGAAACTCGGAACACCGCAGTTCCGTTTTTTGGATTCATGATTGTATCATAGGTAAAAATAACATCATCTGCTGTAACAGGTTTGTCATCCGACCAACGAGCGTTTGGATCCAAGTAAAAAGTGAACTTTCTCTTATCTGGAGAAATTTTCCAGTCTCTTGCTAAATGAGGAATGGTTTCCAAGGTAAGTGGGTGATAACCGGTAAGAGGTTCATATAAACTGGTAAAAATACGAGCTGTGGTTGTAAACTGATCCAAATAATAATTTAAAGACTTTGGAAACTGGTGAGAATAAATTCTGATCTTCCCACCTTTTTTGGCTTTTGGGTCAGCTACAGGATTTTTCAAACGAAGAGCATTTGGAATCGAAGCCACATCTCCCTGCCAAGGAATATCATTTACCTTGGATATGGATTCTTTCGTATCTTCTTCAGAACAATTCTGGAAGAAAGCCATTGACAAAAGTCCTGTCAAACCAACCAAAACTATCTTGCGCCAGGAGGAACTATACTTGAGTAATTGAACTTTGTTATGAAACATCCCTTCCATCAAATCCATTTGTACGAGATAGGCTCAAGGCTTTTTTGTGCAAAAATGAAGGAACCATTGGAATCTCTGATCCCTAACCTAAAAAAATCCCCAACCTTCCAATGGGCCGATGAAATTTGGCTGATGGGAGTCTGGAAAAATAGCCCCAAATCCCAATCCATTGCGCGAACAATGCCAGAACTCCAAAGAAGTTACCAAACCGTTAAACATCCAATACATTCAGAGGATATTTACGGATCTCCTTATTCGATTTTTGCTTATTCACCTGACCCACTTGTTGTAAGAGAGAAAGATTTAACAAAGATTCACCATATGATCCAAGATCTCGGAAAAAAGCTAATCCTCGACTTTGTACCGAATCATATGGCCATTGATTCTCCTTTAATTGAGGCCAATCCCGATTTGTTTTTAATCGCAGATGAATCGGTCTCTTCAAAAAACGCATTTTTACATCCGAATGGAAATGAGTATGTCCATGGAAGAGATCCTTACTTTGATGGCTGGACCGATACCATCCAATGGGATTTTGCAAATCCGAATGTTGAAGTCAAACATATTGAAATCTTAAAAAACATCGCAAAACAATCTGATGGTGTTCGTTGTGACATGGCAATGTTACTTCTTCCGAATGTCTTCGAAAAAACTCACAAGAGAAAATCTAATTATGATTGGAGTCGAGTCATCAAATCAATAAAAGAAGAATTCCCAAATTTTAAATTTTACGCAGAAGTTTATTGGGGGTTGGAAGAAGAACTTCTAAGTTTGGGATTTGATGCTAGTTACGATAAGTCTCTGTATGATGCTTTCAAAAGTCAAAATTTTGACTTTGTTTCCGAAAACTTAAGAAAAAAATATAGTCCAAAAAAAATTCAATTTTTAGAAAATCATGACGAACAAAGGGCAAAACAACAATTTGGTGAAAAATCAAAAAGTTATTTTGCCCTTCTTGCAACATCTGAATGCACTTTATTATTTCATGCAGGACAAGAATTAGGACTTAACAAAAAAATTCCTGTCCAAATGATCCAAACAGATGAAGAAGATGGTGATGTAACGATAAAAGAATTTTATTCACGAGCATTTGCTACAATTGCAGCAAGAAAACATGATAGTTTCGTTTTGTGGCCGGATTATAAAGAATTTAATGGCAACTCTGTTTTTATCAAATCGATCCAAAGTGAAAATCAAACAGAGATCATTCTATGGAATGAACAAACTTTCGAAGTGTCTGGTTGGATTCCCTTCCAAGAAAAAATCCAGTTCCAGGTAAGTTTAACAGATCTGATAACTGGTGATCACTATCCACAAACGAAGTCTGAACAAGGAATATACTTTAGATTAAAACCCAACCAAGTGCAATGGTTTATTTTTTAACCCTCTCAGCAAAAACCACTCCCTGAATCATTCTTAAATTTTCCAAAATTTCCTTTAATTGATCCAAATGATCAACTTCTAACATAAATTTGGCGGTAAGCGTTCCATTAGGGTGAGAAGAAGCACCTGCCTCCAGGATATTCGTTTCGGTGCTAGAAATGGATTCCACCATAGATAAATAAATCCCTTGTACATCCTTAGCACGCACTTCAATTTGAATCGGGATAGGTTCCCCTGGCCCTTCCCAACGAACAGGAATGGTTTTCATCCACTCAAGTTGTTTGGTTGCAGTGGTACAATCTTTTTTATGAACACTCACACCCCTTCCTCTTGTGATAAAACCGA
Source organism: Leptospira perdikensis (assembly GCF_004769575.1). NCBI lineage: Bacteria > Pseudomonadati > Spirochaetota > Leptospiria > Leptospirales > Leptospiraceae > Leptospira > Leptospira perdikensis. The sequence goes on along the minus strand of NZ_RQGA01000009.1, from coordinate 163,042 downwards.
TGATTTCATCTCCAGGAATGGGAGTACAACAAGATGCTACTCTCACTGGAACATCATTCCAACCGGCAACAGAGATTCCGAATTCTTTGGATTCTTCTTGGTGAGGATGTGCCTTGTTAGGTTTTTTGATTTTTACTTTTTTAATTTCTTTAATGGTATTTTCATCAATAACCTGTGATGAAGTTTCCAATACAGAACCAATCGATTCTTTTTGTGAGTCTTCCTGTAATTTCCTAAAATAAGCACGTAACTTTTGTCTTGCGCCTGATGTTTTTACAATTCGTAGCCAAATCGGAGATGGTTTGGAATTTTTTTCGGTGATGATCTCAACTTGATCCCCAGATTTGAGTTCCGTACGCAGTGTAACCATCCGCCCATTGACCTTTCCACCCCGAGCATGAAGGCCTACGTCTGTATGAATCCGAAAAGCATAATCAAGAACCGTGGCACCTTTTGGCATTTCGATGATCTCACCCTTCGGGGTGAAAACAAAAACTTCATCTTCATGGAGATCATACTGAAGTTCTTCCATAAATTCTTTCGAATCTAAACTTGGATCTTGCCAGGATTTCAAGATTTCCAACCATTTCATTCGAAATGCGTTTTCTACACCATTCTGCAAAATAACTGAAGTTTTAGTAAGGTTGGTGGATTCTTTATAAGCCCAGTGTGCTGCCACACCATTTTCGGCAATGGCATTCATATCTTTGGTTCGAATCTGCACTTCCATCGGACGTCCATCAGGTCCGAATACAGTTGTATGTAATGATTGGTATAAGTTTGTTTTAGGAGTGGCTATATAGTCTTTAAATCTGCCAGGAATCGGTGTCCAAAGGGTATGTACAATCCCAAGTACACCATAACAATCTTTGATTTCATTGGTGATAATCCGAACAGCACGAAGATCGAAAATTTCTGAAAAGGATTTTTCCTTAGTGACCATCTTACGATAGATGGAATAAAAATGTTTTGCCCTACCGTCGATCCGAGCATCAATACTAATCTCTGCCAATCTTTGTTTGAGTATGATTTTTATTTTTTCGATGTATTCATCACGTTCGGACTTTTTTGCTGATACACGTTTTTTGATTTCTTGGTATTCTTCTGGATGTAGAGATTGAAAAGCCAAATCTTCTAATTCAAATTTAACTTTATAAACACCCAACCTTCCCGCAATGGGGGCGTATAACGATAATACTTCTTTTGCAATTCGTTTTTGTTTTTCTTCCGGTTGGAACTTCAAGGTGCGGACATTATGGGTTTTATCCGCTAATTTAATCAACATAACCCGAACATCTTTGATGGTCGCAAGTAACATCTTTCGAATGTTTTCAGCTGCTTCTGTTTCTTTGGACTGTGATTTGATTTCGGAAATTTTTGTTACACCCTCTACGAGGGCCGCAATGTCTTCCCCAAATTCACGAGTCATATCCTCTTTGTTATAACTTGTATCTTCTACGACATCGTGCAAAAGCCCTGCAGCAATAGCCCTTTCATCTAGACCCAGTTCATCCAAAACAGAGGCAACATTCATAGGATGAATGATATATGGCTCTCCAGACAAACGTTTTTGTCCTTCGTGCATTTTGTCCGCTATATTATATGCTTTTTCTATAAAACTAGCTTTTTCGGGACCCAACCTTTTTTGAACAGCGTCAAATAACTCCTGTTTGTCTTTTATGTCCTGATACAAGCCCATTATTTGATATCCAAACTTATATCTAAAAACTTAACCGTATGAGTTAAGTAACCCATACTCACACCAATGTCTTGGAAACGAGAAAGAAACTTTAACTTTTCAGGAGTGATCCCTCCAGAACATTCAATACGAATTTGTGGAGAATTTGTTTTGATTTTTTGAATTGCTTGTTCGGTGTCTAAATCAGAAAAATTATCTAACAAAATGATATCAGGATTTGACTGCATAGCTTCATCCAATTGAGAGAGACCATCAATTTCTAGTTCTATTTTTTTCCCTGGGTTAGCATTTCGAACAATTTGCACAGCTGACTGGATAGATCCGACTTTTGCTACATGGTTGTCTTTCAGCATTGCCATTTCGGACAAATTTAACCTGTGGTTTGCACCACCTCCCGTATAAACTGCGTATTTAGCTAACTTTCTATAACCGGGTAATGTTTTTCTTGTATCTAAGATCAGAAGGTTTGGAAACTCCCTTACCACCTTATTTGCGTTTGTTGCAATCCCAGATAGGTATTGAATAAAATTCAAGAGAACCCTTTCCATTTTCAGAACAGAAATCAGAGATCCTTCCAAGGAACCGATGATAGTTCCCCGAGAAAGAGGAGCACCATCACTAAGAATGGGTTTCCAAATTACATTGGCATTTGTTTTTCGTATGAGGCAAGGCAAAACAGCAAGTCCACACAAAACACCCTCTTCTTTTGCAAGAAGGTCTGCCTTACAAATTTCATCGGATTCAAAAAGAGTGTCTGTTGTAATATCGCCTGCCGGTAAATCTTCTTCGAGGGCAAGAGTTACCAGTGAGTCAAAGTCTTTTTCCGAAATTTCCGTAACAGGTGTTGTATATCCTCTTATCATATGATCCTATTCTTTAGACAAAAAAAAAGCTGTCCTTACGACAGCTTTTTTTCAGATCACCTAAACATTGTTTACTGTTTAGGGGCACTTCCGATTTTCCCTGTTTTAGGAGGGATATTCAATCTTTGTTTTGGATAAATCAGATTTTTGTTACGAATCGACTTACGATTGGCTTCAAAAATTCTTGGCCAAAGTTTTGCGTCGTTATAAATGTCTTCTCTATCCGCAATTCTCCAAAGGCAATCTGCCGGATTTGATTTCTCAACAGTATATCTTTTCCAACCACCAGAAAGTTCCTCTACCTGAGCAGACGCAGCTTTATCTCCGTTTGTTTCTGTTGTAGTGGAAGTTTTGGTATCAGCTTGAGGCTCTACTGCCGTACGATCTTTTTTAGCAACAGTCGTTTTTCCTTTTAAAGTTTCTACTTGGTCAATAGAAATTTCAGCCAAACGAATGGCTTCTTCCGACTGTGCGATTGAATCATCATATTTTTCTTGTTCCAAAAGGTTTCCGGATGCTTGAAGGGATTCATTGGAAGCACCTAAATTTTCTTGTGTGCTTGCGTAGGATTCCTTTGCATTGGACTTAAGGTAGTTCTCTGCATTCAACTCACCAAAACGAGCATTTGCATCTTCCACAACCTCGCGTGCTTGACCATTGCGATTTTTAGCGTGATCCTTTATAGAACCTTGTAACAATGATGCAGATGCTAATCGAGCAGTTTTAATTTTCTCATCAGCAGTCTTCAAACGACCAGCAGCAATGTCTTCGCGAGCAGAAGCCACACGAGCTTTTTCCTCATCGATGGCTGGATTTCCACCTTTAGAATATGTATAAGCTTTTTCTAATACTGCATCCACTTCATCTGCCGATTGGCGAATCGAACCAGAACGGTCTAGGGCTACTTTTTTTGCCGATTCACTAAACTTAGTAGCTTCTAAAAAATGATTGTGAGCGTCTTCGTATTCTTGTAGGGCAACAGTGCGTTTTAATTCTTTTGCTGTTTCGTCTTTGTCTTCACGTAAGTAAGAAGCAAGACTTGCATCTGCCTGAGCCAATTTAGTTTCACCGGCATCACGTGCAGTCACTGCATTTTTAAATTCTTCTGGAGTATATTCTGAAGCGTACGCTTCGTCCGCAGCATCAATTGCAGTCACTGCTTCTTCACGAGACTTTGCAGCAAGTTTCGGTAGAGTTTTTTCCAAAGCATCGTAAGCTTTAGAAATGGCATAATCTGCACTCTTTTTAGAATCAGATGCATTTTCTTGTGATGCAAATTCGTTAGCAGAGATGAGGCTTTTTTTTGCTTCTGAATATTCTTCTGGAGCATATTCCTCAGCAGAAAGTCTTTCGGCTCTTTCAACTTGTGTTTTTGCAAGTAATAGTTCTTTCACCGGCATTTCTTGGGCACAATTAACAAATCCAATGGAAAACAATACCAATCCAGAGAGAAAGACGGCTGTCTTTTCCTTTCTTAACATAACAAACTCCTTAATTTTTCTTCGGGGGATTTTGTAAGAGAGAAGCGCAAATACGCTTCCCTGTTTACTTGAAAGCTGTGACGGCTTCGTCTTCGCTGTCGAAAATTTCAAAAAATGAAGTCAACTTAGTCAGTTCAAATACCTTACGAACGGAACCGGCTACGTTGATGATTTTAAGCCCACCTTGGTATTTCTTCAAGTTGGACAAACTTGAAATTAATGCTCCAATTCCGGAAGAGTCGATGTAGGATACCTTCTCGAGATTGATGACGATGCAATACTTTTGTTCTTCGATCAATTTGGCAATTACATCCTTGATCTCAGGCGCGTTATAAAGGTCGATTTCCCCGTTAATATCGAGGACTACGATTTTATCTTTTTCCCTTCTGGTGATTTCCATGTGTGTCTAGAGACTCCTCAATGAAGCTACAATCAATGTAGAAATGACGGTACAATTGCATTCAAAAAAAAGAGATACGTCAACCTAATAATTTTAGCTACCAAACAAATTTTTCCAATGGTCATAAAAACCCTGAAAATTGCCTATTTTTATGGACTTTCGCATCTTTTCCATGAAGCTCTGCATAAAATATAAGTTATGATACGTTGAGAGCGAGAATGCAGTCAGCTCCTTTACCTTATGTAAGTGGCGAATGTAGCCAAGACTATATGTTGTGCATACCTTACACCCACATTCCGGGTCAATAGGTCCATCAGCCAATCGATGGCTTTCATTTCTTAAGTTGAGTTTGCCAAAAGAAGTGAACACTTGGCCATTTCTAGCGTTCCTTGTTGGCAACACACAGTCAAACATGTCCACACCATTCTTAACTCCTTCCAGGATATCAACAACGGTTCCCACACCCATAAGATAACGAGGTCGCGCCTGGTCAAAATAAGGTGCCATACATTCTAAAATACGAATGTATTCTGGCCGGGGTTCCCCCACACTTAAGCCTCCAATGGCAATTCCGGGAAAATTTATATTTTGTAATGTATCTAAACTTCGTTTTCTAAGGGATTCATTGACTCCCCCCTGAACTATGGGGAAAACATTCTGACCATTGGGTCTTTCCATCCAATATTCATAAGATTCTTTGGCCCATCGGTGCGTTCTGTCCAGAGCCAACTCCAATCGTCTCAGATCACTCCCATAAGGTGCACAATCATCAAGGACCATCATAATATCGGAACCAATCGAACGTTGCATATCAATGACAGAGGCAGGTGTGAACTTATGATGGCTCCCATCAATATGGGATTGGAACCGAACTCCATCTTCTTCAAATTTAAAAAGACTAGCGAGGCTAAAAACCTGGAACCCACCGGAATCTGTGAGTAAGGCCCTTTTATAAGACATGAAATTTTTTAGACCATGAAAATGATCTAAGACTTCCTTTCCAGGTTTTAGATATAGGTGGTAGGTATTGGCAAGAATTAGATGATAACCCAGTTCATCAATATCCGAGGAAGAAAGAGACTTGATACTTCCACGTGTTCCCACCGGCATAAAGATGGGTGTTTCGATTTGGATTCCATTTAGGTGGAGAGTTCCGGTTCTTGCATAAGAGCCGGGGTCTTTTGAACTTTCTTTAAAAATAGAAGACACTATTTTTTGATTTTGTGTTCACAATTTGCAAAATTCAAACAATTACCAAAAATATTCAAACTATGCCCAGTGATGGTAAAACCATTTTCAGAAGCCGCTTTGTTTTGTAGTTCTTCAATCCGTTCATCAACAAACTCAACGATGCGACCACATTGCATACAAATGATATGGTCATGATGTTCGTGGCCAATGATATGTTCGTAGTATTTATAATCTTTACCAAAATCATGTTCTTCTAATAATCCAGCCTCTACCATAATCGCAAGGATTCTGTAGATAGTTGCTTTAGAGATACGATCCTTATTGTCCTTTAATTCATCCAAAAGACCTTCTGCGGTAAAATGGTTATGTGAAGAAAAAATCTTTTGTGCAACTAACAAACGTTGATTGGTAATTTTCAGTCCTTTTTCTTTTAGATACTCTTCAAATGCGAGCATCTCTTTTTTTGTGTCGTCGCTGGAAATAGGATCGTTTTGCAAGGTTTATCTCCTGATGATTCAACTTAATTCAATGTTCCAGAAAGAGAATAATACCATGCTCTTTCCGCTTCTTCTGCTATTCGAAGTGCCATCACCCTAAGTAGGCGGTTCTGCGCTTCCAATTCTGATTCCCGAAATCCAATTTGAGTAGAAAAATGAACTCGTCCAGGAATTTCACTGCGTTCCATAGGAATTTTGTTTCCCGTCTCCGCTTCAATGATTTCCACGCGGGTGACCACAAATAATTCCGAGGTAATTTGTCTATCCGCAAGATCCATAAGATCCCCGACTTGTTGGTAGTGAACAATCTCCGAATACAACCGGTATTTCGCGAGAGTTTTTTCTCTCGTTGTGATAAACCTTCCACGTCTGTCAATTTCTTCCATAATCATCTGGGTAAGACGAGTGTGCATACCGGGAGAATAGGTATTGTTTCTTACGTTCTGGATGTAGATCAGCCGTTTGGAATCGGGAATCGGAACCCCATCTATTTTAGGAGGTCTGCCCGGTTCCTTGGATAAAAAGGCACAACCAGAAAAGGCGAAAATGAGGAAGAAAACGATGCCTTGTTTCATACGGAAATGTTCCCTGTCATCTTAGGTCCCAAGTCTAGTTTGTCAAGGGAATCGAAATGATGGGAAATTCTCTCAGTTTCGGGAAAGACATGACAAAGGAAGTGGGAGGATTCTGATTCTCCCATGGAGATCTCTCTTCTTCGTAGTTTTCTACTCCTGCTTTGTTTTTTACCGGCAGCACTAATCGCCGAGTCTAAAATTCCCGATATCCCCGCAAATGAGGTAGGTTTTCCCCTTCCCTACTATTCTCCTGTTTCCGGAACCTTTGCCGAAATTCGAAACCACAACTTACATTTGGGTTCTGACTTTAAATCTTATGGTCTCAATGGTCATAGCATCTTAGCTACGTTTGATGGGTATATTGAAGAAATCAGTTATTCTAAAACAGGGTATGGACTTTCCCTCAATCTTTACAATCCCAAATACAAATTGAAATCAAAATACGCCCACTTACATTCCTTTGGTGGAAGTTTGTATGATTTAGAACTCCTCAGAAGAGCCATTTTACTTATGGGGGATCCGAGTGGATTTCAGCTAAAACTCACTCCAGGATTATTTTCTGCAAAAAAAGGAACTGCACTTGGTAAAACAGGAGAATCGGGATCAGGTATTTCTCATCTCCATCTCGAGTTTCGATCGGAAAAAGGGATCATCAATCCACTCTACTTTCCAGAAATCCACCAAAAAGATACAACACCTCCCACAATCCTTTCTCTGTATTTAGAAGGAGATCATTTAGAAAGTCCGATTCTTCTTACAGCCAAAGAAAAAGCAAAAGGTCGGTATGAACTTTTTACGGATACGGGAGAAGTTTTTGAAACAATTTCTCTCACAGGAAAATTTCGCATCCGTTTGAGTGGTTATGATTTCATTCGTTCTAGAAACAAAAACAATGTTTATGGTATGGATTTGGCTGTAAATGGGGAGCCCGTCTTCAGTCGCAACTTTGACTTTTTAGCATTTGAAGATGGTTCCAAAAAACACCAGTTCTACGACATCAACAGATCTTCTTTGTCACCACCGGTTTATTTCTACCATATATATGAGCAGTCTAAAAACTTTAAAGAAGAAGGGTATTCCTTAGATTTAGATGGATACAAACCAAAGGAAAAATTACCGTTAGAAGTTTCTCTCCGCGACGCCACAGGAAACAAATCCTCTGTATTTTTTACAGTCATTCACGATAAAAATGAAACTGATAGTTCTCGGTTCGCAAAAAAGCAGAAGAATGGAAATAAATTCAATTCTGCTGATGGCAAAGTGAGTGTTGATTTATCTAAAGCTGAAGTTTCTGGTGAAGGAAGTTTACTCATTACTGAGATAAACGAAAAAGATATCCCTTTTAAAATTCCAACAGGTCTTCCACTCAAAGGTAAAATTTACCAATTGGATACAAAAAAAATGAGTTGGAAAGGCGAAGGAATGGGTGAATGGAACTTAAGTTATACGACGTCCACAAAAGAATCTCTATATTTTTATGATACTTCCATTGGGAAATTTCAATCCATCACTCAAAAAAGAAAACCAAATGGTTTTAGTTTTAAACTCACCAAACTAGGGTTTGTGATGGTGTTATCGGATGAAACTCCACCTACAATTTTTCCAATGACTTCCCTTGCTCGTTACATTGAACTTCCAGAAGTCAGGAACCATTGTTTTGAAGAAAGATTTTATGTTATTGGTGATACGGGGAGTGGATTTCGAACCAGTGTAGAACTGACAATTGACGGACAAACATATCCCTATGAATACGATCCCGATAGACGTGCAATTCGGGTATTGATTCCGAAAAGCCTACAAAAAGAAAGGCCTTACCTTCTTTTGGAAGCTAAGGCCTTTGACTTTGCCGGAAATGTTTCCGAACCGTTTGTCGATTTAATATCTACTCGCGGTTGGGCAGAGGAACTTCAGGCCTCTTGCCCTGTCATGGAATAACGAGCAATATCCAAAACTTCGTAAACAGTTTCTGTAGATCCGAAAACTAGGGTAGCTTCGTTTCCTGTGTGTTTTCCAAGAAGGGATTTCGCAAGTGGAGATTGGTAAGAAATGATATTCTTTTCTGTATCCGCATCCCAAGCACCAAGAATAGAGTAAGTCACAACTTCACCAGTTTGTTTGTTTTTCAAACGTACTGTCGTTCCGATTCCCACTTTCTCTGTTTTAACATCACTTAAGTCAAGGATCCTTGCACTTTTCAGCTCTGCTTCCAAACGTTTGATTGCTGCTTGTAACTGAGATTGTTTTTCCATAGCAGCTTTGTATTCTGCGTTTTCTCGTAAGTCCCCTTTCTCTTGGGCCTCTCCGATATCACGAGAGTTCTCAGCCATCTCTACGTTCACAAGGTGTTCAAACTCTTGTTTTTTGGAATTAAAAGCACGGCGAGTTACTAGAACCACATCACTAGGAAGGTTTGCTAAAGGATCATCATCAGCGTCTTCTTCTGAATCGTATTCGTCCCAAACAATGTTTGGTTTGAGTTCGTTGATGAGGGCATACAATTGGTCTTTTTCTAAATCAGTTACATACGGAACTTCTTTAAATAGAGCAAAGAGTTTACGAACATACTCATCGTCTGCGTTGGTTAGGATATCCCGAAGAAGGCTATTGTCCTTTCCAAAAAGAATGTCCATCGCTTGGTTTTTAAGTTTAGTTCCTTTGTCTTCAATCTTCGCAAGGGGCTTTAGGATACGGAACACACGAAGAACTAAATCTTCTTCGCTGACTTTCAACCAATCAAACTTCCAAGTATGAGATAAGATAGACTTTGCCACCCAAAGAAAAACTTCTGGGTTTTCTTTCGATTTGTTAGAAACAGTTTCTACAAATAAATTGAGTTCTGCAAACTTTTCATCCGCTACTAAGTTTTGAAAAACGGAACGATTTACCTTTACCGGAACTTCAAACAAAAGCCCAATCAGGATATTGATTGCTTCTGGATGGTAAGACCGAATGAGATCTTTAAATCCCTTTTTGATATCTGTGTTTTCCAATGCTTTGGAAATTTTCAAAGCTTCGTCTTTCGAGAATGATTGGATAAGTGCCGTTAATTCCTGCTCACGAATTTTATGAGAGAACTCTTCAGTCGGCCAAGCTTTGCTTGCCTCTTCCAAATACAAATAAGCCGAAAGTCTACGAACGGAATCCTTTGCTGATTCTTCTTCACCGTAATGAGAGATAAAAAAATCACCAGCTTCAGCGGCTTCATCTGCATCTCTCACCGCTTCCATTGCAATTTCTAATTTTTTGTTCGTATCAGTTGTTGCTTGGAATTTCTGAGTGAGAGTTTCAGCATGAGTGATCGGTTTTTCATGGTAAACCACTTCATCCTTTTTCTTAGGATTCATACCGATGTTCGCTTCTTTTTTTAGAACCGACTTCACCTTCGCCCACCATTTAGACCATTCGTCAGCTTTTAAGAAGGTTCCGATAAGTTCGTTCTTCATATCACCAATGATCATTCGATTGTCGTATGATGTCAGAAGTTGTTTTAAAAACTCAGGTAAGTTCTCGGCAAACATTGTGTTGATGGCTTGTTTGTCTTCGTAATGTTGCACCCAGATATGATCCTTCTTTAAAGGTTTTAAAGAAGTGATAGCCATTTGGATGGAAAGTTTGTGATCTTTCTTTTCTTCAAAATCAACAAAAATAGAATCTCCTGTTTGGGAGATGGATGTAATTTTACCTACACCCCAGTTCCTATGCATAACATAGTTACCAGTATCAAATACGATATTTCTTTCGAAATTTGTGATACAAAGTTTTACCGGTTTGCGGTTGTTACCAAGTTCACTCATCTTGAGGAAGTCTTCGAGGAGTGAGTGCGCTGTGTATTTTTGTTTGTAAGCGCGGATAAGTTCGTTTCTTGCTTTTTGAGAAGCAGGTTCATGTTCTAAAATCTTTTTTAAGAAGTAGATGACATGATCCCAATCTTCCATTGCCTTAAAAGGTTCAACGATTGGGTAAAGAAGACCAACGAGACGAGTTTTTTCTCTTTGGCCAAGAAGGATACGTTCAATTTTATCAAAGAAAGAAACATCCTCGTAATTGTTTTGAACGATGGTAGGCCAAATTTCCTCCATCTGAACGTATTCTTTATTTTTTGCATACATCTCAACAGCAAGTTTGAGATAGGAGATCGCTTTTGGTTTGTCCTCTTCCATAATGGAAAAACCATACTTCTTTGCAATCTCTGGGTTTTTACGATCTTGTTTGGCAAGTTTTTCAAGAACCACTTTCAGTTCTTTGTTTTTCTTGAGTTTGTCGAGTGCTTCCGCTTTCACACGAAGTGCAAGTCTATGATCGCCAAATCGTAAAATAGAATCAGTAATGTATTCGATGATAGTCCATTTTGCGTGAGCTTTGAAAGAATCCAAAATGCTCTTCACCAAATTAGCATCTCCCATGGAATCTTCCATGAAAGAAATAATCATTAACATATATTTGGCGGAGATAGACTCAGGATGTTCTTTGAAATGGTCTTCAATTTTTTGTTTAGCTTCTGCTAAACGATTTTCTGCCTTATATGCATCAATGACATCGTCAAAGATTTTGAATTTGGAAACGGGAACCGTTCCAGCATCAGCACGTACATAAATCTCCTCATTAAAGAGAGGTGTTAGTTTGTCGTTGTCGGCGATTTTGTTTGATTTGTCTTCGGTAATAGTATCAGGCATGAAAAGAATCTCCCTCTTCGTATTTCCAATAAAGGGTGTTCATTGTTCCTATAAAGTTGTTACGGTAAATTTAGCGATGAATCCGCGAAAAGAACAGTCCTAGAGTTCATTTTTCAGGTCCGTTCGATTCTGTAAAGCCAAAAAACCCAGCCGATTGGCTGGGTTTTCTAGGTTCCCAAAGGGAATCCCCTTGGAGTGAGTGAGGATTCCTATTTGTTTTGGGAAGAACCGTTACTTCCACCACAATCGCGTATTTTCGCACCTGTGGAGATAGCTCCGGACTTCTGAAGCATTTGCTCCATCTTAACTTTGCTTTTACAATCTTCTTCATCAAAGTCTAGGTTTGCCCCATCGAAGTGAACTTCGAAGGTATCAGCAAGAACTCGGAGCTCGTCAAAGAAAAGGTAAACTGTTTCAGGCCCTGTATTGACTCTGGAACGAATTTTGAACTGTTTGAAGATTAGGTTTCTTGTCGCAGGGAAGGCATTTGCCTCTTGCGGGATTCCTGGAGGAATGAGGATGTGGAGAGGTCTCCAACCAACAAAGTCCAAGGATCCGAATGGGAAAATATGGCTATTGCCATTATAGTCTTCCAACCAACCTTCTAAATCGTATTCGTTACCACGGCCAAGAACCCAAACAGAAATGGCTTTCACATTTCCTGGAGCTTCGATTCCATAAACCTTTTCGATTTTCTTTTTGTTGTCAGCATCAATATAAGGTCTTGCACGAGTGACTTCGTACTCCGGAGCACGCGGAGGGCGAACCGTCACAACGTTATTTCCAGGAAAAGTAAATTGAAACTTCACTGCTAAAACTTTTGCGTTTCCAGCATCTACGTTTTTTACGTCGCCAGGTTTTCCTGGAACTAGTTTTACTTCCCTCATCACAAGAGGCGATTTTGCAGGGTCGTTGAGAACAGCTGAATATTTGTTGTTCTCATCGTATTTCATGTCTCCCGTACCATCTTTGTTCACACCATCTTTATCAGTGAACACTTCCCATCCATAAGGAGCAGAAGAAACTGGGTTGTCCCAAGATTCGATAGTAATGGCTTTGAGTTCTAGAGCTCCAATATCGTTTCCAACTGGTGTTGCCACCCCATTAGATACTTTGTATTGCGCTTGTGCAAAACCAATCAAAGCGATGGACATTAGGGCCACTAAAGTTAGGATTTTTGTTTTGTTGTTTTCCATTGTTCCTTTCTCCCGCTTACCAATTGTCCTTAATTTCAGATCCAGGGTATTTTGCTTCGGATCTGTCGGTTCTCACTTGGAGGTCGTCTACATAAAAGTAAAAGTCCCCTGCTACTTCATGAACATCAGATGTCACGAAAAGAGAAACGAAGTGAAGGTTTTTATCTAAAAGTGCAAATCTTGTACTTTGTGGAATAAACCCAGGGATTGTAGCCGTTAGTTTTCTCCATCCGAAGAAATCCAACCGACCCAAACGGATATTATGTGTTACGTCTTTATAATCTCTAAATTTTGCAAATAGTGTATGTCTGAACTTTCTACCAAGAACCCAAACAGATATTTGTCTTACTTTTCCTTTGATGATGTATTCATGTGGAGGATAAAGTTCCACACGATCCAACCCTTTAGCAGCAAAATGTGTTTTGACTCCTAAAATATGGTTTTTTTCGAGTTTATCACCGCCATCTTCTGGAACAGTTTTTTCATCGAATACATCTTTGATAAGCCCGCGTTGAACGAGTTTCAAAGTTCTTGTTTCTCCGAGGGGAGTGGTAGCTTTTACTCTCCAGTCCTCAGCCTCTTCAAAATCATCTAAAACGATTTTTCTAAGAGGGCTATCCTCATCATTTGCAGTGTTAGCTGTATTTTGTCCGCCAGTATCTGCCTGTGCGTACAACATTCCTATTGAAAGGAAGAGGCCTAACAACAGTTTGGTCAATCCTAATTTCCCCATGAAACTCACTCCTAAAAGGCTCCTAACTCCGGGTCTTTCGTATTCTCATTATCGGATATCCGGCTTTTAAATTGATTCAAGATTTCGATCATTCGATCGATTCCTTCTGCCGGTAGAAAGATCGAGGACTTTTTGCTATTCGACCACTCCGATACTTTCAGGTAGAATCCAGCCTGGTTCTTCTTCAAATCCACCAAGAAGGTCTTATTTTGTGTTACGATCTTCTCGGTTAGGATTTCGGGGTCCACCATGCATTCCTTCTCCCTGCCTACGTAAATAGTATCGGATTCCGAAACCCATTCCTTAGCTGTAATAGGAAGAAACTGAGGAATGGAAAAGGTTTTTTCGAAAGCAGTCGATAAAAAATCCCGATTTGTTTGAATTTTGTCTCTTTTTGGCTTTTACGCGAAACGTTTCCTAAGTTCCCGAGCATATGCCAAGTCGTGGGTTAACTTTCGGAGTCTACGGATGTAATAATGCGTCACTTCCTTGTAAAATTTGAGCTCCATTTCTTTGTTTTTGGAAAACATATCGTGCAAATCAGAATAGCGAAGTTCGTATAATTCAGAATTTTCTTTGGCTTCCACTTTCGCGGAACGTTTTTCATCATCAAAAAAAGGCAATTCCCCAAAATGATCCCCTTCTCCGAGAGTGATGAGATTCACATCATCCCCGTCGCTTGTAGCTGTGGAAATTTGAAGGGTTCCGTACTTGATGATGTACATAGATTCCGCTTCCTCACCCATATCATACAAAACATTTCTAGGAGGCAGGTGGACTTCCCGGATCTTCTCGGCAATGTGTAACAATTCGTCTTGGTTTAACTTTTGGAAGAGATATATTTTTTTGAGACTCTCTACTTTAGTATTCATTCATACTCCTAGGATTTCTCTGAAAATGGGGGAAATTCGCCAATTTGCAAGAGAAAATTAAGTAGATTGACTCATGATTTTTTATGGACAAATGGAACGGAATAGTACTAATATTTGCAGTTCTCCTCGTCTACTAGGGGGAAACGCTAGGAACAAAAGGTTCCTGATTCCAAACAAAGGGAAATATATGACACCTAAAAAGAAGGTATTACTGGTTGAAGACCACGCTGTGACTCGAGTCGGGGTCAAACATGTAGTGAACTCATCGGCAGATTTTGAAGTTGTAGGAGAAGCGGAACATTCTTCTCAAATTGTAGGCCTTTTGACCGAAACCAGACCTGACTTTGTCCTCTTAGATTTAAGAATTCCGGGAGAGAACGTTCTCAATATGGTAAAGGATTGGAAAAAAGAACATCCTAACCTAAAGGTAGTCACACTCACGATGCTTGATGAACAACCAATTGTTCATTCTGCCATTGAAGCTGGTGTGGATGGATATCTCTTAAAAAGTGACGATCTCAGTAGCCTAACAAAGAATCTAAATGAAATTGCAGCAGGTAAGACGGTTTATTCCAAAAACCTAAAACTCAGTTTCAATCGCAAACCCCAAGATGGGAAAGTGGCAAACAAAAAGGAAAAACAAATTTTGACCCTTCTTGGACATGGAAAAACCTACCAAGAAATTGGAACAGAGATTGGTTTATCCAAAAGAACCGTGGAGTATCATGTCGGTAGACTCAAAGACCGATTTAACGCAAAAACAGTAGCGGAACTCATCGGACGTGCCAAAGAACAAATGTTAATCTAGGTTTCTAGATCTAACAATCGTTTTACTAGTTCTACCAACTTTGTATCAGGAGATGTTTTTGTAAGGAAAGCATCTCCACCAATTTCAATCACAGTTGCTTCTAATTTGTATCCAGTGTTTGGATCGGTATGAGAACTAGAAACCAATAGAGAACGGATTTCTTCCATTTCAGAATTGGAATATAGATCCCTTAAAAAATCGATTCCTGTCCTCTCTGGCATAGAAAAGTCTACAATGATTAGGTCTGGTTTCAAACGACCCACAGACAGAAGTGCATGATCAGGATATTCCTCTTCCCAAAGAATACAAGGTAGATCCTTTAACACCTTACGAATTTGTTTTCTGTATCCCGGGTTGTCATCCAGAACGAGAACAATCTTTTCAAAATTAGGAAGTAGGAGTTGGACAGAACTGCCCTTGTCTTCTTCGGAATGAACCGTGAGAAGAGCTCCATGACGTTCCGCCACTTCTTTACAAAAGGCAAGACCAACACCAGCACCCATCTCATCGGCAGTTCCTTTACGAACAAAAAGAAATCCTTCTTCCAAAATATGTTCGGCCCAATAAGGAGGCATTCCAATCCCTGTATCAACCACCTTCAAATTCCAATATTTGTCTTTTTCCGTTAAAGAGATTTCAACAGTTCCTGATTCTTTAGTAAACTTCACAGCATTTGTAAGTAAGTTCCAAATCAAATGTTCAATTAAGTTGGGATCACCAATTCCTATGGAGGATTCTTCTATATGAGTGATGATGGAAATGTTTTTTGGTTTTGCCATTTCCTGGACTCGTTCGATGAGTTGGTCTGTGACTTGACGAAAATCAAAAAGTTGGTAATCGGGAAAAACGGAGGCATTTTGGAACCGTGAATATTTGATTAGTTCTTCGACCATACTTAAGATATTTTTTAGTCCTGTGGATGCCTCACCTAATACCTGCTTTGCCCTTTCCGGAGAAAGAGAGGGAGGTGATTCTGTAAGTAAATTGAATACAGAAGAAATTCCAAAAAGTGGAGAGCGAATGTCATGCGAAACGATAGAGATAAATTTATCCTTCAGTTCCCCTGTTTTTTCAGCCTTTTCCTTTTCTTTCTTTAGTTCTAATGTTTTCCATTCCACTTCTTTGCGTAAATTGAGTGTTAGGTATTCGGCGGTTTCCCAAGTATGTGCATTTTGTTTGGAAATCACAATGGCAAGACACATACAAAAGATAGCAAATCCGAGTTCCGTAAGCATTGGTAAGTCCCAACGTTTGAAGAACACAATAGAGTCATAAATGGTCGCAGAGAAAATAACTGCGGTACCAAATAAAATCATACTGCCGATAAATCTAGTTTCTCTTTGAAAACAAGACCGGAAAGCTGCCACCATTGCAACCATAAGAATGACTGCCATATAAGCCTGACTGAAAATTAAAAGTTTTGTGTACACAGCGTACGGTGTTGTGGCGATGATCAAAAATTCCAAAAGGATGGGTATTAATAAATACCGTTTGAACTTCCCCGGTAGGAAGTTCTTTTGATTTTGAAAGAAAAACAAAAGGCTAAAAACTTGGATCCCACAAAATGCCATGTATTCCAAACGAATCTGGAGCATCTCTAACCAATCGGAGGCAACAAACCAATCTCTCGACACTCGGTCAAAAAGCAAAATGCGAACAAGCCATGATAGACAAAGTAAGGAAAACCAAAGGGGTGATTTGTCCTTTCTGCGATGGATGAATAAAAACAAATGAGAGATGGCAAGAACCAAAAATGTGGCAAAGAAAAATGCTTTTTTCCGTTCTTTGAAACGAAGATACAAAAGAGTTTTCCCCACTTCACCGAGTACGGGTGAGTAGTATGGGCCACCTCTCGAATACAGATAATTAGAAATTTGTAGATAAAGAACGGTAGAGGTAGTAGCGCGGAAAGACCGAGCCGTTTCCAAATAATAACCAACAGAGCCTTCTTTGGTTTTGGAAACCTTACCTGCCGATCCCAGTAACACAAGCCCCCTTTCTACATTCAGATAATAAGCCCTGTAAGCCGAGGAAGTTTCTCGGAGGTAGAACATTAGGTTCAAAGGTTCGTTTACTTTTAGCTTCAAACGATAGGTTACAAATCCATGGGCCGGGAGATTTTGGTTCACCCAATAAGCAGGAACAGCCAGTTTCACCGGTTCCTTTTTGTCTAGGGCTCTAAACTCTTCTTCAGTTTCTGGAAGTTCGCCCGGGAAAGCTTCCCACTCTCCGGCTAGAGGAAAGGGATCCAGAGTTTTCGGATCTTCCTTCGAAAGGTCTAGAATTCCCCCCTGGATGGTTTTGGCCGGTGCTAAGGTAGGTATGGAGCGATTGCATTGGATCAAAACGGAGATGGTGATAGAGAAAAGAACCAGTTTAGAAAGAGACAAAAATTGGAAACGTGCCACGTCCTAACATTAAAAAGAATTTCTAAAAACTCAAACCATATTAGTACGAGTACGAGAAATTTATTCTTGGGATTCTACATCCCGATCCATCAGGATCGTTTCCATTCTGATAGAAAACATTGACTTGGGTACGAAAACCAAAAGAAATAGAGGATTCAAAGAGGAAGGCAATGGCTAAAAAATCAGATGTATTTGTTTCTAAAATAAACGAAGGATATCCCTCCAAAGGGTCTCTCTATCTTGGTGCAGGGATCTTCGATGGAGAAACACATAAAGACGCTTCTGTTTCAATTCCCCTTTCGACTCTCAACCGACATGGCCTGATCGCTGGTGCTACGGGAACCGGTAAAACCAAAACCCTCCAACTCCTGACAGAATCATTATCGGAAGCAGGGGTGCCCGTAGTGCTTATGGACATCAAGGGAGATCTTTCGGGCCTTGCAGAACCTGGGGAAGAAAATGATAAAATCAAAGAAAGAACGAAAGCCCTTGGAATTGATTGGAAAGCCGCGTCGTATCCGGTAGAATTTTTGTCCCTCTCTCAAGAACCAGGAGTGCGCCTTCGTGCCACCATTGCTGAATTTGGCCCTGTCCTTATCTCTCGCATTTTAGAATTGAATGATACACAAGCCAGTGTGGTTTCCCTTGTTTTCAAATATTGTGATGATTTGGGTCTTCCGATCCTCGATACAAAAGATTTTAAAAAAGCCCTCCAATACATCAATGATGCAGGCAAAGAAGAATTGGAAAAAGAATATGGAACCGTTTCTTCACAAAGTATCTCCATCATTTTACGAAAACTCATCGAACTAGAAGGGCAAGGTGGCGAAGATTTTTTTGGGGAACCATCCTTTGATGTGAATGATTTGACGCATACAGAATCCAAAAAAGGAAATGTATCCATCATTCGTTTGACAGACATCCAAACCAAACCTCGACTTTTCTCTACTTTTATGTTGTCTCTTCTCACAGAAATTTATGCGACCTTTCCAGAAGAAGGAGATTTGGAAAAACCAAAACTGGTATTATTCATTGATGAAGCCCACTTAGTGTTTGATGAAGCATCGAATGACTTACTCAAACAAATGGAAACGATGGTAAGACTCATTCGTTCGAAAGGTGTGGGTATTATCTTTTGTACTCAATCACCAACCGATCTGCCAAAAGAAATATTAGGACAACTAGGGCTCAAAATCCAACATGCACTCCGAGCTTTTACAGCAAACGACCGCAAGGCGATAAAAACCGCTTCAGAAAATTATCCGGAAACAGAATTTTATGATACCAAAGAAGCAATCACCACACTTGGAATTGGTGAAGCTTTCATTACGGCCCTTAACCCGAAAGGAACCCCCACTCCCCTAGTCCATACCTTACTGGCACCACCGGCATCCCGAATGGGAATTTTAAAACCAGAGGAGCTGGATTCTAAAATCAAAAAATCGGACTTAGTCAAAAAATACCAAACCACACTCGATCGGGAAAGTGCCCACGAAATGCTTTCCAAAAAAATGGAAACGATTGCCGACGAAACCGAAGTCGCCGAAGAGGAGTCAGGTGAGAAACGTAAACCGTCGAAACGCACCAAAGAAAAAGAAGATCCGAGTTTTGTGGAAACTCTTTCCAAAAACCCTCTGGCTCGAGAAGTGGGCCGCACGGTTGCCAAAGAAGTCACTCGGGGACTTCTCGGAATGCTTGGAGTGACTCCGAAACGTGGCTCTAAACGCAAAAAAACGGGACTTTTTGGGTTCTAGCAGCGAATTAGCACTCTTTGGTCCTAAGTGCTTGACGATTCCTTGACCGAATTATTTTATGGTTCTTGAGTTTAGCACTCTTTTCGGATTGTTGCTAAACTCGGAATCATTAGTAGATTGCATACAAGGAGTTACTCATGGCATCAATCAAACCTTTAGGCGACCGAGTGGTCGTAGAGCCAAAGAATGAGTCAGAAGAAAAAATCGGATCCATCATCGTTCCGGATACTGCGAAAGAAAAACCACAAGAAGGGAAAGTTATCGCTGTCGGACAAGGTCGTTATGAAGACGGAAAACTCGTTCCTTTAGAAGTAAAGGTAGGAGATACAGTTCTATACGGAAAATATTCCGGAACTGAAATCAAACAAGGCGGACGTGACCTACTCATCATCCGTGAAAGCGACATCCTCGGTGTTGTTACAAACTAATAATAGAAGGAAATAATCAATCATGGCTAAAACAATTGAATTTGATGAAACAGCACGTAGAAAACTTCTTAGCGGAGTGAACAAACTTGCTAACGCAGTAAAGGTAACTCTTGGACCAAAAGGTCGTAACGTAGTTATCGATAAAAAATTTGGAGCACCTACTATCACTAAAGACGGTGTGACTGTTGCGAAAGAAATCGAACTAGAAGACGCAATCGAAAACATGGGCGCACAAATGGTGAAGGAAGTTTCTACAAAAACTAACGACATCGCTGGTGATGGAACAACTACTGCAACCATCCTTGCACAAGCAATCATCAATGAAGGTTTGAAAAACGTTACTGCGGGCGCAAACCCAATGGCACTCAAACACGGAATTGACAAAGCAGTTCTTTCTGCTGTAGAAGAAATCAAAAAACACGCTATCAAAATCAATAGCAAAGCAGAATACGCAAACGTTGCAACTATCTCTGCAAACAATGATCCTGAAATCGGTAACCTAATTGCTCAAGCTTTTGACAAAGTAGGTAAAGAAGGTGTGATCACTGTTGATGAAGCAAAATCAATTGAAACCACTCTTGATATCGTAGAAGGTATGCAATTTGATCGTGGATACGTATCACCTTATATGGTAACTGATCCAGAAGCAATGATCGCAACTTTTAACGATCCATTCATCTTAATTTACGACAAAAAAATTGCGTCTATGAAAGACCTTCTTCCTGTGTTAGAAAAAATTGCACAAGCGGGAAGACCTCTTGTCATCATCGCAGAAGAAGTGGAAGGGGAAGCTCTTGCAACTATCGTTGTAAACACTCTTCGTAAAACAATTCAGTGTGTAGCTGTAAAAGCTCCTGGTTTTGGTGATAGAAGAAAAGCAATGCTCGAAGACATCGCAATCTTAACTGGTGGACAAGTGATTTCTGAAGACCTCGGAATGAAATTGGAAAACGCTGATGTGAAGATGCTTGGTCGTGCGAAAAAAGTGGTAGTAGACAAAGAAAACACAACTATCATCGAAGGTGCTGGTGCTTCTAAAGACATCCAAGGTCGCGTAAACCAAATCAAAAAACAAATCGAAGATACTACATCTGATTACGATCGTGAAAAACTCCAAGAACGCCTTGCAAAACTTGCTGGTGGTGTGGCGGTGATTCATGTTGGTGCAGCAACTGAAGTAGAAATGAAAGAGAAAAAAGCTCGTGTAGAAGATGCTCTTTCTGCAACTCGTGCCGCTGTTGAAGAAGGAATCGTTCCTGGTGGTGGACTCACACTACTTCGTGCACAAGATGCTGTAAAAGCTCTTAAACTAAGTGGTGACGAACAAACTGGTGCGAACATCATCTTACGTGCATTAGAAGAACCTATCCGTATGATCACTTCCAATGCTGGTCTTGAAGGATCTGTGATTGTAGAACAAGCTCGTGCCCGTAAAGGAAACGAAGGATTCAACGCACTCACTATGGTTTGGGAAGACCTAATCAAAGCAGGTGTTGTTGACCCAGCGAAAGTGGTTCGTTCTGCTCTTCAAAATGCAGCTTCTATTGGAGCAATGATCCTCACAACTGAAGTAACCATTACTGACAAACCAGAACCGAAAGATGCAGGTGCTGGCATGGGCGGTATGGGAGGAATGGGTGGTATGGGAGGAATGGGCGGCATGATGTAAATCATCCCCGATTCGCCATAGGAAAAGATTTTCTTTTCCTACACCAAAGCCTTGGACTTACCATCCAAGGCTTTTTTTATACCTTCACATGCAAATGAATGATGGTGATATCGTCATGGGGAGCCCCTGACAAACCCGTAAAGTAATGGAAGTTTTCTAACATATTCGCCATAGGATCGATTGATTGTTTGGCGATCGTTTCCAAAAATGATTTAGCGAGACGTTTTTCGCCGTATTCCAATCTATCAGCATTTTCTTCTTCTGTAAGACCATCTGTATAAAACAAAAACTGGTCTCCTTTCTTAAAAGAATACTCTTCTTCTCCATAAGTAAGCCCCGGTAAGATACCGAGAGGTTTACCTTTGGGTTTAATTTCAACAAGTTCTTTGGAATCTGCTTTCCAATGAAAAAAGGAAGGATGGCCAGCACTCGAAACCATAAATTTCTGAGATTCCAAATCGATATGAAAGTAGGTAGCGGTTGTAAAACGACCAAAAGATTTTTTGACCAAATCTTCGTTCATTGCAGAGAGTAAAAAGGAGGGATTCGACCAATGTTTGTAATGTTGAAAAAAAGCAAACTTGGAAAGTGAGGCTATGATAGATGCTCCGAGTCCATGCCCTACTACATCAGCGATGAGTATTCCAAACTTTCGACCACCTAATGCTTGAAAATCGTAAAAGTCTCCTCCAACTTCATGGGATGGTTGGTAATAAACATGAATGTCCATTGGTTCCCAACGAGGTGGGGATGGCGGTAAAATAGCACTTTGAATTCTCGCAGCAGTCACAATTTCTTTTTGTAAAGTACCAAACTTGATTTCGGAATTTCGAAACAAGTTTTCACCATAAAGTGTAAGACAAATTACAAAAATAAAAAATCCCCAATGAGAAGACCTTGGTACCGAGTCCAAAATCCCCAGTGAAGAAAGAATATCATGTGCATTGAGGATAAAAAGAGCAGAAGCACCGATGACAAGTAAGATGGCTTTTGGTTTTTTTGCCACCATTTGGCTCCAAGCAACAATGATTTGAATGACTAACGTTGGCAAACACAACCAAATGAATGTAACAAGAGCGATGGTCATCGAAATGGTTTCTGTAAATGCCAAAGTCAAAATAACAACAGAAAACAAAACATGAAACTGCCATAACATCCGAATGACATTCCAACGATTGGATCCAATCAATTGATCAAAAAAATATAAACAACTGATTGGTATTAAGAATAATGTAAAAATAAAAATAACGAAACTGGGAAGAATAGAATCATAATAAAATAATCCAAAAAATCCAGATTGTGACAAAAAATGAACACCCGATATAGAAGAAAACCAGGTAAACGCAAGTAGTTGTTTTTTCTTTCTCCTTTCAAAGAGATAAAAAGAAAAAAGTCCTAAAATCAAAAATAAAAAACCTAGAGAGGCAAAGGACTGGGTCCTGTTAGCGATGGCTTTATGATGGTGTGTGGGATCACCATACAAGGGAGGTTCAGAAAAACCCAAAGGCAGAATCCCTTCGGAAAAAAATACAATGTAGATATTCCTTCCTAAACATTCTTTCGGAAGTTGTAAAATCGGTATAAAATTTCTATTGTAGGTGATGGTCCCCTCCACTTTTGAAGGATCCGATGGAGGTGTATAAAAAAACTCAGACTGCAATTTTACATCCCCACAATAAGCATCAAAAAAAGTAACAAGACCCCGAAGAAGGAGGGAAGATTCTTTGTATCCCAAGGGATCTCGAAATCGAATCCGAGCCGAAAGGAATTTTGGCATCGGTTTTTCTAAACTAACATAGGGAATGTGATACGGTTGATAATCTAAGGAAAGGTCTTCGATCGCTGGTTGAAAATAAGGAATCTCCTCTTCTGTGAGAAACCGATATTCCCAACCATTGGACCACTTAACAGATTTATAAGGTAAAAGGGAGTCAAAACAAGATCCAAAACAAAACAATGGGAAAAGGACGAAAAGAATTCGTTTTACATAGGATCGTTCCATTCTGGTTTTTCTTTCTCCAATTTCTTCTTCACGGATTTACGATGTTTGTCTTGTTTCTTCTTTCGAAGTTTTTGCAAGGCATCATCCGTACGTTTGGGATTCAATTCCCGTTCCAACTCCAAACACAACAAATCTCTCGCTTTATAACGATTGAGACCTTGAGTTCTATAGACGGAACATTTGATTTGTTTCCCCGATGGTTTGTGAATCAAATGCACCGCAGTGGAAACTTTATTTACGTTTTGTCCACCCTTTCCGCCGGACTGAATGAATCGTTCGCTTAGATCTTTTTCAGAAATTCCTAGTACTTCCATCCGTCTCTGTAGTGAATGATTTTTTTCAACAGAAACAGGAAATGATAAGGGCATTTGAGGATAGACTTTAGATAGAATTGGTCAAGAAATTTTTTTCCTAAAACTTAAGGAGAAGAGGACTCAATTTCTAAAATGCGTTTTCGCAAATCAGAAGCTGTTTCATAATTTTCGATTTGGATGGCATTGAACTTTTGAATGTACAATCCGACTAGTTCATCTCCCATCTTTCCTGGCACAGACAATGCCTTTTTAAAATTATCAATATCAAGGGCCGGATGGTTGTTATGGAAGTAATCCACAATCCGCTCCATCTTAAGCCTAGTAGCTTCACGAGCAATCCCTGAAGTATTTCTAAATTCTAGGGATAAACTCGCTAATGTTTCTAAAGGTTCGCTGACCTGTTCGAGATGTTCTGTTAAGCTTGTGGTTTGTGTTTTCTTTTCTTTGGCCTTACAAAATTCCACATAACGCATGACCATCGAGTTAAACTGTTCCATTCTTTCTTGGATGTATTGGTTTGCCGATTCTTTGTTCTCAGGCATTTGAAAGTCTGGGAGTTGTACTACATCATAAAGATGAATATTGTCCGAGAGGATCTTCATGAGTTCTTCTTTCGAAGGCAATGCTACCGGTGGAAAGGTAACCACTGGGTAGTTGTCCCCAATTTTTAAAAAACTCACCACCACATTGGATGCTATGATTTTGCCACCGGGCGCAATCGGGTTCTCACCGAATACATGGCAATATGCGATTAAGTTACCGGTAGGGTTGGGTTTGGAACCGCGTTCAAAATTCATAACGTATCCTTTAGACTAAGAAAAAGCCCTGAAGAAACAAGTGATTTTTAATCTTCCCACTCTGCGATTTGGTTTTCCAAATTTTTTGCAATGCGGAAATAGGCTTCTTTTAAAGCAGACTCACCGGCGTCAAGTAGGGCAGGCTTTCCGGTCTCCCCGGAACTCATTACGTCCAATGTCAGCGGAACCGAGCCAAGCTCCGGAACTCCGACTTGTTTGGAGAGTTTTTCCCCTCCCCCTTTCGAGAAAACATCTGTTACATGACCACATTTGGGACAAGCAAATCCAGACATATTCTCAACAATTCCAAGAATAGGTACTTTTACTTGTTTGAACATGGCTGCAGCGCGACCTGCGTCTAGGACTGCCACTTCTTGAGGAGTTGTCACAATCACGGCCCCGTCCAAATCAATCAGCTGCGCCAATGAAAGTTGTACATCACCCGTTCCCGGAGGTAAGTCTATAAAAAGGTAATCCAACTCTCCCCAAACAACATCATATAAAAACTGTTCGATAGCTTTTCCAAGCATGGGTCCACGCCAAACAACAGGTTGGTCTTCTGTTACAAGGAAAGAAAAAGAAATGAGTTTGATTCCATGTTTTTCGATAGGATAAATTTTATCCTCTTCCGACTTTAATGCCACACGACCATTGATTCCAAACATCTTACCAAGAGAAGGTCCGTAGATATCGGCATCTAGAATTCCCACCTTCTTTCCGTTACGTGCCAAAGTTGAGGCAAGGTTTGCAGTAACAGTGGATTTACCCACCCCACCTTTTCCAGACCCAACGGCAATTACCTTTTTAACACCAAAAATGCGGTTCCCATCTTCCATTTTTAGGTTTTGGTCCACTTCAAATTTAATTTTGACCTTACCTGCACCTTCAATTTTGGAGATGAGTTGTCTTGTTTGTGCTTCAAGCCCAATTTGTAATCGTCTGTCGGCGTTCGGAGTTTTAATTAAAATTTCAATCCCATCATCTGTGGGTGTCACTGCGGCAACCATTCCCAAACTTACGATGTCTTTTTTTAACTCAGGATGTTTCACCTGCATAAGTTGTCTTTGGATGGTTGTTAAATCGATTTTTGAATTAGCCATATTTGTCCTTTAGATGACTCCTTCCGATTCTTCGTAAAAAATCGGATTCGTCTCAATGAATTTGTCTTCTGAATAAATAAAACGACGGTATTGGACAGACTTCTCTATTTCAATGATGTGAAATCCACATTCATGGCTTCTATCGGAGAGTCTTGTACTGGATGCAGAATTCACAATGGCAAACGGTGCATCTTTGCCTGGAAGTTTGACCCAGTTGGTATGAGTATGCCCATGTAAATAAAGGAAAGGTGGGTTGGTTTTTAACTGTTTTACCACTTCTCCACGGTTTGCCATCCAGTGACCTTTGGATTCTATTTCATTGGTTGGATTCCATAAAGGATGATGGCAAACAAGAACGTAAGGTTCTTTCACCAAACCGAGAGTTTTTTGAACAACTTCTGGTGCAACATATCCTGTGGCCGTGATTCTAGGGATTGCAAAGTTGGAGTCCCAACCAATAAAAAGTTTTCCACCAATGTTTTTAGAACGAATATATAAATTCGAATCTAGAGAGTTTCCAATCCATTCTCCGAAAGTTTTTTCAAATAAGGGATTTGGACCAATTGCCCTTTTTTGGTAGCGGTCATGGTTACCAGGAATGATGAACGTTTTGTCCGTAAGTAAGGGACTTAAAATTTCTTTTGCATTTTCAAATTCACGAGGATGAGAAACATTTGTCAAATCCCCAGAGATAACAAGAGCATCATATTCTAATTTACTAATTGCTTCAATCATCGCAGAAATCAATACGAGTGGGTGTTTTGATTTGCGTCTCAATCTGTAATTGAGGTATCCAACCAATGCCTTTCCACGAAGAGAAAACAAAGAAAGTTTCTTCGGGAAATGTAAGTCGGAAATGTGTAGGATTTTCATTCGTTAATATCCATGATTCCGAGGATATCTCCTTTTTTCACTACAGATCCTTCTGGAATTAAGATTTTTTTTAAGGTTCCAGCATAGGGAGATTCTACGGGAAATGCCGCTTTATCCGTGACAAGTTCGATCATTTCGTCCCCCACTGTAACGGAATCACCCACCTTTCGGAGCCAACGAACCAATTCTATCTTTTCTGTATCACCTAAATCAGGAGTTTTTAAAAGGAATTCTTTCATGGACACAATCCTTTGTCACGGGAATGAAAACTGGTTTACAAAACCGTCTTTTCCCGTTTTTTTAACATAAAAGTTTAGCGAAGCTCAATGGGAAACGAGAAAATCAAATATAAAGGCACTGAAATCATCGAAAACTTGGACCTACTGATTCAAAAGGACTATTTCCATTTTGAACTAAAGGGACTCACCAAGTCGACAAGGGATATCGTCAATGAAGTGGTTCAAGGAATCTTAAACCGAGTTGGAGCAAACCCACTCACTTCATTTCATTTGTTTAGCGGTCTCATGGAAGCCCTCTTAAATGCAGTAAAAGCAAACACGCGTTTTGTGATATTTCAAGATGAACTGTTAAATAAACTCACAGCACAGGGACAAACTCCAGAAGAAGAAGCAGAAGAGTTACTCGACATTATTTTAGAAACAGAACCATTACGCGATGCTATGCAACGTTATATTGTTCCAAACAAAATCAAAAAAGTAGTTCAAAAAATTCTAACTTTGTCTGACAAAAGAAAATCAAAAAAACATAACCTTTCCATCGATGAAAAAAACTTCTTAACTATCGTTAGAGAAAAGGTAAAAAAGTACGACCTCAAAATTTCTATGAAAATAGAACTTAGACCTACTTCTGTTTACATTAGGATTCGGAACGATTCCCCAATCATGGGAATGGATCTTAATCGAATTCGCAAAAGTCGGGAGAGGCATGCGGAACTTGCAAAACAAGGAAACTCTGCTGAGTTTTTTAGGCCAGACTTTTTGGATGAAAAAGAAAGTGCCGGTTTTGGAATTGCAATGATTGATGAAGGTTTTTACAACTTAGGTCTTGATCCTCTCGATTGTTTTGATATTCAAACCAGTAAAAAAACTACAACGGTTTACCTCAACTATCCGTTAGAGGCTCTCCAAAAGATGGAGTTTTGATACAGACAAATCCAATGACTTGGGAATCTTTCGAAGAAGAATACCGAAACATCGGTGGTCTTCTTTTCGAAGATTCCCTAACGACACCAGGTTATACGATCTCCGATTGGTACTTTGATTTAAAAGAAGAAGTCCAAATCACTTATTCAAAACAAAAACCAATTTCCGAAACAATCACAGAAAGTTTATTCAAGTTAGATAAATTAAGAGAGGAAGGTTATTATCCTTGTGGGACTTTTTTTTTCGAACTAGGATTTTTCTTCATCGAAGGAATGGATCTCAAATCCTCAGGTCTGAGGGATGGAACTCCCCTCCTCCAGTATTCTATTTTCAAACAAAAAAAAAGAATCCAATACCCAAACCCGACTCTAATCGAACCACTGGAAACAAACCTAAAAAAGGTAGAGGTATTATGGAACAAAGAAACCTATAAGGAGAGATGGGAAAAAACAAGAGAAGCACTTCTACTTGGTGAAAGTTATGAATTGAATCTTTGTTTCCCTATATCCTTATCCATAGAGGGAGATTTGTTTTTATACTACCAATCATTAAAATCAAAACAAAAAACAAAATACTCTGCTTACTTTCCATTCCAAGATTCGAGAATCCTTTCTTTTTCTCCTGAACTTTTTTTCGAAGTTTCGGGAGATAAGATCCAAACAGAACCAATGAAAGGAACGATTCTTCGTGGAAATAGTTCGGTGAAGGATGCAGAAAACAAATCCATTCTACAATCCTCTGCAAAAGAACGAGCCGAAAACGTAATGATCACAGATCTCTATCGAAATGATTTAGGAAGGATCGCCAAACAAGGAACGGTGCAAGTCACAGAACTTTTTTTAATTAAGGGCCTTATCACAGTTTGGCAAATGGTTTCAAAAGTGGAAGCGAAACTCAAAGAACCTTTTCTATGGTTCACCATCCTAAAAGCTCTGTTTCCCTCCGGATCAGTCATTGGTGCGCCCAAACGTAGGTCTTTTGAACTTTTGCGAAGTTTAGAAAATAGTGATAGAGGACTTTATACAGGGGCTCTATTCGTATCAGAAATGTTAGATGGAAATCCTTGGATTCGTTCGAGTGTCACAATTCGTACTATGAACTTAAAAAACGAAGGTAAAGTTTGGACTGGGATTTACGGAGTGGGAAGTGGGATCACCGTACTTTCGGATGCAGAGGCAGAGTATGAGGAATGTCTCTCCAAATTAAAATTCGTCACCAATCCCAATTTTCCTCAATTTGAAATCTTAGAAACATTAAGATTCCATAATGGACATTATTTCTTGAAAAATCTACATCTAAGAAGAATGGAAGAATCTGCCAATCGCCTTGGGTATCCATTTATAAAAGAAAATGCTGAAGCAACTTTAAAAACTTTATCCGATGTTTCCAAAGGCCTTCTTCGAGTTCGTTTGTTATTGAATGGAAGGGGGGAATTTCGTGGAGAAACCTTTGCTTTTACCAAAGGAAAAAAAAGACATACCATTCGACTTGGTTTTGCAAACCATCCAGTGGATTCCAAAGATTTATTTTTGTATCACAAAACCACAAATCGGACTTACTACAATGAACAATTAGAAGATTGTAAAACCAAAGGAATCGATGACTGTATTTTGTTTGATACGAACGGGCAAATCCTAGAAACAAATATCCGAAATCTTTTTCTCCGCAAAGGAAAAGTTTGGTTCACACCAACTCTGGAAACAGGGGGGCTCCCTGGAGTCTTTCGAGAAGCACTGATTCAAAAAGGTTGGGTAAAAGAAACGATCCTTTTTAAATCTGATTTAGAAACGGCAGACGAAATCCTTGTCGGAAATTCGCTTCGCGGTTTTGAAAGAGTGGAACTCGTTACAAACAAATAAAAACAAACAGGGAAAATTATATTTCGCCTGTTTGTTCTCATTCCTTACAGAATGAAGCGACTTAAATCTTTATCTTCTACAATTCCTTTTAGTTTGGATGACACATAACCTTCATTAATGACAATTTGTTTTTGGTCCGGCGGAAGGTCCGGAGCATCAAAACTTGTATCTTCCAAAAGTTTTTCCATAATGGTATTGAGTCTTCTGGCCCCAATGTTTTCATTTTTTTCATTCATCTGAAATGCTAGTTTAGCGATCTCAGCGATTCCATCGGTTGTGTATTCAATCTTGACACCTTCCGTAGCAAGAAGGGCTTCATATTGTTTGGTGAGAGAAGATTTAGGAGTGGTTAATATTTTAATAAAATCTGACTCGGTTAATGTTTCCAACTCCACACGAATCGGGAATCGTCCTTGGAGTTCGGGAATGAGGTCTGATGGTTTTGTCATATGAAAGGCACCAGCAGCAATAAAAAGAATATGATCTGTTTTGATCGGCCCAATCTTTGTATTGACTGTTGATCCTTCAACGATGGGAAGTAAGTCTCTTTGGACCCCTTCTCTAGACACATCAGCGCCTTGCCTTCCTTCACGGCCTGCAATTTTATCAATTTCATCTAAAAAGATAATCCCCATCTCTTCCACACGACGTACTGCCTCTGATTGGATTTTGTCCGCATCGATTAGTTTTTCTGCTTCCGATTCGGTGAGAAGTTTCCCAGCATCCGATACTTTTACCTTTCGTTTGCCTGATTTTTTAGGCATCAAATCCCCAAGCAAACTTTGTAATTGGTTGTCCATATCTTCCATATTTCCAGCACCAAACACTTGCAACATGGGCATCCCAGAGGGTGCCGAAGGTTTCGGAATATCAATTTCGATTTCTTGTTCATTCAAAATCCCTTTACGGAGTTTTTCTCTGAACTTTTCTCTAGACTCTTTATAACTGGTTTGTCTTTCCTTTTCTTCTGGGTTTAGATCTTCTTCCTTTTTATGAAAGATGGGAGGTAAAATTGCATCGAGAATAATTTCTTCCGCTTTTTCAATGGCTTTGTCTTTAACTCGGTCACGAAATTCTGCTTTGACCAAATTAAGAGCACCCATAGCCAAATCACGAATCATTGATTCTACATCACGACCTACATAACCTACTTCTGTATACTTAGTCGCTTCTACTTTTAAAAAAGGAGCTCCACATAACTTAGACAGACGACGAGCAATTTCGGTTTTCCCTACACCCGTCGGCCCAATCATAATGATATTTTTTGGATAAATTTCTTCTCGAAGTGACTCATCAAGTTTACGACGTCTCGAACGATTGCGAAGGGCCACTGCCACAGCTCGTTTGGCTTTGGTTTGACCAATGATATGTTCATCTAATTTTTCTACAATTTGACGAGGAGTTAACTCCTCTGCTTGGTTTGGCGAACCAACAGCTTCTGCAAGAATGGTTGGGTATGTCATTTTATAATTCCTCAATCACCAAATTATGGTTAGTGTATATACATATATCTGCAGTGATTTGCATTGCTTTTGTTATAATATCTCTCGGATCCATATCTGTATTTTGCACAAGGGCACGAGCTGCCGAAAGGGCAAAATTCCCACCAGATCCAATGGCAAGAACTCCGTCATCGGGTGAAATCACATCTCCCGTTCCAGAAATTAAAAACGATTCATTGGCATCACAAACAATGAGGAGTGCTTCAAGCCTTCGGAGCATCCGGTCCATCCTCCACTCCCGAGCAAGTTCCACTGCTGCCCGAGACACAGACCCACCATGTTCGATTAATTTTTTTTCAAAAAGTTCAAAAAGAGTAAATGCATCGGCAGCACTCCCGGCAAATCCAGCGATCACCTTACCGTTGTAAAGTCTTCGGACTTTTTTTGCGGTATGTTTCATCACGGTATTTCCCATGGAAACTTGCCCGTCTCCCCCTACCGCAATTTTACCGTTTTTACGAACCGAAAGGATGGTCGTTGCATGAATTGTTTCCATACGGATAAACTTACAAATCAGGGATAGTTGTCGAGAAAAATGGAGGTTACTTTCTTTTGATTAGAACCATTTGGTTCCCAACTTCAAAAGACTGGTCTAAAAAATAATAATCGGTGAGTTCCTTAATCATAAAAAGCCCAATCCCATGTTCGCGGTAGTCACTTAGATCAAAACTACGAAGGTCTTTGGGTTCTACTTTTTTCCCGTAGTCTCTGAGTTTAATTTCAACTCTGTCCTTATCAAATTGCATTTCAATAAAAATGGGTTTACCTGTTTGACCAGCATAAGCATGGCGAATGATATTTACCACTGCTTCGCCAATCACAAGTTTTAAATCCATGGAATCAAAAAGAGAAAATCCATGTTCTAAACAAAGATTAAAAAAATAATTACGGGTGTGGGAAACGAATCGAGGGTTGGATGGGATTTGGATACGGACTACTTTACTGTAGTCCGTGGGTTTCTTTTGGTTCGACATTATCCTCTCGGATGGAATTTCTTATGAACTTCCTTCAGAGTTTTATTTGCCATATGAGTGTAAATTTGAGTCGTCGAAATATCGATATGACCCAAAAGTTCTTGAACCGATTTTAGATCTGCGTGGTTCTCGAGAAGGTGAGTAGCAAATGAGTGGCGAAGTGTGTGTGGTGTTACTTTTTTCTTTATTTTTGTGCGTTTGATGTAATGATTCAAAAGGCGCCATACCGACTTACGGTTGATATACGATCCTTTTTTAGAAACAAAAACAAATTCACAGGTTCTTTTTTTCAAAATTTCTGTGCGACTTTCAACTAAATACTTTTTCAAAATTTCTAAAGATTTTTCACCAAAAGGAACTAGGCGTTGTCTTCCACCTTTTCCCTCTACAGTGATCGTCATGTTTTCCATGTCGATATCCGTCATTTTTAAGTTACATGCTTCTGAGATTCGAAGGCCAGAAGAATAAAGAAGTTCAAAGATACATTTGTCACGGAGTTCGTACAAATTGTCCTCTTTGATATTACGAAAAAGTTCATCAATTTCGGTTTGTGTTAAATAATCAGGAATGGTTCTTGCGACTTCCGGAGTTTCAATCTTTTCGGTTGGATTGGAATCCAATCGTTTTTCATCGCGGAGATATTTATAAAACTGCCTGATTGCCACGACTTCACGAGCCAGCGTTTTTGCAGAGATTTTACGTTCTCTTTCTTCTTCGAGAAAACGCATGATGTCGTTTGCTTTTACTTCTAAGAAGTTGATGTGTTCCTTTTCCAAGAAGATCGCAAACTTATTGAGATCATATCCGTAGGAATATATCGAATTATCGCTCAGTCCTTTTTCTACGGACAGGTACTCTTGGAATGTTTGTAAAAGCTGATTTTGAGAAACTGGCAATTTGGAACCCATCTTTACTCTCTTATGTTACTTAAAGAGTCGGACAAAAAGCTTAAAGAGACTTATTATTTTTTTTGCCACAAATGGCTATGTCAGGAAAAAAGGAGATGTGGTTCATAGAAACTCCCTTATTTTTTTACTCACGTTTGGACTATTGTTAGTCGTTAATTGCGGCCGAAAGGAACGGTCCCTTTTTGAAGAGGGGAAAAAATGGGAAATGGTAGGAGAGAAAACCAAAGCCCTCTACTACTACGAACTTTCACTCCGTGAAAACCCTGATTATGATCCCGTTCTAAAACGCAACGGTTTACTTCTTGCAGAAAGTAACCAATCCATCGCCACAGCCATTTTTTATTTGGAAAAATATCACAAACAAAAAAAAGACGACACAGAAGTACAACGTGAACTCTTCCGGCTCTATCTTACCACAGGATACGAAAAGGAAGCGCTTGAAATTTTAGAAGAAATTCGTTTCCAAGGGAAAAAAGAAACTTTGGAGTTTTTTGAAACCACCTACCTTTGCCTTACTAGAGGGTTCAAACAAAAGGATTACCTACTGACCCTAGAAAAAAGCCCTCTCGCAGGGGACCCTTACTATGCACCATGGGTCCGGGCTTGTGAAACAAAATAGACAGGAATCCTGGAAATCCCGTCTAAACAATAAAGAACAAGATACAGAATAGGAGAAATTATGAACCATAAAGTTGTCATCATCGGATCCGGTCCCGCAGGACATACAGCGGCCATTTACGCAGCCAGAGCCAATCTAAACCCGGTGATGTATGAAGGATTTATGGCAGGGGGAGTCGCTGCTGGTGGACAGCTCACCACCACAACGGAAGTGGAAAACTTCCCTGGTTTCCCAGAAGGAATCGATGGCACCAAACTCACCCAACTTTTCCGCGAACAATCCATAAAATACGGAACCACCATCCACACCCAAACCATCACCAAAGTGGATTTTTCCAAACGCCCTTTTACTATCTGGTCAGACGACGAAGAAATCAAAGCAGAATCAGTGATCATCGCCACTGGTGCCACTGCCAAACGTATGTTTGTCCCGGGAGAAGAAACTTATTGGCAACGTGGGATTTCTGCCTGCGCCGTTTGTGACGGTGCCCTCCCGATCTACCGTAACAAAGCTCTCGCTGTTGTGGGTGGCGGTGACTCTGCTGTGGAAGAAGCAAACCATCTCACTAAATTTGCATCCAAAGTGTATTTGGTCGTACGACGTGACCAACTCCGTGCGTCCCAAATCATGCAAAAACGTGCGATGGAACATCCCAAAATTGAAATCCTTTGGAGCCAAACGGTTGTGGAAGCCAAAGGTGGGGCCGGCGGACTTACATCGATCGTTCTAGAAAGTACAAAAGATAAATCCAAAAAGGATTTAGAAGTGGGTGGTCTTTTTTATGCAATTGGACATGTTCCCAATACAGAAGTTTTTAAAGGACAATTGGATTTAGATGAAACAGGTTATATCATCACAAAACCAGGAACCACACAAACCAATGTAGAAGGTGTGTTTGCCGCAGGTGATGTACAGGACAAAGTGTACCGCCAAGCCATCACAGCAGCAGGTAGCGGTTGTATGTCAGCACTAGAAGCAGAACGTTGGTTAGAAG
Organism: Leptospira perdikensis; assembly: GCF_004769575.1. NCBI lineage: Bacteria > Pseudomonadati > Spirochaetota > Leptospiria > Leptospirales > Leptospiraceae > Leptospira > Leptospira perdikensis. The sequence continues at coordinate 128,690 of NZ_RQGA01000009.1, read as the reverse complement.
GTCACTAAGGAGTGACCTGTTTACCATCTGCATCCTTATAGGATTTAGATTCCAAACTAAAAAATATCACCGAATCTCCTTTCGGTGATATATATTGTTTTTTCCCGTCTTCCCATTCAATGAGAGTATAATTCGATCCACGGAATAATATCTGGTTTCCAGGAAATACGTTCGCTTCCCAAGAGTCTCCAGCCCAACGGTAATTCCCTTTTTTCCAAAGATAAAAATAACTAGATCCCAATCCCAGAAATTCTCCTTCCATTTTACCAGAAAAAGAATCCACTGAAGCCAGAAAGATTTTTTGTAAACTCGGCAACTGGGCATAAGATTTGATCTCCAAGGCAGATTCGGGAAGAGAAAACCCTTTTTCTAAGAAGGATTGATACTCAGTCGGGAATTTTGCATTCATGATAGTATAACCAGCTAACTGTAGTTTTTTGCTATCTCGGAGAATCGAATCTTTGTCTTTTTCAAACCTTAGTAAACTATCTTTTAGAATTTGATCAGGTGAAACTCCCGTCGCATTTTGGAGAGCCAGTGCCGGTGTCGTTCCCACACATGTGTCTCTTTGATAAGCAACGATAGCCTCTTTGCCGTAGGTTTCATGAATGTGTTTGATCATCAGTGGTCCGATGGAGTACGGAATCAAATCCTTATATTTAGCATCTAACAAAGATTTGAAGGTTTTTGGGACTTTGTTTTCCCGGATTAACTTTTCTGCATCATTGTAAATATGGAACTGTCTTCGTTCATAGAATTTTGCCTCTACATAGTTGGCAAGACCCTCCTCAAACCAAGGATCCAAAATATCTGTCTGTGGAAATTTTCCTGTTTCTGATTGAATCTTTAAACAAGAGATTTGTTCTAAATTATGAACGGCTTCGTGGTAAAATACTCCGAAGTGGAAACGCCTCAAAGCATCCGCATCAAATTCCGGATTGCCAGTGGCTTGGGGCATTTTTTCCCCACAACACATAGTGATGGAATCCCTTCCCCCAAACCCACCTTCTTCTGCCCCACCAGGAATATCGGCTCCGATGTATTCTTTGATATCCTCATACTTATCAAATAACAAAACAGGAACCTTCCCTCTATTCTCTAGTTGAAATTCAGATTTCACATAGTTTAAGAAGGGTTTGATTTTGAAATGTCCAACAAAACCCCGTAAATACTCAGACCATTTTTCGGATCCATACAGTATATAATTTCCAAATTCTAACTTTGTTTTCCCAAATGTTGTTTCATTTACGAGAAGGTAGTTTTCAAAATTCAGTGGTTTTTGATAGGTATAATCATATTCTTTTCTATGGTTCGACCAATACTTAGTGATTTTAGTTAAATCAGGATAATTCCAAATATTTGTCGGCGAACATCCATTACAGGATCCGGGTACAGAAGTGAATCCAACTCCAGAAGGAAAATCCAACTTAAAAGTTCCATTCGCCCATTCCGTATAAACACTCCCATCAGCTCGTTTCCACTGGTAATGGTTTTTGGCCCATTGGTAAACTTCACCTCCGTCGGGTCCATTGTAATAACCGGGGGCTGGTTCTAAAAATCCTAATTTTAAATCTTCTAATTTGGGTTCTTGCAGTCTTTCGACAGAGAGAAATGTTGTGGGAGCAGTCTCCCCAAAATCAAAATACAATACATCGGAGCTTGGTCCTCGTTTGAGGGGGACCGTGTTACGTTCTGTTTCTGTATAGATAACAGTAGTTAGGAGAAAAAAACATAAAATGACAATTTTTCGAAACATGGGGACAGACTAAGCTCACTTAAGGCCCCAATACTCTCCGAAAATTGAAGCACTGTCAAGTGGATTCTAAACGGAGTTTTGGTTCCTATAGGCAATCGCAATTTGGCCTGTGCGAGATATTTCGCGAATTCCAAATGGTTTGATCACTGATATCACATTAGTCACTTGTCTCGAATTTCCCGAAAATTCGATGAGCAGGGAATCTTCCGTCATTTCTAAAATTTTCACATCAAACCCATTACAAATGGTAAGAGCTTCACTTCGATTGTTTTCTGTGATTGAAAAAGAAACGAGAACCAGTTCCCTTTGGACAGAACTCGCATAAGCCATGTCTTGGACTTTTAAAACATCGGGTAATTTGAGGAGTTGGTTTTTCACCTGCCCTACAATAAAATCATCCCCATTCAAAACAATAGTCATGGAGGATACATCCACATTGTCAGTCACACCAACAGCTATCGAATCAATATTGTAACCACGACGAGTGAATAGACCAGAAACATGACTCATCACACCTGGATGGTTATTTACTAAAATACTTAGAGTGTGTTTCATTTTTTCAATTTCCCCAAGTCTTTAAATTCGATTAGATCTTGTTGAGATTTTCCTGCAGGAATCATAGGGAATACTTTTTCCTCAGCAGGGATCATCACTTCAATAAGAGCAGACCCACTGTCTTTCAGGAAAAAATCCACACCCTTTTCAATTTCAGATTTGTGCTCGATCTTCATTGCTGGAATGCCATAAGCTTCAGCAAGTTTCACAAAGTTGGGATTGTAAGTCCATTGGGACTCACTAAACCTTTCTTCATAAAATAATTCCTGCCATTGTCGAACCATTCCAAGGAAGTTGTTATTAAAAAGTAAAATCTTTACACCTAACTTAGATTGCGCGATAGTAGCGAGTTCTTGAATACACATTTGAAAAGAACCATCCCCGGTCACACAAATTACAGTTTTATCAGGGTTTCCAAATTTTGCACCAATAGCAGCAGGAAGTCCATACCCCATAGTTCCCAGTCCCCCGGAGGTTAACCAAGTGTTTGGTCTATCGAAAAGATAATACTGAGCCGCCCACATTTGGTGTTGTCCCACGTCAGTGGAAACAATAGCTTCCCCTTTGGTTTTTGTATACACTCTATGAAGGAAGTCTTGTGGTTTGATACTGTCCCCACTGTTATCAAAATCAAGTGGATGGTTTTTCTTTAAAGTCTGGATGTTCTCAATCCAAGAAGTTCTTTCTCCCCCTTTAACAAAAGGAAGGATTTCTCGAATAGCGTCTTTGAGATCACCATGTAAAATATAGTCAACATTGATCCGTTTGTTAAATTCTGCGGCATCAATGTCCACATGGGCACGTACTGCATTCGGCGCAAAGTCTTGGTATTTGGCAACTCGGTCATCAAACCTTGCACCTAAATTTAAAATATAATCACATTCTAACACTGCTTTGTTGGCATAAGCAGTTCCATGCATCCCAAGCATCCCCACCGAAAGCGGATGTGTTCCTGGAAAAGCGCCAAGACCCATAAGAGTTGTTGTTACAGGAGCATTTGCTTTTTCAGCCAAAGCTTTGATTTCGGCAGAAGCAAAAGAATTAATGGCACCACCACCAACATAAAGTAACGGGCGTTTGGCTTGATTTAAAGCTTCCGCAAATTCTTGTGGATCCCCTTTGACCTTTGGTCTTTCATAATGATGAGGAGCAATTTTTAAAGAAGATGCCTTTCTAACTGATGTTTTTTCCAACTGAACATCTTTTGGAAAATCGAGTAATACAGGCCCTGGTCGTCCTCCCATCGCAATTTTTATGGCTTCTTCAAAATGACGAGCAAGGTCATCTGCCTTTTTAATCAGTGCATTGTATTTAGTAATGGGGATGGTGATTCCAAAAATATCCGCTTCTTGGAAGGCATCGGTTCCAATGGCATCTGTCGCAACTTGTCCCGTTATGGCAAGAATGGGAATGGAATCTAATTTGGCATCGGTAAGTCCGGTGATTAAATTGGTAGCACCAGGACCAGAAGTGGCGATACAAACACCTAACTTACCTGTCGAACGCGCATACCCTTCTGCCATATGGACGGCACCTTGTTCATGACGAACGAGGATATGTTTAATTTTTTTACTATGATAGAGTTCGTCATAGAATGGGAGGATAGCACCGCCAGGGTATCCGAAGACGATCTCCACACCCGCTTCTTCCAATAGTTCGACCATAAGCCGGCCGCCAGTAATTGCTTCGGTTGTAGATGACATACGTTTCCCCCCTATTGTCATTTCTGCAAAAAAGAGCCTGTTGTCAATGTTCTCACGTTTTTGAGTCGATTTTTACTGTCTAAAAAGGAATGCTGAAAATTGGACGAGAATATGGAAAATACAGATACTGAAAAGCCACAAGAAGATGAAAAGTTCACAAAAATAAAAGCCCTTGCAAAAGAGGCGTATCGTTTTCTTGATCAGGGACGTTTCAAAGAAGCCAAAGAACGATTAGACATATTACTTGATGAGGATCCATCCAATACATACGGGCTCGTAGGCCTTGGCGATTATTATGCCAAAACGAAACAACCAGAACAAGCCATCCAATACTACAGAAAATGTTTGGCAGGTGATACAACGAATAAATTTTCCCTAATGGGACTTATGAATGCATATAGAGACCTGAATAGTCTCAAAAGAATCATAGAAGTAGCAGAAGAGTTTCACCACATAACGATCACAGATGCAAGTATCCTTTCTCGTGTGGCAGACGCACATAGAAAACTAAAGAACTTCAAAGAATCAGAAGTTTATTATATGGAAGCTTTACAAATCAATCCTCACGACCAGTATGTGATAGTTGGGCTTGGACATTTATACTTTGCCTGCCAAAGATATGTGGATGCTATCCAATGGTGGGAAAAATTACTTTCTAGCCAACCGAACAATATCAAAATCCTAACTGAAATTGGAAATAGTTACCGCAAAATTAAGGACTTTGATAAAGCGGTTCTTTATTATGAAAGAGCCAAAGAACTGGATCCAAAAAACTTTTTCGCCCTTTATGGCCTTGCCGAATCTTTTCGTGGGAAAAAAGATTTCAAAACTGCTATTACTTTTTGGGAAAAAATCCTCGAGTCCGATCCTGATAATAAACTCATCATCAACAGATATGCCGATTCTCTTCGTGGACTTGGAAACTATGACAAGGCGCTAGAATGTTTTAATAAAATTCTTGCCAGTGGTGACGATTACTTCGCCCTCCTAGGAAAGGCAGCCGCATTACGCCTCATTGGTGACTTGGAAAAAGCAGAAGAAATTTATTTAGGGCTTCTCTCTAAGTCTCCAAGTGACCCAAGGCCTGCTCTCGAACTTTCTGATCTTTGGGACATTATGGGGAAAAAAGTCCAAGCCATTAAACTTCTCGAAGATTTGGCTAAGAAAAACCCTTCCAACGAATCCATTCGCGAAAGGATTGAATACCTAAAAGATTAAAGGTCCGCGACTTCGAATTGAATCGATCGAACCTCCCCTTCTACCAGATAATGAATCGGAAAAGAAAGGGAGAGTCTAGTTTTTAAGTTAAACTGTATTGTTATTTCAAAATACCTTTAGCATTTGCTTCAACTAATACTGAATTGATCAAATCCTTTTGGCATTGAGCCAATTCCGATGGTAAGGATTTAAATGGGAAAACAAAAATTAGAGTTAGGTGACTCCAAGTGGAGATAGAGTCTCTTTTTTGAATTTTTGCAATTTCCTTTCCACTTTTATTCTTAAAAGTAGCATCCACTACAAATTCGTCAGTAGCAGAGGAAGGAAATAAATACAAAGTCAAACCGGTAAGCATCGATAGTCCCGGGTTAAATCGGCCATTGTTTTGGATATTGATGTCAACGGAAAGATCCGTAGATTTCTCATTATTTTTAACTGCAGAAAACAATGAAGAGGAAGTGAATTCTTCTTTCACTACATTGGCCCAACTCCCGAGTGCATTTGCGTTTTGTGGAACCGGTTCATTTGTATTCAATTTCACTTGTCCAGTGACAACGAAGGAAATACTTTTTTTGGCTGTAGTGGAAGGCTCAATCTGTTGGTAACTTACATTTCCCTCACGAAATGTAGCACAGGAAAGTGCCAACCCAAAACAAATTACAAAAACTAACTTCATAAAATTTTTCATAAACAAACAGGTGTTTATTAAATATAAAAAGCAAGGTTTTTTTTCTAAACCTTGCTAATAATTCCAAGATGTTACAAAATGTAACATAAGAAACCATTCTCCTTACGGAGCGATGGTTTTGAGTAGGCTCAAATCTTCTTTTTTAAATACCTTAATTGTAGTTTTATCACCTTCTTTTGGTTTACCGGTCACATAGACCTTATCCCCAAAAAATGTAAGTTCTGAGTTTTCTTCTACAGGTTCTTCTGTCCTTTTTTCAAAGGTTAAGTCAGACTTAAATCTTGCAACATGGTATTTGTCTTTTACCTTTTCAATCACGTAAATTTTGTCTTCCCGATTGATCATTGGTGTTCTCCAGAAAATATCTGCAGAATCACTTGTTTTTTTCACCCCTAATTTATCTGGATCCAGTAACACAAGTTTGTGTTTACGAGTTTCTACTTTTTCTCCGTCATAACCAAGCACAAGAACTCCTTGGTTTGCGATTTCTTTAAATTCCTTAGAACAAATATTATTGTACGGACTTTTAAAAAGAGCATCGTCTTTTGCAGGATCAATAGCCCAAAGTTCATTAGAATAATGACCATCCGTGTCATATTTGATAAACTTCATAAAAAGGATTTTGTTGTTCACAACATTATCACTTTGTTCTTCTTTTTTCTTCAGTTCTTCTTTGGTTTGAGCAAGTTCTGTTTTTAGTTCTTCCACTTTTGCTTCAACTTTTTGAACAGTGTCTTCTTTTTTCGCTGTGTCACCACCAGTGCGAGCTTCTTCTTTTTTGGCGATTTGTTCTTCTTTTTTACTGAGTTCTTCTTTCTTTGCTTCTACAGCTTCCGATTTTTTCTCAGTGTCTTTTTTCTCTTGTTCGATTTTTTTAATGTCTTCGGTTTTCTTTTCAATCTCTGCTTTGTTTTTCACAGGATCTTTTTTTAACTCATTGAGACTCGCAACCGTTTCTGATTCCTGTTTTTTGAGTGCGTCTTTTTTGTCTTGGAGTTGTTTTTGTTCGTCAGCGACTTCTTGTTTTTTATCTTGCAAAACCTTTTTTTCATCTTTCAGTTTATCGGTTTGCAACTTATCCATTTTTTTGGCTTCGTCTTCCATCTTCTGTTTGGTGGCAGGATCTTTTTCTTTATCCTTCACCGTTTTATTTACGTCTTTTTCTAACTCATCCGTTGTGACATCTTTTCCATTATCTTTTAAGATATTTCCTTCAATCGGAATGATGATTTGTGTTTTACCAGGCCAATTTTTATAAACAGTATCAATTCCTAATTTGTCCGAAGAAGTAGCCGCAATAACTCCTTCCGTATATTTTTTGGTGAAAAACTTTGAATCTTTTCTGTGAGTTGCATTGTAATAGAGGACGTACTGCGCCAAAGTCTCAGCATTTCCGGCTTTGTATTGGAACGATTTTTCCACATACGAGGCGATGATCCGAGCAATGGAATTGACATGATCAAAACTTTGAGACTCAGAAAGATAAAGGATGTCAGCACCCAGTTTTCCATCTGCTCCAGGAAGCACTCTTTGGATTTTGACTCCATCCACAGTTGCCGTATTTTCTTTGGCCAAGGTTTCGGCGAGTTTACGACCAATTTCGGTATTTTCTTGAATAATGTCATCAGATGCCTTACGTAAGGAGCGGTTGATGAATTCGATTTTTTTGGAACCCTTGATTTCGGACTCACCGAGTGGGGCTTTGGACTGTGCGGTCAAGGAAAGACCGACTACAAATAGGCAAATGATGATGGAACGAGAAATTCTCATTGTTTCCTCACGAAAATTGGGGTAAAGATGCCCACAAGATTAACAACCTTTCCGATTCTGCAAAGCAAGTTTTAGAATAAAAATCTATTTACCGGGGGGTGGATATTCAAAATTCTGTGGGAGGATGCCAACGTTTACACACAGAATCTTCAATTTTAATGCCGGTCCTGCCATGTTACCAACTGAGGTCATGGAAGAAGCAAAGTCTGAGTTCCTAAACTACAGAGGAACCGGAATGTCTGTTATGGAAATGAGCCATAGAGAGAAACATTTCCAAAATATTCTGGATGAATCACTCGCGGACTTACGAGAACTTCTAGACCTGCCATCGCGTTATGCGGTTGTTTACTTTCCTGGTGGGGCTACCTTACAATTTTCGGCCATCCCTTTCAATTATTTGGCAGCAGGAGAATCTGCAGATTTTGCTGTCACAGGTGTTTGGGCAAGGAAAGCCCACGAGGAAGCAAAAAAATTCTATCCCAATGTAAAATCCATTTTTAATGGAGCAGACTCTCAGTATTTGGAGTTACCAACCATTACGGATGATAACGTCAATGAGGGAGCTAAGTATGTTTATATCACTTCCAACAATACTATTTTTGGAACCCGTTACAATACCTTCCCGAAATTAAAGAAGGCTCCACTTTTTGCGGACATGACCAGCGAACTCTTAAGCCGTAAACTTCCCATTGAAGATTTTTCTGTGATCTTTGCGGGGGCTCAAAAAAACATTGGGCCTTCTGGACTCACTCTTGTGATTTACGACAAAGAAAAATTGCCTACACAATCTCATCCCATACCGAACCTAATGAACTATGCTCTTATGGAAAAAAATGGATCCCTCTACAACACTCCACCTACTTACTCCATCTACATAGCAGGTCTCGTTTTCAAATATTTAAAATCAAAAGGTGGGCTTTCTGTAATGGAAACCATCAATGAAAGAAAGGCAAAAAAGTTATATGATGCTTTAGATGCCTCTTCCTTATTCTATGCTCCCGTACCTGAGGCATTTCGTTCCGCAATGAATGTAACATTCAGAAGTCATAACAATAGTTTGGATTCCCAATTTTTGTCACTGGCAGAAGAACAAGGATTTGCTGGTCTCAAAGGATACAGGGAAGCTGGCGGATTTCGGGCAAGTATTTATAATGCTATGCCTGAAGAAGGTGTAGATTCCCTCATTTCTTTTATCAAAGAATTTGAAAGGACCCATGGGTAAATTCAGTCCAATTTACCTAGTTTTCTTTTTACTCATCCAAGGCTCACTTTCCGCCCATTCCCTTTGGATTCCCGAGGGGAATCTAGGATGGGAAGAAGCTAACTCTTGTTATCAGTCCTTAAAAAAAGAAATTCCTCCTGGTGCTTTAAGCCCAAACATACTCAATTTGGATCGAATCCGGATGGAAGAATATGCTAAAGAGTCAGCAGAAAAACGTCTGGCTTCCCTAGAATGTTTTCGAGAGAAAATAATCAAAAACCTTCCCGATGATCCTCTTGCAGAAGATTTAGGTGAATATTTCAAAACATCCATCCTTTCGGGAAAAGAAAAAGAAGAAGTTTATTTTTCTTATGAATGGCGAATTCTACTTTCAGACAATCGTCCTTATCCACTCACACCGGGCGAAATTAACCTCGCCAAACAATGGTTTGAGTCTCATACCGAAATCAAAACAGAGATCACAATACTCACCACCGAATTTCTTTCTGAAAAAAATCCGAAAGAAAAATACTCACGTTATTTAGATTTATTTACAGGTTATTATGGAAGTCTACTTCGCGAGAGAGATAAATTTTTACTCTCGATCTCGGTAGAATCCTATAAGTCTTACACCGATGCCCTAAAACAGAGAAAGGAGAAAGCCGAATGAAAGAAAAAATTGGAATTGCGTCTGACCATGGAGGATTTGCTCTCAAAGAAATCCTTAGGAAAAGTCTCGAGGAAACTTACGAAATTGTCGATTACGGTACTAAGAGCGAAGAGTCCGTCGACTACCCTACCATCATTGGAGATGCCTGCCGAAAGGTTCTTTCCGGTGAAGTTCCCAGACTCATTGCTCTTTGCGGAACAGGCATTGGAGCCTCCATTGCCGCCAACCGTTTCAAAGGCATTCGAGCGGCTCTTTGCCATGATGAGTTTACGGCGGAAATGTCCAAACGCCATAACAATGCCAACGTACTCGTTTTAGGGGGAAGGGTTCTCGGAACAGATTTAGCACAGAGAATCGTAAAAAAATGGATAGAAACAGAATTCGAAGGTGGGCGGCACCAAAAACGATTGGGACTGATCGAAGAACAGTCGTAACCTTATTCCTTGTTTGGGGCCTACCCTTATTTGGATGGGAAGTCCCAAAACAAGAAACACTCAACCTTAGCCTTTGGAAAAAAATCGGAGTGGTTCAAAATTCGGAACCTGGTAAAAAGAACTTTCTAAAACCCAAAGAAAACACCCCGAAACATGGTGAACTCTTCTTCGACTTTGAAGGAGAGGTTGCAGAACCACAAATCACAGAAACCGGAATCCCCTTTAAATCCAAATCGATATCCATAGTTTCTTCTTCTTATTTAGTGAATGATCAAACCTATTTTTTTGGCAAAAAGTCAGCTTACTTTTCTGGGAGAAGGAACCAAATCCATCTATCTGTTTCCGGCAATTCCCTTTTCGGAACCCATCCCGACCCTTTTACAATCACCATTCCCATTTGGATGGGTGAACAAGGTGCCGGTTCTGTCATTTTAGATCGAACTGTATTTGTGAAGGGAAAAAAATACGGCATCTCACTCGAGTTAAACGAAAGTAAACCAACTCTTTACGTCAACAATCTACTCCAAAAAACGGATGGCAGAACCACTAGTTTCATTTTAGAATCACCAGTAAAAATCAAAAGAAAGTCTTGGGAAGTGATCTCACTTTATTTTGATACACTAAATCATCGTTATGTACTATATCAAAATGGAATTGAAACAGCTGAATATGAAAATCACCAAGCAGATACCATAGGTTTTGGATTTCCTGAAAATGATTCCACTCCTCTTGTACTCGGGAAATCTTTTTATGGAAACTTAGATGGTTTTCACATCCATAAAGGAGAACCCGAAATTGAATACACAAAGTTTGAAGCCGTTCGTTATGATGATGAAACTAAAACTGGATTTATGGAAGGGAACACTGCCCTTTCTCCCGTTTTAGAAACTAAGTATAGTAACTCCTCGTTAACCAAAATCCATTGGAATGTAGAACAACCAAAAGATACGATGCTCGAACTTTACTTCCGAGGGTCGAATCAAAAGTTCGTAGACTCAAATACAAACCTACTTTGGACAAGAATCAAATCTCTTGAGAAAGAACTTCCGAAAAACAAATTTAAGTACTACCAGTGGAAGTTATGGTTTCGTCCAGACCCTATGGGTAAAACAGTTCCAAACGTTCAAACGTTATCCTTTGAATATACAGAACAAACACCTCCGGATCTTCCCACACGTTTTCGTTTGGATGAGAATCTAAAGACAGGACAACCTCTTTGTTTTTTATGGAATTCAAATCATGAAAAAGAAGTTCAAAATGGTGGTGGTTATATCATTCACTATGGTCTTCTTCCCAATCGGATGTTAGGTTCTGTATTTGTCAAAAAAGATAAAATGGGTGGCTTAGCTAAAATTGACGGAAACGAAGAAAATAGCAGTTTTCAAAACAAACGATTTTGTATCACAGAAGAAACACTGGTTCAAAATATTTATATCCCAGAAGGAGAACTGGGGGGTGACGAATTTCGTCCTCTCGCTGACCAAGTAGATACTTCCAGAAAAGAGAAAAAGGGACTTTTATTCCAACCTGGTTTAACATACTACTTTAGAATATCAGCTTACAACCGCTATTTGAATGAATGGGATTCAAAGGACCAACGAAGTCCCCTCTCTCCTCCTATTTCATTTAGTTTCCCCAAAGAAGTTTCGCACCAAAAGTAATGGAAGGGAGTTGATCTCCCTTTCCAGATCCACGATGACAACATCCATACCTTCTTTCAAAGCGATTGCCATTTCGATATCGCATGATTCTGACATAAATAACTGAGTGCGAATGCCTTCTGTATCCAAATCAAAAATGGAATCAGTCAGGTCTTCTAAGTAACGTAAGATTTGTTTCTTTTTCTCAACATCTAATTCACCTAAAAGTTGGAATAATAAAAAAATAGAAAGTGAGGATGTAAAAAATCTTTCATGAGAGTCCAAAGATTCTAAAAGAAGTTTCTGGATCTTGTTTTTTCGAGAAGAACGAACCAAACCAAATAAAACAGAAGAAGTCAAATAAAGTTTCAATCCAGTAACTCCGTAAGAGATACAATAGCTTGTCTCCTTAAAAGTTCTGACTTTTGAATGATTTCATTTTTTAGAGCCATTCGAATGAGTTCTCCGCCGGAGATCCCTCTTCTCGATGCTTCATTTTTTAATAAAATTTGTTCCTCCTCCGAAAGCAGGATTTGGAAACGTTTATCAATTTTTGCCATTAGTCTTCTTCTTCCAGTTCTTTTTCAGCCTTTTCGAATTTACGCCAATACAAATTGGCATCTTGCCACTGCCCGAGTGACTCATAAAGAGAGGCGATATTATAATAAGATTCGGTCAAACGATAGTCTAACTTCACTGCCTTTTGAAATAGTTTGATCGACTTCTCCTTGTTATCCGAATACCATTCGCTGAATGCCCAAAGGTAATACCATCGACCCAAATTGGGATCCCTTGGTCGGACTTTTTCCAAATGTAAAACATTTTCTTGAAATAGTTTGGAGGATAAATTGTAGTTTTTTTGAATTAGTTTTGCTTTATTGATTCGGTCTTCTGCCGGTTCATCTGGCCTTGGAACTGACAAATCATTTCGATACAGGAGAGCTTTTGCATAAAGAAGTTTAAAATACAATTCATTTTGACTTAAGTCGAGGTAACGTTCCAAATAAGGAATGGAAGATGTTTCTTCATCTAGTTTGTGTAGATTGTAAATTTGTTTTCTTAGAGCAGTGGTTTCTTCTTTTTTTTTACTACCACCAGCCCAGAGAGTTTGGACAAAAACAAAAAAGATACAAACTAGTTTAGAAGTATAAGTAAAAGTTTTGTCCATCGTCAGGGAATTTCATCGATTTGATTTCATGGCGGAATGGTAGTTCCTGTAATTTTTGAATCACAGAAAGATACAAATCTTTTGCCGTTACAATCAATATTGAATTGGGTGATGTTTCAATCAATCGATCTTTACTTTCCAAATAACTTTGTATAGAGTCCACAAAATGTCTTTTGGATCGTTCCCATTCTGGGGATGGATGGTATTCGGGCCACTGAATCCGAAGGACCGATGTAGCTCTTTTCCCACCAAAGGTGGCTTGCATAAAAGAGCGGATCATCCAGGACAAACTATCCTTTAAAAATTCGGGTTTTCGTTCTTCTTTTTCTACAAGGACATGAAGGGCCGGTATCACTTGGCGAAGTTTATCCTGAATCATTCGTTTGTGGGAATCGAGAAATTTACTTCTTTCTTCTTTGCTGAGAAGAACCAAAAATATTCCAGGGAAACCCAGGGACTCCATATGAAAGGCGATAATGGCTTCCGTTTGTAATAAAATTTCCCAGGAGAATTTTTTAGCAATGAACCGATCAAGTCTTACTGCATCATCCACATCGAGAAGTGCAAATCCTGATTCATCAAAAGGTAAATAGGGGTCATGATGTAAAAAAATGAGATTTGAACGTGTGTTATAGTCAAGGCCTGAGGAAATTTGATTGTGAAAGGAGCCAAGCGAATCGTTCAAAAAAAGATAAGAAAATCGAGGAGAGCCAAGCCTTGAAATAAAGTTTTTTGTATAACCAACAATTCCATCATAAGAGATTTCATTCTCTCTATAAATTTTATCGAGTAAACTATACTCAAAACGTTTTTCTTCCGGAATCATGGTTAAAAAACTTTCAGGTGATGGTCCCTTCTCTTGTGTCTCTGTTTTTTTTGTAACGGAGTGAACAAGTTTTTCTAACTCAGGATTAAAAATAGTTTCTCGTTTTTTTTGTACTGCATCTAAAATAGCGACTCGTTTCCAAGTGGCTGGTGGTAGTATTTTGAAACTAGTTTTTTTCACAGGATTTGTATAGTTTATACGGGGTTCCACTTTTGTTTCAATTCCTTCTTTAGGAAACTCTGATTTTTTTATCTCTGCCTCTACTATAGGTGACTCTTTGCTCACCAAAAGGGATTCCCCTAACACCGGAGGATGATTCTGTTCCCACTTACGTTTGATATTCGCCCATAACACAAAGAAGATCCAAGGCCCTACGAATAAAAATCCAAAACTAAAAAGATAAGGAGGAAAAGATGAGTAACGATAGACGGATAAACCTGATAAAAATCCTGGTTTTCCATGTTCTTTTGCAACATAATAAGAATGAAATTTATGATTCAAAAAACCAACGGATTGTTTTTTAGATTCCAGATGGACAAACTTAGAACTATCTTCTCCTCTCCAAGCTCTTGGATTGAATAGAACCTGTTCCTTACTTTTGTTATCTGAAAGTTTTGCAGAAACTAATGGAAAATAAAATTCATCTCGATCTTTTTCTTTTTTTGCCTGTAGAAGATTGGAATCAAGAACAGCAACAAGAATAGAAATAGAACCATCTTTATCATTTCTTTTAGGAATGAGATACACTAAATCAAACTCAGATTCAAGTAAGATAGTGATTGGATGGTTTTCTATCCTTTGAAACAAACCAAAAATCTCTGTTCCAAATCGATTTTGAATGGATGAAGAATCTACCTGTCCTCTTTTCCAAAGATAAAGTTCAGAAACAATTCTTTCCGTTTCGCCGAGATTCCCACCTTCTCCCAAACCTTCTCTCTGTAGATTTTTTTCCAAAACAGAAAGAGTTTCTTCAAATTGGATTAATCGATGTTTAGCCCAAGGTTTATAATACCGGTAATCAGGAAAAAGTTCGAAGCTTTTTTGATAGAACAAAAGTAAAATAAGATAAGCTGATACCGGTAAAAGCATTCGCCTCTTAAATTGAAATCCACGGGAATGAGTTACAATCCAAACAAAACGAATATAAAATAATCCAGTAAAAGTAAGAAGAAAAACAATAAAACAACCAAACCGAATTTCATCAACTTCTGAATCTGATTGTCTGAGTAAATAAACAGAGAAACTATCGGTGGTTTCTAAAATGAGTTTAGAGTCTTCACCGTCTAACTGCCATGTAATGGTTTGTCCCTCTTTACCAGAAAAAAGTCCAAGAAGTTGGTTACTCTCTCGATCACCCGTTAAAATTGATTCATCATTGGTATATAATATCTTTTGTGATTCAGGATCAAAGGCCCAATAAAGATACCCATATTCCAAGTTGGCATTTTGGATTTGAGCTGGCAGAGGTGGGCCCGGCGGAAACACTACAAAGAACTTTCCGGTTAGATTACGATACACGTAATCACCACTCGCAAGTGTTCGAAGTTTTCCTTCTAAAAGTCCTGACGGGTCTTGTCTTAACTCTTCCTGAAAGATTTCATTTGTTGCGTTTGTGCTATGGATGAGTCGGAGGGAATCATCATACAAACGTACATAATTTAACCCTAAAGTTTCTTTGATACGAGTTGTGACCTGAGAGGCTCGATAAGGAAGCGCCGATTCACGAAAAAAGAACTCAAGTGTATTTAAATACTCTTTGGTTCTGTCTTCATCAAAACGTTGCAAAGCTGAAATCAAATTGGATTTCATCCGCAATGGCCGAATCCATTCAAAATACCCGAATAAAACGGAAGTAACGAGGATGGAAACCACCAAGTATCCAAAAAGAATAGACAGGTTTCCGAAATTCCGTTTCATCATTCTAATTATCGGGTTGTCATTGGCAAAAACCAATCAGTCCAAGGAAAGGAATGATTTTTTATGTATTTTTGGACGGGGTGGGAATCGCAAATTACGATCCCAAATCCAATCCATTTAGCCGATTTGCCAAAGGTTTTTTAGCACCCGTAGGAGGGATCCCGGTAGCAGATGCCGACATACCTCACCTACCTTCTCCACTGCACTATATCAAAACGGATGCTCATATGGGTGTTCCGGGTCTACCCCAATCGGCTACAGGACAAACGGCGCTTTGGACAGGAATTCCTGGACCCAAGGTGCTCGATCGTCATGTGAGTGGGTTTCCAACCATCACCCTCCGTAAAATCATAGCAAAGTATTCCCTTATCAAAGTTTTAAATGAACACGGTCATTTGAGTGATTTTCTAAACTGTTTTTCACCACCTTATCTCAAACATGTAGAAGAAAAACCGAAACTTGTTTCCGCTTCCACCTTAGTCCAGTTAGCAAGTGGCCGTCCCTTAAAGAACTTTGATGACCTTCGGAATGAGAGGGGTCTATATATGGACTTAACTCATGAAATTATGGGAACTATGGGAATTGATATGTTAAAAAAGGGAGATCCGCTCCTAGAAAAACGAGATCCCTACTTACTTGGTAAACAATCCATGACACGTTTTGCCAATTACCAATTGGCTTTGTATGAATACTTTCTCACTGATAAAGTAGGACATGCAATGGATTGGGAAAAGGCAGAACATATCATCCGAAATTTAGAAGAATTCTTTCGTGGAGTCCTTGAAACTCTCGATCCGGAAAAAGATTTACTCATTGTTTCGAGTGATCATGGGAATATGGAAGACCTAAGCCAGAAAAATCATACGGAAAACCCGGCGGCCACCATTCTCTATGGTAAGAATGCTGACCGCTTCGCTGAAAATATACATTCGCTTGCAGACATTGTTCCGGAAATTTACAAAACTTTCGGAATGGAGGAAGCCCTCCAGAATACAAAGACGAATGAATTTCTAGTTAAGTCCGACTAAAACTCTAAATCACTTCCCGAATCTGGTCGGTTAGAAACCGAACTTGGTTTAGGTGAATCAGAATCAGACGTTACATCTGAACCATCAAGATCGTTATGATCTGTAAACTGATCGAGTGATTCTTTTTTCCATGCAATCGCCTTGTCGGTAATCTGGTTTTTAGGGTATTTATCTACAATGGTCTGAAAGATACCTGCTGCTTTTTCAAACTTACCTTGTCGGAAATAAATGGTTCCTTTTTTGTATAAAGCCGCTTGGTCGAGAGAATAGTCACTGTTATTCAAAACCTTATTGATGTAAGTGAGAGATTCAATTTGTTTTCCTAACGCATCATAAGACAATGCAATATAATACAAAGCTTCCTCTTCTTTTTTAGGCGCTGGATTGACAGTAATTACTTTCTGAAACAGTTCAATTGCTTTAACATAATTTTTCTTAGTATAATTGTCTTTAGCATCTTTTAGAACTGAATCTTTGTATTCCCCTACCACTTTTTCGTCAGCACCTGCTAACTGGTCAGCAGTTTCAATATATTCATCGAATACATCAAACGAAGCCCAATCTTTACCAAGTTTACGAAGGGATCTTCCCCAGCCAATTCTCGATTCTGTATTGTTCGGATCTTCTTGTAAGGCCAAAGTATAATTTTTACGTGCGGTTTCAAAATGACCTGTTTTATAATAATAGTCACCGAGAGACAAAAAAGACTTAGATCTTAATTTATTATCAGAACTTTGTTGCAAAACAGATTCTAAATGAGCCTTCCCTTCCGACTCATTTCCTATTTTTAAAAGTAAATTACCAAGAGAATAACTCAAACGTTCCTTTTCTTCCGATTTTAGATTAGGACTCTTTTTAAGATCTTTATAAATATCAAGAGCTGGATAAAAATCTGAGTTCTTTTCTAGAGCTCTTGCTTGGTTGTATTTAATTTGAAATTCATATTTTTCTAAACCACGTTTCCCAGCTAACTCAGAAAAAATGGCAATGGCTTTTTCTTTACTTTGAGGGTTAGATTGTTTTAAATACTCTTCCCCTTCGGCAATTTTTTCCAAAACAGCCTGAGATTGATCTTCTTTTGCAGAAATATTCGTTTGGTAGTATGCTGTAGAAAGACCCGCAACAATAAATAAAAAACCTGCTAAGGTTACAATGATTCGATTCATAAATTCCCTCTACCCGCCTGACTCAGGGTTTGATTCGTCCAAAATTCCACTCGAGTTGGTGAATAGGATTTTGTTTCCCTTCTCAAAAAACATTTTAACGCTTTTTTTGTATCACCAGTTTTCAACGCACTCACCCCAAGAAAGAACATAGCCTTCCCACGTAGGTATACATTGGATTCATATTTCAAATATTCTTCCAACCGATACACAGCTGTTTCATATTTTTTTCTAATGACTGTTTCTTTAATGATTTGATTGAGATCCGTTTGACCCAAATCATAATTAACCGTTGCAGAAGTTTCTTCTTTAAAATCATTTACCTGCTCAGGTTCTTTTGGAGGCAAAGAATCAGACGGAGTCACAGCATGTTCATTTTTATAAACTTCATTTTTTTCTGGTTCTCTTTTCGGATGAGACTCAGCAACAACATTGGGTTCTTCCGGAGGAGTTATATCTTTCGAAAAATCATATTTAAAATAAGAAACATTTTCTTTCAATTGATAGTCTTCAGGAATACCACTTGATTTAGCAGTTACACCAAAATAGAGTTCATCGATTTCTTTTAATTCTTTGATAAAAAAATTTGTTTTGGGATGAACAACAGTTGCTACTTTTACGACAGAACCTTGCCCAAAGGAAGAAGCTCCTTGGTTTAAGGGTTTTACGGAAGCATACAAACTATAGATTGTCGTCTCATCAGCAGCTTCTGGACTAATCCAACTGATCACAGCACCTTTTCCTACACGTTCATAACCGAGACCCCGAACGTGCATAGAACCACCCAAGTCTGTGTGTGTGTCGTTAGAGGCAACTTCTTGTTTTGGTTTTTTAGGAGAATCTTCCACAATGACTTCTGCATTGTTTTTTTCCGTTTGTTTGATATAAAACACGCGTAAAGTAGACTTTTTATCTTCCAAAGGAAGAGTTTCTTCACCTCCCACTTGTTTCACGGAAACTCCATAATATAATGTTTGCGATTTATCCAAATCTTGATCTAAAAAAGAATTCACAGGATGAGTGACTTCTGCCAGTTTTTCTGCTTTTTGCATCAGAGGTAAACTTGTAAGAGGAGAGTTAGAACGATAAACTGTGTATTGAGTCCTTCCCGCAGTAGCTCCGTTTGGTGGTGTCCAATTCAAACGAACATACTTCCTTTCGATACTCGCAGTAATTCCGGAAACCCCACCCACCATAGATTGAATCCCCGCATCGGCAGGGAACGCAGGGAAATCAGGATTTTGTCCTACAACAGGGGTTCCATTTTCTTCCGCAATGTGAACTGGAATCACGGTAAAATTTTGGTTCGAAAACAGTTTCACTTCGCGGCGGCGAACATCCGCTACCATCACAACTGCGTAATAATAATTTCCAGGTTTCAGATTGTAATCAAAATACAGACGAGTGGCATTCGCACCAGAAGCCTTGTATCTGCCAAGAGAATCCGCAATGTATAATTTTTCCGGACTATCAATCATGACAGAGGAACGGGCAACAATCACTTCTCCCTCTTGTTTGGGCGGATCCCAATCCAATCGAATCGATTTTTTATCAGGTAGAAGGCTAACATGGATTGCCTTTGCTATGGTAGGATAACGACTTTCCTCAAACCCAGAGTCTGCCGAAATCGGAACTAGCGACAATACCAGTACAACCGTCCAAAGTTGAATCGAGAACTTCATACTTAGATTTTCGGTGGTAAAGGTCCCCTAATTGAATTTTTCGTTTGTACTTTCCCAGCTTTTCTCTGAGAATTGTCATTATGTCCGAAACGGAATACTACCGTTCCCAAAGTTATCAGGAATACTTGCTCTCTAGCCATAGAAGGGAGGTCTGTCCTCCTGAGGATGTATATGCTTTTTTCAATTGGAAGGGCCTGAACAATCTAGTCGACTTTGGGAGTGGGCTCGGGTTTTACTTCCAAGAGTTTCGGAAGTGGTTTCCTCATGTCTGGATCTGGGCTGCAGAATGCCAACAAGAGATCATCGATATGATTTTACGACGTAAACTAATGGAAGGGATTGAACAACTGACCCCTTTTCATATGGACCAGTCCGACCACCCTCTCCTCCCGGAATGGGTCCCCGTTCCAGAAATCATTTTTGCCTCTCTCTCTCTTTCTACTTTTCCAAACCCTGGTTTGGCGATGGATGGGCTCATTCGTTCCATGAAATCAGGTGGAAGACTTTTCATCATCGATTGGTCAAAAACAGAATCAGGTTTCGGCCCGAAAATTAATGAAAAGATATCCATGGACAAAATGAAATTCCTTGCAGAGGAATACAAATTAGAAGTTACCAAATCAGGTAGGATTTCTGAACATTTTTATGGGATGGAAGTGAAAGCAAGTTCAAACTTTATTTATGGATACTATGATTTAAAAGAAGAGGAAGATGAAGACTCGGCCGTCTTCAAACAATAGTTTTAAAAAATAGAACCAAACTTTCGTCTGTTGCACCCACTGATATATGTGGAGTGAAGAACAAAAATCCATCATCGATTCACATCATTCCATCAAACAAGTAATTGCTGGAGCTGGTTCAGGTAAAACAGCCACTATGATCGGGCTTTTAGAAGAAAGCGAAAAAGAAAATACGATCCTTCCTGAAAACACCCTCATTGTTACTTTTACAAAAAAAGCAACAAATGAATTTAAAGAACGTTGTCACAAAAAAGGACTCTCCCCTCACTACCATATTTCCACCTTTCATGCGTTTTGTTATCATACATTAAAAAGATACGATAACACAAAAAACTGGTCTCGTTATAAACTCCTTGGCGAATCCAAAAAATGGGAAATCACCAAGGAAATCCTTTTTCCATTACGATATACGATCGGCGGAATTCCTTTCCCCATACTTTTCAAAAATAATGGAAAGCATTTCAGAAAACTTTCTTTGGAAGGTTACGAATCTTATCTGTTGTCGTTTCGATCTTGGAAAATAGAAAACAATTATTTCGAGTTTGATGATTTGATTGTTGATTTCCTTCAATTTTTGGAAAGGGAGTCCTCGGCTCCTGTAAAAGAAAAATGGAAAGCTCTCATCATTGATGAGTTTCAAGATACCGATGAAACCCAACTCCAGATCATACAAAAGATGAATTTTAAATCCATCACTGTTGTAGGTGATGATTGGCAGGCCATTTATGGATTTCGCGGTGCCACACCAAAACCATTTTTAGAATTTCCAAACCATTTTCCGGGTGTGGTGCAATACTTTCTATCAACTAACTATCGCTCCAAGGATTCCATCATCCAAGCCTCATTACTTGCCTTAAAACCAAACAAAGACAAAATTGCAAAACAAGTACAAACCTTCCGGAAAGAAAAAGGAGTTTTTCTAAAAGTAAGAATCAAAGAACAAGAAACAAAACCAATTGAGATTTGGAAAGAATGGCTAACAAAAGATCCCACAAGTGTTTTACTCACTCGCAGCAATTTTCGGAAAAGCGAATGGATTGCATTAGGTGTTCCTTCTTCACAAGTGATGACAATTCATAGTGCAAAGGGTTTAGAGTTCAGAACCGTCCTCCTTGACCTAGTTCTCGGTTGGAGTGAAGACGGAGTTGAGGTCAATGAAGCCGAAGAAAGAAGGATTCTTTACGTAGGCCTTTCTCGAGCAAAAGACAATTTGGTTCTTTTAATCCCTGACAAAACCAAACCAAAACGTCTTGCCGATCGGATGAGTGGCGATTATTCAATCAGGAACCGATTTAGAAATCGTACTTTACGGTGGGCTCGGCTCTGGTGAAGTGGTTTTACCTTGGGGGATTAGCTCAGTTGGTTAGAGCGCTACCTTGACATGGTAGAGGTCACTGGTTCGAACCCAGTATCTCCCAAGATTCTTCGTTCCCCTCGTCTTTTCATTTTTAAAATCAATTTCATTCAGTTTCGGCTTGCATCCCATTCGCTTGGCTTTAAGATTCGAACCGATGAAACCTAAGTTCCTTGCAGAAGAATTCTTACTGGCTTTGTATTTTTTAGTATTTGGTATTGTTTCCGGACTTGTTTTGTATTTAGGTAGAGCAGAGGCGGGAGTCCAACTGGCCTCACTCACACTTCTATTCCATATAAGTTTTGCGAGCCTCTGCAAAGTCTTTCGGTGGCATACACCATTCCGCATTTGGAAATTCCTCGTTCCTTTGTCTATTTTTATGATATTTCCAGACTGGTTTCTTTCTGCCGCATTACAGATATTAGTATTTCCTGAAGATGGATTTTTAAAGATTGGAACAGTTTCAGGTTATATGGCAGGACTTTGGACTATTCCATTATTTATCTGTGTGTATACGGGAATCAAACTAGAAGAAATGTCTGTATCCATCATAGGAACCTGTCTTTGGGTAGGAATCGTTGCCTTACTAATCTTTGGAACTTCGGAAGCCACTATGTGGGTACTCGGATCTTGGTATCCACAAAATGTAAAGATGTGGGGAAAAGTAGCCTACTATGTGTTAGTTCCTGAGATGATTCTGGGAATCACGACTTATCTTGCCTACCAAGGATTTTCCTATTCAGCCTATATCTTCCAGATGGCTATAGGGTTTTTAGTAATGATTCTTTATATCGGAAATCTTGCTTTCTTTTACCTCCTCATTGAAAAAATCCTTTAAAATTTTATTTTATCTAACGATTACCCTTCTCTTAAGTTTATCTCTAGGAGAAGTTTTCTTTCGCTTTCAAAATGGAACCGATACAGAAGAAATTCGTTATAAAAAATTCCATTGTTTGTATGGATTCGATTTAATTCGCCTTTGTTCCAATAGAAAGGAAACGTTTACAAGAGTGGATGGTAAAACTTGGGACATCCAAACCAATTCTATTGGAGAACGAATCCTTTCCGAAGAAACAAATCCAAAAGATCTATGGCTCGTTGGTGACTCGATGGCAATGGGTTATGGTTTACCAACAAACGAAACACCAGCCTCTTATTTAAAATCCAAATACAAATTAGAGGTGCGAGTCATTGCGGTTGATGCCATTGGAACCAATGGAATTTTGAACCTTTTAAAAGAGGCATTCACTTCCACAAATTCAAAAGACCAACCCAAACAAATCTATTGGATTTGGAATCCATCTGACTTTATCGATGACGAAAGGGAAAAAAAGGGAATCAAAAAATACCTATATCCTATCCACTACCATCTCATCCGAAATTCCTATATTTATCAAAACCTCCTACCTTCTCAGAAGGCAAATGTGTACACTTCGTCCGGAATTCCGATCCTATATCCCAAAAACCATATCACCTATTCCAACCTATATAAGTTTTTAAATGATCCAACACTACCCATAGAGAAACTAAACATCCTTTTCAGTTGGGGGATGTCAAAAGTTGGAAAACCCGATACGAAGGATCCCAACTATGAAGAGGCAAAAAAGTTTTTTACAGACCAAGGTATCAAACCCATCGACCTTAGAACCAAAACAGAAATCTTGTTTCAAGAACAAAAACAAGTCTATATCCCTGGAGATGGCCACCCAGGACCTGCGCTTGCTGAACTTTTTGCCGATGCGATTGCTAAGGACTTCTTAAATTTGCCTTAGAAATGCTTGATTCCCAGCCGGAATTCTAAAGTTTAGAGGGATATGATTCAAAACTGGAAACGATGGGGAGCCATTGTCCTATTTTTCCCGTTGGCGTTACTTACATTGGAATTGATTTTACGCACTTCCAATCCGCCTGCATTACGTTACTACCGCGATGTCAAACTTTTACATGCCTACCATCCTGAATATGGGGTGACCCTAGAACCAAACGAAAGCCGTTTTGTCCGCCACTACGCTGATCTTTGGCAAGGTCAGTTCACCACCAATTCACTGGGCCTTCGCGGATTAGAAGAGCCAATAGCAGGAAAACAAAAACTTGTTTGTCTTGGTGATAGTTTGGTTATGGGATTTGGTGTTTCTGATGAAGATACTTTTTGTTCGATCCTCGGAGGATCTGCACAAAACGGAAAAAATTACCAAAGCCTAAATTTGGGTGTAGATGCTTACGGGTCTCTTGGTTCCTACAAACGCCTAAAAGATATGTCAGGTAAAATTGATAATATCAAAACAGTTTTATTTTTTATATCACCAAATGATTTTACTATGCCCGAGGAATTACGCGCACAAGGAATTCTTCCGGATGATGAAAATGATGCTCTCCATGAAAACGATCCAGTTTGGAAAAAAAACTTCCGCATTCAATTTGAACTGACAAGGCTCTCCTACCTTCTACAGGCCTTAAAACTTGCTTACGAACAAACTAAAGTCAAATTTTCACAAACAAAATATTTAGTCAGTGCCGACACAAAGCTTCTTACCTCTTCGCCACTCGTTTATTTACGAGAAACATTTATTCTTCCCATCAAACATCAGAAATGCGAAGAAAAGGATGAATTCATTTGTCCCACTCCTCTCCAAAATTTAAATGTGATTTGTTCCGATTCCCCAATTGATCCAAACTCTTTAGAACCATTACCCGAAACAACAACAAGGGCCTATGATTTAATGATTACTCTTTCTAAAGAAAAAGGATATAAGTTTGTGCCAGTCATTCTTCCTATGCAAATCGAAGAAGTGTATTGTCGCCAGGTAGGAAAGTACAATGCTCTTGGAAGTTATGCCATTCGTGCCAAAAAATATTTAGATTCAAAAGGAATCCAAACTCTTGATGTCCTTCCTTATACGGACAAAATGTGTGGCCGTGAATTTACTTTAAACGGAAAAACAAAAAAAGCAGGAATCCAAGACTATTACATTCCTGGTGATGGCCACCTAACAAAATTAGGTAACTTATGGGCCGCAGAATCCATTGCCCATGCCTTAAAGGAAATCAAATAATATGCTTTTTAATTCTGTTCACTATTTGATCTTTGCGCCGGTTGTTATTCTTGTTTATTTTTTAATCCCCAAACGATTCCAAGGCCTCTGGTTATTCATTGTTAGTTTGTATTTTTATGCGATCTTCAGAATCCCTTTTCTCATTTTACTCGTATTCTCCTTTGTAGTCACAAAACTTGCTGTCGACTACATGGAAGCCACTTCCTCTAAACCAAAAAAATTGTTTTGGCTAAATGTGGCAGTCTGGAGTAATTTAAGTTTACTATTTGTTTTTAAGTATTTGGATTTTTCCATAACTGTTTGGAACCAAACCTTTTCACTCACTCCTTGTGATCCAGAATTTGTACAGAAGTCAGGGATCCTCCTTCCAATGGGGATTAGTTTTTTCACCTTACAGGCTGTATCCTATGCTGTAGATGTGTATCGAGGTGTGGTAGAAAGAGCCAAATCCATTTTCCATTTCGGACTTTTTTTGGCGTTTTTTCCACAACTGGTAGCAGGTCCCATCTTACGCGCAAGTGATGTCCTTCACCAATTTTTAGATTCCAAAGACTTTACAAAAGAAAATTTAAAACAAGGCCTCAAACAACTATTCTGGGGTATTTTTAAAAAAACCTTCATTGCCGACCCTGTTTCATACGTGATTGATCCCATGTATGCCAATCCTACGGAATACAATTGGATTGCGATGTGGATTGCCGCCTTTTTATTTGCAGTTCAAATCTATTGTGATTTTTCAGGATATTCTGATATTGCGATTGGAACCGCAAGGATACTCGGATTCCATATTCCTAAAAACTTTGACCGTCCGTTTTTATCGGGAACACTAACAGAACTTTGGCGACGTTGGCATATTTCCTTTAGTTCTTGGTTACGTGACTATGTGTACATCACTCTTGGTGGAAACAGACGCGGCGAGATTATGGCTTATGTAAATCTTTTTATCACCACTTTTGTTTCTGGAATTTGGCATGGTGCCGACTGGACCTTTGTTTTATGGGGGACACTTCACTCCTCTATGATGGTCATAGAAAAATTTGTATTCAAATTCGAAACCATGCGTAAAGCCTGGAACCGAGTACCTAGAGCCATCCAACCGTTATATCCAGTAGGTGTTTTCGTATTGTCTTGTTTTTTCTTCAGAGCTAAAGCCACTCCGGAAGTTCCGACAGGTATGGGCATCACCAAAATCATGTTGGAACGTGCCTTCACTGGTGCGAGTGGAATTTTTCCTCAGATGAGCGTGAGTTTGGTGATTCTAGTTGGATTTTTGTTTTTGGTAGACATTCTCCAAGATAAAAATGAAGATAGATTTGCCTTTATCACGGACAATTTATACTTTCTCATTCCTACCTGTATCTTACTCTATATTACTTCCTTCATCATTTATAGTGTAACAGTATCCAGTCCTTTTCTCTACTTTCAATTCTAAATAAAAAAGCCGGCAATCACTTACCGGCTTCATATTAAATTTTCAAATCAATCCGTTCAGATTGAATCTAAGTAGCTCTTATTTAGATTCAAGGTTGTGTTCATTTGAATTTCTTAATATATTTATTTTCTATTTAGAATTCTACTTTCGGAGCATTCTCAATGGCTTTCTGATCTTCAACGGTGAAAGTCGCTTTCGATTCATAACCAAAAGCTTTTGCAGTTAGCACCGCAGGGAACTGACGGATATACACATTGAATTCCTTAGTTGATTTGATGAATCGGTTTCTAGCAACTGTAATTCGATTTTCTGTTCCTTCTAACTGTGCCATTAGATCAGAAAAGTGTTGGTCTGATTTTAATTGCGGGTAGTTTTCTTGAATCATAAGAAGTCTTGATAGTGCTGAACCCAATTGACCTTGCGCTTGGTCAAATTGTTTCAGACTCTCCGGATTGTTCACGAGCTCTGGTGTAGCTTGGATAGAACCAATTTTAGCACGTGCTTCTGCAATCCCTTTCATAATGTCTTTCTCTTGGTTCGCAAATCCTTTTACGGCAGAAACCAAATTGGGAACTAAATCAGATCTTCTTTTGTATTGGTTGAGAACTTCTGCCCAAGAAGCAGTCACTTCTTCATCCAACTCTTGGATGCGGTTATAACCGCAGTTGGTTAATAAGGTTGCCATTAAGGAAACCAGAAAAACGGTTCGAAACATTCTTGTCATGGTCATTGTATACCTAGTCTTTAGTCGGTCTGCAACACCAATTTGTTAAAAAAATTAATATCGAAATGGTTTTGTGAGCTTAATCCAACGACGTTCTGATTGATCTAAATACTCACTGAGCTCAGATTCCGATAATTTGCCGTATAAATAATCAAGTAAAGTAGAATCACCCGCAAGGAGTTCAATCGCTGGTCGATCGGAACGAAACTCATACACCCCTTTTAAGTATTCGAATTCTTTGGGAAATAACTCGCCGAGTTGTTTCAGAAAGTACAATATAAAATAAAGAGAATGAAACTGTTTTGGTTTTAAAACCATGAGTTGGTATCCTTCACAAATAATACCAGTATACTTATGAAAGGTAGGTAAAAAACGTAAAGGTCGCAAACGAAAGTCATCGGACTGATGTAAGTCCATTCGTTTGTCCAATTCTTCTTTTGCCTTGCCTACTAAATAAGGTGCTCCAAAAGTTTCAAAGGGTTTTGTTGTCCCCCTTCCTTCTGAAAGGTTCGTTCCTTCCAAAAGGCACATCCCAGGATACACCAAACATGTACTTTGTGTGGGAATATTAGGAGACGGAGGTACCCATTCAAATTGGGAAATAGACTTTGGATGGAACACACCCACAGGCACCACAACAACATCCACCTTCAGCTGAAAGGTTTCATTATAATAGGTTAATAATCCCCCAGGGGTAAGCCCATGCCTATGTAATACAGAAGTGACACCTACAAAGGATTCAAATTCTTTTTGGAGTGGAGTCCCTTCTACTTTTTTACCAATGGGATTTGGTGAATCGATCACTAAAAATATCGGAGCTTTACCGGTTTCTTTTTTTAGGCGAGAGAGTTCTAAAAGAATATAATAAGCTGTGGTTAAAAAAGTATAATAACGAGAGCCCACATCTTTAATATCAATGATGATGACATCCACTCCTGTCAGACTTTCTTTGGGTGGAACAAGGCTCTTTTCTTCTTTTCCATAGAGGTTTACAATCTGCATATCTCCAAAAAGATATTTGAGTTCATCCCCACTCACCTGGTCTTGTAATTCAGCAAAAAGCCCATGTTCCGGTAAAAATATCGTTTTAAGATCAAAAATTTCTGCATAGGTTTGGAAGTGGTATTTTCCATTAAAACCAAAAGCACTTTGGTTGGTGAGAATGGCCGCCTTACAGCCGCTTAACTTGTTTATGTTTTTTAAAAACTTCATTTGATCTTTCGAATTTCTTCTTTATTGACCAGAGCCAATTCCCAAATTTTACGAATTTTATCTTCTTCAAAAGAACCATTGGAACCAAATAAATCCCGAAACTCTAACAATTGTTTGATCAGATCATCAATCGACTTTCGTAAAAAAACTTGGTTTTCTTTAAAGATCGAAATCCACATATCCGGATTGGATCCGGCAATTCTTGACATATCCCGAAACCCACCGCCAGTGATTGGTTTGGAAGATCCTGCGATTTCTTTTTTGGTTGCAGGATTGGCTCCCGCCACATTCACAAGTAAGGTAGAGATCACATGTGGCAAGTGAGAAAGATAAGCCAATGTTTCATCATGTGACTTTGAATCCATCTCCATGGTCCAAGAACCAATTTTTTCCCAAAACAAACGAACAGATTCTAAACTCGTGTTAGATGCCGACTTAGGAGAAGTAAGAATACATAGTTTATCCACGTATAAATCGAAAACCGCAGCATCCGGGCCTACTTGTTCGGATCCACACATAGGATGGGTCGAAATATAATGATGAGTGGTATCTGCATAATGAGATTCCACAGCAGAAACAATGGTTTCTTTGGTAGATCCTAAATCGATAAAGATTGTATTCCCCGATTTAGGAAGTGTAGGAATGATTTTCAAAATGGACGCAACAGGAGTGCTAAAGACTACCAAATCATACTGATTCCAGTTGGGAGAAGTAAACTCTGATTCTAAAAAAAATTGATCGCTTAAGTTTTTCGTACGGATTGTATTTTTACTTTTTTCAGAACGAACCACTGCGGTGATCTCTGCATCTGAAAATTTCTCTCGAATGGCAAGGGCCAAGGATCCACCCATAAGCCCCATCCCATAAATCAAAACTCTAGATAACTTCATGTCGGAAAAGATCCGGCAGTCGGATAGGAACCCAAAAGTTTAAACAAGGTACATTGTGATTTTACTTTTTCGAGTAGTTCGGCAATTTTTGGATCATCTTTATGACCAATAAAATCGACAAAAAAATGGTATTCCCATAAGTTTCGTTTCAAAGGTCTTGATTCAATCTTTGTCAGATTCACAGGTATTTCATTAAAAGTTTTTAAAATAGCAAACAAAGAACCCGTTTGGTTCGGAATCGAAAACACGATGGATGTTTTATCTTCCTTTGTTTTAGGCGATTCTGTTTTACCGATCACCAAAAATCTAGTGGTGTTTCCAGAATAATCTTCAATTCCTTCAGCAATTACATTTAAATTATAAATCTCACCTGCAATTTTAGATGCGATGGCAAGCCCGTCTTTTCGTTCCGAAACTAATTTTGCCGCCATGGCTGTAGAGGACGTATCTACTACTTCCGCATTCGGCAGGTTAGCCGAAATCCAATTACGACACTGTTCATTCCCAATCCGAATCCCGTAGATTTTTTTCACAGCAGAAAGATCAGTT
The DNA here is from genome assembly GCF_004769575.1 of Leptospira perdikensis. NCBI lineage: Bacteria > Pseudomonadati > Spirochaetota > Leptospiria > Leptospirales > Leptospiraceae > Leptospira > Leptospira perdikensis. Next base: position 99,317 of record NZ_RQGA01000009.1, on the reverse strand, counting down.
TCAAATCCGAGTAAAGAAAAAGAAATCCTTTGGTATAACTCAGAATAAACGAATAGATCCGTTTCTAAAAACATATCTAAGGTAGAACTGACTTGGCCTTCCGTAGAATTTTCTACAGGAACCACTCCGTAGTCCAACTTTCCCTCTTCTACCATTCGAAATACATCAGGGATCGAAGTTTGCGGAACCGCTTCAATAGAAGTTCCAAATTTGGCACGTAATGCAGAATGAGAAAAACTTCCCTCTGGTCCTAAAAATCCAATCTTTAACGGATGTTCTAAGGCGATGGTTCCCGACATCATTTCTCTATAGATGGCACGAATCACAGAAGATGGAAGTGGCCCACCTGATAATTTAGTTACTTTTTCATATACATCTTTTTCACGATCAGGACGGTAAATTGGGCCACCGGATTCTTTTTTAACACGACCAATCTCTTGCGCAAAACCAGCCCGTTTTTGAATGAGTGCGATGATTTCAGTGTCTAATGAATCGATACCAGCACGGAGTTTTTTTAATTCTTCTTCTGCACTACTCATTTCATGCCTCTTCTTGTAATTCTTCCGGTAGTGTGCTTGTATCAAAATCAGGATTCATTTCTGTTTCATCAGTAACAATGATAGATTCTGGTGTGAATTCATCAAACTTAAGTTCTTTCACTTCCACAGGCGTAGGAAGGTCAGTAAGTTTACTGAGACCAAAGTGTAACAAGAATTCGCCTGTGGTTCCATACAAAGTAGGCCTACCAGGAACTTCTTTTTGGCCCACAGCTTTTACCAGTTTTTTAGACATGAGACTTGCGACCATAGCTCGAGAGGACACTCCTCGAATTTCATCTAGTTCCGTCAGAGTGATGGGTTGTTTGTAAGCAATGATGGCAAGAGTGTCCAAGGTTCCACGAGAGAGAGTTTCTCTTTTTTTATCTTTAAAGATATGGGCCAGGACTTCGCTGTATTTTTGGTTTGTGATGAATTGGTATCCACCGGCGATTTCTCTAAGTAAAAATCCGCCTTCTTTTTCTTGGTAATCGAGGATAAGTTCGTCTAGGAGTTCCCGGGCTTCTGTTTTTTCGATCCCGGCAGACTTGGCAAGTGCAGACAATTTGACCGGATCCGAAGATAAAAAGAGAAGTGCCTCAAGAAGGCCCTTAGTATAAGTTCTTTCTTCCAAATTGGTCTAAACCTTGACTATTTTGATTTCACCGAAAACTGCATGTTGGACAACTTTGCAAACTCGGATTTTAACAACTTCTAATACGGCAAGGAAGGCAGCGACGATTTCTTTTTTTTCCGGTTTTTCTGTTTCGAACAAATCCATAAAGTGGATTTCCCCGGTTTTTTCCAAAAGATTTTGTAAATAGGCCATTTTATCTTCTACGGAGTATTGTGCCACACCTTCGTAGATGGGAAGAAGATCTTCCATTTCGTTGGAACTCTCTTGTTCCAAAATCGAATTGAAGGCAGAGATTAAATCCACGAGACTTACATCCAACCAAACTTCAGTTTCATCCAATACTTGATTGGTTTCCCGAGTGAACATACCTGCGGTCAACCTATCCAGTTCCGCTAGACGTTGTCCGGCCATTTGAAACTTCTTGTGTTCGAGTAATTTATCTACAAGTTCTTTCGGAAGAGGAGGATTGTAGTCCTCTTCTTCAAAACCAGGATCAGGCAATAAAGCTTTTGATTTTAAATATACTAAGTGAGCTGCCATCACGGCAAACTCAGAAGTAAGTTCAATCGATAGGGACTGACTCGTTCTCAGAAATTGAATGAAATCGGATGTGATACGCGAAAGGGAGACTTCAAAAATATCAACCTTATAACTATCAATCAGAGACCATAGAACCGTTAAAGGTCCTTCTGTCAATCCTCCGTCCTGGTTCTGCCACCGGACGATAAACTCCGGGGTTTGGGACACGGGTTATAAACCTAATGCTTTTGCTGCTGCTTGTTGCAATCTTTCTGGTGGAAAAGGTTTTACCACAAAATCCTTCACACCCATCTTAATTGCTTTCGCAAGTAAGTCTTCTTGACCAAGAGCCGTTACCATAATGATTTTAGCAGAAGCATCAAACTTAATGATTTCCTTTGTTGCTTCGATACCATCTTTTTCACGCATGGTAATGTCCATTGTTACTAAGTCTGGTTTGAGGTTTTTGTATTGTTCCACCGCAATATTACCGTTCTCAGCTTCACCTACGATCTCGTGACCCGCACCAACTAACGCATCTTTTACGAGCGTTCTCATGAATTTTGCATCATCTACAACCAAAATTCTTGCCATATTAATTCCCTCTCGACTTTAATAATTCTATCATCTTTGGTACTAAATCATCCACCGGAAGGACAAAATCAATGCCTCCCAATTCCACTGCAACCCGGTTCATCCCATAGACAACCGATGTTGCTTCATTCTGCGCCAAAGTAATACCTCCCTTGGCGTGAATGTTGGTGATTGCTTGTGATCCATCTTTTCCCATACCTGTCATGATCATGGATAAAAGATGATCTCCACCATAAGCTTCCACCAAACTATCAAACAATACTTCAATGGATGGTCTATGCCCATTGACCTGCCCTGCATGGGTGAGTTCAATGACACGATCCTTTCCCTTAGTGATCACCTTCATTTGATAATCACCAGGAGCAATGTAAGCGGTTCCTGATTGCACGAGATCCCCTTGTTCTGCTTCCTTCACTTGTATTTTAGACAAGGAATTCAATCGATCCGCAAATGCCTTCGTAAACCCCGCCGGCATGTGTTGCACCACAAAGATAGGCTTCGCAAAATCTTCCGGAATGCTAGCGAAGACAGTCTGTAAGGCTTTTGGTCCCCCCGTCGAGGTCCCTATTCCGATAGCGTCTACTTTGATCGGTTTTTGAAAACTTTTATTTAATTGGCGTTCGGTCCGTTCCGGCCTTGGTTGGATTTCTGGACTCGGCAACCTAGAATCAGAAAACCCTTTAATTTTTGCAGATAAAACTGCTGCAACATCTTCTGGTGAAAACTGATTTCCACTGGACGGTTTCGGAATGAAGTCAACGGCACCAAGCTCTAATGCTTTAAAAGTAGCATCAGCCCCATGTTGGGTGAGTACCGAAAGCATAATGACATGTGTATTGAGTTTGAGTTTTTTGATTTCTGCAAGGGCAGTGAGACCATCCATAATCGGCATCTCAATGTCCAAAACGATAAAGTCAGGTTTTAATTTTTCCGCTAAATCAATACAATCCATTCCGGTTTTACCGGTGGCAATGACTTGTACTTCATCTTTTTTGGTGAGGACATCACTTAGGATATTCCTCACAAGCAGTGAGTCGTCAATGATAACAACGGTAGGTTTTTTATTCATGATTTATGGATCAAATCTACCAGTTCGTCAAAATCAGGTAAGAAGATTAAAACACCAATTAGGTTACTTCCTTGGTGATTAAATTCTGTATGCATGGACAAAAACTTGGTTCGTTCTGGTTTCACAATGTCGATCACATCCATAAAACTACCTGTAATCATTTCTGGAACCGAAGGTAACACTTCTTTTTTTAATTTGTTAGAAAGTGAGTTCATCACACTCGAACAAACAATATTGGAAATCTCAGAGAGAACGGAAACCATATCTTCTGAAAGTTTATGTGTGCTTCCTTCAGCATATTTAGCATCTTCCGAACCAAGTAATTCTTTGGCAATTTCAGACCCATTGTCTTCAGAAAACATCATCAGAAGGTTTCCGTTCAGATCTCCAGTCATACGAATTTTCATTCCAAAGAACTGGTCCATAGAATAACGAAACTCTTTTGCTAATCCTTCACGATCAGTGAGTTTGATTTCAGGAATAAAAAGTTCAACTTCTTTACCAACTAACTGAGACAAAACAACACCGGCATTCATCATACCTGTATTGACAATGTTCTCTAATTTTTTGATATCTTTAGAAGACATGATTTCGTTGATCGCGTTTGAATTCAATGCAGCCACTTGGTTCAATCGTTCTTCTTTTTGTTCGACAAACCCTTTTATGATTTCCGCGGCTTGTTCTCTTTCCGTAAGTTTAACGTTTTCTATTTTTGCAACATCTGCCAAACGATGAATTTCGTCTGTTTTGTGATCAATCACAAGAGTCGACGTAGAGGAATGCGACGATTCCCCTGAATCCCCATTCACAACAGTTTCCGTTTTGATCACTTCTGTTGTGATTTTAAGATTGGTTGCTGGTTCTTCGGCAAATACTTCTTCTTTTGGAACAATGACATGTTTTTCGATCTTATGTTTATCTTTTTTAACACGCGATTTATCTTTCGCACGTAATTCGATCAACTTCGCGTTATACCGGTTAGTTGGGTGATTGGATTTAAACATATACTCGGAATCCGACATTTCGAGAGAGCGAATCGTGGAGGCACGTTTCATCATATCACCTGCCACCAATTTATCAGACCAATCCACTTTGTCGGCGGCAATTTCTACAAGGCCAGGAATGTCCAATACAAGAATGATGGTTCCATCACCCATAATGGTCGCACCGGTCAAACCCTGGATGTCTTTGAAGTTCTTACCAAGAGATTTAATTACGGTTTCGTGTTTTCCAATTAAATCATCTACCATAAACCCGAGTTTTCTCGTTTTGTAATTCACGATGACGACCGGCACTTCCACCATCTCTTGTTTGTCGGCAAGACCAAGGATACGATTCAAACGGTAGATCGGTAATACCTCACCACGTAAGTTAATGATTTCGTGTCCCTCAAGAGTTGTGATTTGATCCAAATTTACTTTGATCGTTTCGGATACTTCTGAAAGTGGGAAAGCATACACTTCCTCTTCCATAATCACAAGAATGGAAGGAATGATGGCCAATGCTTGTGGGAAAGAAAGTGTAAAAGAAGAACCTTTTCCTTCTTCTGAATGAATGAGGATTTTGCCCTTAAACTCTTCAATGAGTTTGTTGACAACGTTCATCCCTACACCACGCCCAGAAATATCGGAAATTTTATCCGCAGTGGAAAATCCAGGAGCAAAGATAAATTGAAAGATGTCCGACTCTGATAGGTTTTGTGCATCCGTATCGCTAACAAGTCCGCGTTCGATGGCTTTTTTAAGGATTTTATCTTTGTTCAAACCCTTTCCATCATCTCGAATTTCTACAAGGATATTCGACCCACCTTGGTAAGCATTGAGTTCTACAGTACCTTCTTCCGGTTTGCCAGAAGCCCTTCTCTCCGAAGGAGATTCAATTCCATGATCCACAGAATTTCGAATGAGATGGATGAGTGGTTCACCAATGGCATCGATTACTTTTTTATCGAGTTCTGTGTTTTCACCACGTAAAACAAGATTTACTTGTTTTCCTGTTTCTAAAGAGAGATCCCGAATGAGTCTTGTAAAACGATTGAATACGGATCCAATTGGAACCATTCGGATATTCATAATTCCAGTTTGTAAGTCTTTAGAAATTCGATTGATCTGATCGATTTTTCCTTTGAGTTCATTGAATAAAGAATCTTCACCAAACTGTGCGACTAAATCATCATATATCTTCTGGAATCCAGAATTGGTAATAACAAGTTCCCCAACGTTATTCATGAGTTGGTCTAATTTGTCAGATGATACTTTGATGGTTCGCATCACCACCTTGGAATCAGTTACCGCTTTATCAAAATTAGCTGAACCTTTAACAGCATGTTTCTCTTCTGAATCAGACTGCCCCAAAGCAGAACTTCCCGCAATGTCAGAGGATGCCCCTTCTGATCTTTTTTCGAGAGCTTCCATTTCTGTTTCAGGAAGTTCGATTTCTTCCACAGAAAGACTATCAACCATATCAATATTACATTGAACATGTAACTCGTGTTGGTTGTTTTTGGTTACAGTAATAAAAGAAAGTGCAAAACTACCTTGACCATTGTCCAAAGCATCTTCAGTGGGATTACATTTGATGATAGCACCAGATTGTTTTACTGACTGTAAAATAAGCAGAAGTCTTAGATTCTGCATCGGCGTATCATCCTTCAACTTTAAGTTAACGGAAAATGCAGAAAGCCCACTATCTTCTTTTAAGGATTGGCGAATTTCTGAAATTTCATCTTCGGTCAAACTAAGGGAAGAACTAGAACTATCTGCAGACTTTGCCGGGCCACTCGGATTTGATTTAGTAGCACTGGAACCACCACCAGATTGTGTCGGTTGCGCCTCATAGTCCTGCAGTTTTTTAATCATGTCAGTAAAAGGTGTTTCCACTTTTACACCGTTGGCGACACCTTCGATCACTTGTTTGATGAGATCAAAACATTCAAATAATAGATTTACCAACTTAACGTTGATTTCCAAACTCCCTTCTCTGATTTTTTGGAGAAGGTTTTCCATTGTGTGGGACAGATCCGAAAGATTGTATAATCCAACGAAAGCAGAAGAACTTTTTAATGAGTGTGCTGCACGAAAAATATCATTGATGATTTCTGGGTTTTCATGGTCTTTTTCTAGTTTCACCAAATTGGAATTTAATTCCTCAATTTGATCCTCAGATTCTTCCAGGAAAACTTCTGTGTATTCGCCTAAAATTCCAGCCAATGTCGTATCCCTTTTTCTTTACTTTGCGGAAGAAACAAAATCAACAATTTGTTCCAAATCCAAATTCAAAATCAAATGGTCTTCGTGTCTAGATACGGATTCAACCATCTTACTATAGTTTAACGACAAGTCATCAGTTGTATAACTGATAAAATCCTTTTGGATTTTTACAACTTGTTTGACTTCATCAACAAGGACTCCAATACGTTTCTCGTCTAACATAATAACTATGATGCGAGAGATAGGAAATATTTCAGAATCAGTTTCGTGGAATCTTTTTTTCAAATCTAAAATAGGAATGATCTCACCTCGAAGGTTGATCACACCTAAAATATAATCATCCACATTAGGAATTCTTGTGATTAAAACTGGTTTTAAAATTTCATGCACCAACAACAAACGAATCCCAAAGAATTCTTTATCGATGGTAAATGTAAGGAACTGTTCCAAGTCTCCCAGATCGGACTCTTGTTCCATTTTGGTTTTTTCCGCAAGGGATGTGAGTAATGTTTCTTGGTCCATATGCTTACCTGGAATCGTGTCAGAATCCTACGTGGATTCAATCTAAAAACGAATGAATCTGGATTTCCGTAATCATTTTTCCTATTTTTAGATCGTGGCTCTCTGCAAGGAATGGGACGGGAAAAAGTTTGGAAAAACTAAGTCCAATGGTTTTCTTTTGAAGCGATTCTGAATTTAAAATGCGATCATAATATCCGCCACCGCGCCCCAAACGATAACCTTTTTCATTGAAACCAAGAGCAGGAACTAAAATCAAATCGGCTTCTTCTACGGAGATCTCCTCATCTCCTATCGGTTCAAAAAGTCCAAGTCCGTTCTTTTCAAAGGAATGGGGACGAAGGAAACGCAAAACCTTTCCCTCTTCCATTCGAGGAAAGTACCATTTAGCAGAATGTCTCGCTTCAATAAAACCTGTGGGTCTCGGAAGGGGGCAAGATTCAATGATGGGAAGAACATCGACTTCATAAAGAAGATCAGGCGAATAAGTAATGATTCTGGATTTGCCCTGTAAAATAGGGTATAACCTTCGTAGAATGGCAGCTTCGTGGTCTTCCCGTTCCGGTAAGTTCGGAAGATTTTTTTTTAGAATGTTCCTAGCGTCTTGTTTTGAAATAGAATTCAAAAATGATCCCCAATGATCCCCTCTTCCAATAGAGAAATGATCTTCTTTGTTCGTTCTTCTAATTCAGGGATTTCACTCGCCTTAGCCGAAACTTCCTTCATCTGGAACAGTTCGTCCGCCAAATTGAGTGCACAAAGTACGGCAAGTTTTGTTTTGGATGCTGTTGGAAGTGCTTTTGACAATTCCAACAGTCGTGATTCGACATAATCGGCCACCTCAGAGATGTACCCAGAAGTTGCTTCACCGACAATGGTATAGGTTTCACCAAAGATCTGTTTGGTTATTTTTTGAGGTTGTGGGGCAGACTCTGCCATAAAAATTATTTAGGATCGTCTTCGATAATTAAAAAATCATCGTCGTCGTCAGCATCAAAGACACTGATCGCCTCGTCGTCATCGTCGATAATGATGTCGTCATCTTCGTCGATTTCCACAGTAGGAACCTCTTCTTCTGATTCTACAGCCACTTCTTCTTTTTCAAAGGATGCAGATGCTGGCGGTTTTTCCAAAACTTCTTCTGTTTGGAACTCGGATTCGTCTTCGTCCAGAAGGATGATTTCATCATCTTCGTCTGACGCCGCCAAACTAGTGGCAACTGCCGCAGCACCAGCGGCCGCGATTGGTTCTACTGGAGAGGAATCGGGGCTTTGCGTTTTCGGAGCGGAACTTCCGGTAGTGGGAAGTCCATCCAAACGACCGAGGAGTTGATGGACTTTGGATTCCAAAAGTCCTTCTCTTTCGCGGAGTTGGTTTAACTCATCGTTTGCGTCTTGGAGCTGAGTGCGAAGTGTTTTTAATTCGCGTTCTTTCTCCTCCATTGCGAGCTTCATTTGGTCATTTTCCGCGCGGAGGGTCTCGTTTTCAGTCTCCAGGCGTGCGTTTTCTGTTCTTAGGTCTTGGATGAGTTCCAAAGCCTTAACAACTTTACTTTCTAGCTCTTCAATGGTTTCGATTTTTAACATGATAACAATCCGATGGAATAGAATAGCCGAGCCATTCTATTCCAATCAAGCACTAATTTACTTAGCGACTTTCGTTTTTTCTACGATGGCGTTGAACACTTCCTTGTGGTTGTAAGCAAGGTCAGCCAAAGTTTTTCTGTCTAAGTTGATTCCGTGTGTTTTGAGTGCATGGATGAATTTAGAATAAGACATTCCATTTTCTCTCACAGCGGCATTGATTCTCGTAATCCAAAGTTTACGGAATTCGGACTTTTTCTTTCTACGGTCACGGTATGCCCATTGACCCGCTTTCATTACAGCCGATTTTGCTGTTCTGAAAAGTTTAGAACGTCCGCCTCTAAAACCTTTTGCTTTAGCGAGAACTTTTTTTCTACGATTCTTATGAATGGTTCCGTTGACTGCGCGTGGCATCGTTTAACCTCCGTAAGGTAGAAGTTTTTCTACACGGTTGTAATCGGTTTCATGGATGAGGTGCATTCCACGGCTTTGGTGTTTCATCTTAGGAGATTTTTTCTCTAAGATATGTCGTCGGAACGCACAACCGCGTTTAATTTTACCAGACTTGGTAAACTTAAAACGTTTGGCTGCTGCCCTGTTTGTTTTTAGTTTATACATAGTTGTTTTTATCCTTTAGGTTTTTCACCAATTGGGTTCATCACGACCACTATCGTCTTTCCGTCGTGTACCGGCATTTTTTCGGGAGAGGCATGCTCTTTTAGGTCCTCGACAAACCGGTTAACAATATTCATTCCAATTTCAGAGTGAACCATCTCTCTGCCTCGGAATCGAAGAGTCACTTTTACTTTATCACCCTTTTGTAAGAATTCTAAAGCATGACGCTTCTTAATCTCGAAGTCATGGTTATCAATCCGCGGGCGGATTTTAATTTCTTTCACCGTGACAACGTGTTGTTTCTTTTTCGCTTCTTTCGTTTTTTTAAGAAGTTCGAATTTGTATTTTCCAAAATCGATCAGCTTACAGACGTGAACATCTTGGTCTCCCGAGACTTCCACCAAATCAAGGTTAGCTTCCTTAGCTCTTCTCAGAGCTTCATCCAGAGTAACGATGTCAGACCCTTCGTCAGAGACGAGTCGGATCGATGCTACATTGGTAATTTGTTCGTTAATTCTGATGTGGGCGAATTTATCTTGGTTTGGGTTCCCTCTAGGGTTGGGCCGTTTCTGCATTCAGTCTCCGAAATTTCTTTCAATTTCCAATTTCGGACGAAAATCCAGGCGAGCAAGTACATTTCTTTCGGAATTAGGACGGAAGTGGATCAGAGGGAACCGGAAGGACCTTCCCAAGCAACAAGTTCCAAGTAAAGAGACTCTGAATCTAAAATTTCCGGTAAAATGGGAACCAGAGAGACCAAATCGCCATGATTTCCCATTCCCATACAAGAACCGCCGTGGCAGAGCCTGCCGTCTTCTGTATAAAGTGCATATTGGATCAAATGATCAAAGGTTTTCGTCTGTGTTTTTGGGGATTGGGACTGGACTAGGGCCACATAAGTCAAACCTTCACTTTGTCTACGTTCCAATCGAATTCGGACCCGGTTTTGTTTGGTAAGGGATTCGCTGGCAAAAAGAAGATCTCCCTTACCTGGATTCCATTTTTGAAAACTATAAGATCCAACCACTCCCCCATCCCGCATCCAATCATATCTGGTTTCTGATTTTGATTTTTGTTTGGAAAGAACTACTGCTTCTTTGGGTCTTGGGTCTTCCCAACCATAAGAAGTGATATTGACGGAGGCTCTGGCAATCTCTGTGATCGGGAAAGGAAACCGACTCCAAAGCCCAGGGACATCATAACTCTCCCAAGGTTGGATGATGTGTTCACAAGTTTGGCTAGCAAGGAGACGACTTTTGGCATCATAAAAAGCAGAGGTAACATACAAAGCCACAGGTGAATCACCTAGGTTTTGTCCCCCAGTGATGACAATATTAGGACAATCAAATTTGAGGTCACGGCCAAGCCCATCCACAAACTGCATAGGGCTTACCTTCCAACCAACCGTGAGTCCATCAGCAAAAGGAAGAAGCTGCATGGGGATGGCATCAAACGCATCACGGGCATCATACGGCGGATGGATAGGAAGATCCAAATAGTATGCAACCGGGTCGACTTGTTTGGTGGTGAGAAGGTTTAGAGACACTGGAGGGAGTGTAAGTCCCCCCAAAGGTTAGTCAAGAAATTTCTTTATTTAAAGATCACCTTTCAGAAGTGAAAGGAATCCATCTCGAGAAACCGTCTCCGTTTTCTCTTCTCCCATACGTCGGAAAGAAATAGAACCCGCTTCTTTTTCCTTATCCCCTAAAATCAAAGTGTAACTGCTTCGTTTTAGGATGGAATCCCTAATTTTACTTCCAATCTTTTCGTTACGAACATCCAACTCGACTCGAAAACCCTGCATCACCAAATCATGGTAAACTTCCTTTGCGTAATCACTGTGGATTTCTGCCACAGTTAAGACACGGATTTGAATTGGATTGAGCCAGAGTGGAAACTTACCTTCAAAGTGTTCGATGAGAATTCCAATGAACCTTTCCAGGGATCCATAGATGGCTCTGTGGATCATCACAGGTGCATGTTTTTTTCCATCAGAGGCAGTGAAGTCGAGTTCAAAACGATTGGGCATAGAAAAATCAATTTGAACCGTACCACATTGCCAAAGCCTACCAAGGGAATCCTTAATATTGAATTCAATTTTTGGGCCATAGAATGCTCCATCCCCTTCTTTGATTCCGTATTCGATTCCCTTTTCTTTTAGTGCATCATATAACGCTTGTGTTGCGAGATTCCAATCTTCATCACTACCTTGAGACTTCTCTGGTCTTGTCGCAATGAAAGTTTTGAATTCGGTAAATCCAAATTTTTTATAAACATCAAAAGTAAAATCGATGATATCCGCTACTTCAGATTCCACTTTTTCGAGTGGAGCATAGATATGGGCATCATCTTGTGTAAAAGCGCGCACACGGAAAAGTCCATGGAGAACTCCTGACATTTCATGCCTGTGTACGTTCCCAAGTTCCATAAACCGGAGAGGGAGTTCCCTGTACGAGTGCATATGGTATTTATAAATCAAACAACACCCAGGACAGTTCATAGGTTTCACTGCAAATTCACTTTCATCGATATCAGTGAAGTACATGTTCTCTTTAAAATTATCCCAGTGACCTGACTTTTTCCAAAGAGAGGAATTGAGGATGGCCGGAGTTTTGATTTCTTGATACCCACGACGAAAACATTCCTCACGAATGTACGAAGCTAGTGTGTTCCAAAGAACAGTACCTTTTGGATGCCAAAAAGGAAAACCCGGAGCTTCATCTTGAAAACTGAAAAGATCAAGTTCCTTCCCGAGTTTTCTATGATCTCTTTTTTTTGCCTCTTCGATGAGAAAGATATATTCATCTAACTGTTTTTTGGTGGGGAATGACACTCCGTAAATACGAGTGAGTTGTTTGTTTTTGGAATCACCTTTCCAGTAAGCTCCCGAGATCGCAGTCAGTTTAAAGGCTTTGAGTTGGCCGGTCCGAACCACGTGTGGTCCGCGACAAAGATCATACCACTCACCTTGTCCGTATAACGAAACCGATTCGGAATCGAATCCTTGGATGAGTTCTACTTTATAAGGTTCATTTTCTTTTTTGAATTTTTCGATCGCTTCCGCTTTAGAAAGTTCCCACCTTTTGACAACGAGATCTTCCTTCACAATTTTTGCCATCTCAGCTTCAATTTTAGGAAGGTCTTCTACCGTAAGAACAGTATCTCCAAAGTCGATATCATAAAAGAAAAAACCAGGACCATTTTCGATAACGGGACCGACAGTCAGGCGAGCCTCTGACCATAACCTTTGTACGGCCATACCGAGTAAGTGAGCAGAAGAATGGTGGAAAACTTCTTTTCCTTCGATGTCATCAAAAGTGAGAAACTTTACCGTGGTGTTCGTCGTAGGAATATAAGAAAGGTCAACGGTGCGACCATCGGACAAAACAACGGCAAGAGCTTTCTCTTTCAAGAAAGGCAGTTGGGCTTGGATGAAATCAGAAAAGGATTTACCGGACTCTAGTTCTTTGGAACTTCCATCTGGTAGTGTGATTGTAAGTGCTGCCATAATTCTTTACCCAGGTTTTCGCACGCACACTCTCCCGAAAAGTAAAGTTTTACCAGAGTCTGCCAGATTCCAATGATTCTGTTATTTTCTTAAAACTTTCCTCCACTGACTCTTTGCGACCAAACCCACCCACCGCCTCAAGGACGATAAATCCATGTAATAGAGACCGTAAAATCCGAATCCTGTGGACTGCTATTTCGTCCAAAGTCTGGAACCTAAAGACTTCCATACAAATGGATAAAATCCTGTCTCCCAAGGGTTTTAGTTCTGGATCGAACTCGGCCGACTCAATGGTTAAGGGATAAACATGAGGATGGGACTTCGCAAAACTTCTGTAAGCATTTAAAAAATCAAGGATTCGTTCATTACCCTGGTTCACATTTTTTAATTTCAGAGAAAGCTTATCACCTAAGACCTGCAAGGATTTCCGTTTTATTTCCCGGCGAACATCCTCTAAGTCTTGGATGTGATTGTAGAGAGAGGGAGTGCGGATACCCAAATTTTCAGCAAGACCCGACAATCGGAATTCCTCAAATCCCACCTCCATAATTAAATCCCAAGCCGCATCCAAAACAAATTCTCTTGTGATCTGGGTTTGGCCTTTTTTTGGTCGGCCCGGTTTGTGTTTTATTTTTTTTGCCATAACAACTGTACATCGGAATAGAATCGGGATGGTTCTTCCACAAAAGGATAGTGACCAACACCTTCATACATTTTTACAGATCCATTTAAAGTTTTGGCAATCCAACGAGCTTCTTCTTCAGGGGAATCAAAGTCAGGATCTTTTGAACCCATAACCACAACAACATTACCTGATGCGAGTGGTAAAGCGGCTTCACATTCCTTTTTGGGTGCTAGGAGCATAGATCTAACTGCAACCATACGACCCTCTTCTTTTAAATTGATTTTTAATTTTTCTGATCTTTCTTTTATATCTTTAGGAGGATTTACGGGAAATAAAGATTCGTAAAAGCTAACCCAAGCACTCGCACCCCAAGGACCTCGGAACACGATATGGATCAATGATTTCATTCCGAAAGACAAAGGTTCTTTATCACGAACAAAGGGACCGGAAAGTAGGAGTCCTAAAACTCTAGTTCTTTCTTTAGAGCGAATATAAACTGCAGAAGCAGCCGTCATAGAATTTCCAATGATATATACATTCTGCAAATCCTTCTCTCGAAGGAAGTCCAAAATATCTTCTGCTGTTTCTTTTGGGCCATAAGAGGAAAAACCAACATCGGACTCACCGGTCCCCCGCAAATCAAAACTATAAACTGAATTGTCCTTTGCAAGAAGCTGAGCCAATTCCGAATAACTTTCCTTTCGATCACCAATCCCAGGTAATAAAATTAGATTTCGTTTGCCCGTCCCTAAATGGGAATAAGCGATTCGACCGCCCATTGTTTGAAAATAGGAAGTTTTCAATGTGGGTTCATTTTCCAAACCTTCTGCATAGAGAAAACTAGAAAACAAAATTAGGAATATCTTAAAAAAACTGTGGTAGATGGTTTTCATAAAACTAATTATATTAGTTTATTTAACTAACGCAATTAGTTTTTTCCAATGATTCTTCCCAAAATTTAATATTTTTCAAAAATTCACAAGTTTTCTGGCTTGCCCTTCCCTTTCTACCCGAGATGATTTCAATAGATAAAACGAATTGGTGATCCATGTTTATAGTAACCTTTGAAGATAAAGAAATTTTTCCCTTAAAAACAGAGAAACCTGGAGCGACCATTTTGGAGACTGCTCTAAAACATGATTTTCCCCTTTACCATCTTTGCGGAGGGAATGCCAAATGTACGACTTGTCGGGTTTTTATCACAGATGGCCTAAACCAACTCAGTGACCGCAACGAAAGAGAACAAACTCTTGCCGATAGAAAGGGTTGGCCTTCGGAAATTCGACTTGCTTGTCAAACAGAGGTGTTTGGGGATGTATCACTTCGGCGAATCATCAAAGACAATAAAGATTTAAAAACCGTAACCAGCGAATCCAAATCTGCCAAAACAGGTGAAGAATGTTATGCGGTGATCCTGTTCCTTGATATCAAAGGATTTACTGCCTTTACGGAAGCAAGTTTACCCTATGATGTTGTATTTGTTTTGAATCGGTTTTTTCAAGAGATGAGTGAACCGGTTCTAAATAACGGTGGAGAAATCGACAAATTTATTGGCGATGGGATTTTGGCATTTTTCCAAATCAAAAACAAAGATCTAATAAGCACAACGACAGAAGAAAGTCTTGTTATCAGAAAAAGTGAGACCATTCGTTCCGCGATTCGAGCCTGCCTTCGTATGTTTGATCAATTGAAAAAATTCAATTTAGAAATGAAAGACAGGTTTAATTTTAGTTTCGACATTCGTATAGGACTTCATGCAGGTAATGTAATTTACGGAGACATTGGACATTCGGAATACAAAAGTCAAACAGTCCTTGGTGATACAGTAAATGTGGCAAGTCGCCTAGAGGCTTTGAATAAAAAAACGAACACTCAGTTTCTGGTATCTGATGAAATTTATAACCAACTTAAGGACTCGCTTGCGATAGACAAAAAAGTAGTTACAAGACTACGTGGGAAATCAGAGAAAATGACGGCATATTCTGTCCTTGGATTTAAAAATTCAGATCCTATTCTACACATTCAAAAGTCATTTGATTTGGTTCTGGCAAATAATCCTCATTGGATTGAAGACTACACAAACAAACTAAAAAGTTTCATCCAAGAAAACTCAGACGGTTCCAATTCTCAGAAAGGATTCACAATCACATCTGATGAGTTTTTGACAGTCATCGAATCCGTAATAGAAAAATTGGGAAATCCGGTCTCTTTAAAAAAAGAAATTTCGAAGTTAGCCGATATTTATGAAGGCATTGGTATTTCCAAAAAAGAATTCCCGAAACTAATCCCGATTTTAATCTCAGCGATCCGAGAAAACCTTCCTTCCGAGTGGGATCAAAATTTAGAATCCATCTGGAATCAGGTCGCAACGGACTTAACGATAGGAACGATTGAATCTTAAAAATTCCTATACCTTATTCTTTGAAAATGGATCAAAAACTCTCAGAGATAGATCCTACAGAAAGTTTTGAACGAATGATAATGGAAGGTTCTATAGGTAAGTAAAAAACGCGGGGCAGTGTTTCACTCCCCCAACGTTTTTCCGATTTTTCCTTTGAATTAAGGAAGTTAAATGTTAAATGGCGCTTTTTCCTTTCTCGCCAGTTCTGATTCGAATCACTTCTTCTAAAGGAGAGATAAAAATCTTTCCGTCTCCGATTTTTCCATCACCACTTTTTGCTGCTTTCAAAATGGCATCAACAGTTGGTTTTACGAATTCATCATTAACTGCGATTTCTAAACGAACTTTTCTGAGTAAGTTAACAGTGTATTCATGTCCACGAAAAACTTCTGTTTTACCTTTTTGTTGTCCGTAACCTTGAACGTCAGAAACTGTGAGACGATAGATTTCGTTTTTAGTCAATTCTGCTTTAACTTCTTCCAACTTATGTGGTTGGATGATTGCAATGATCATTTTCATAATGTTATACTCCTATTCCCCTTAACCACGAGCTCGGATATTGAAATCAGGGTAAGCTTCTGCTCCATGTTCCCCAAGATCCAAACCACTAAGTTCTTCTTCTTCACCCACTCGGATTCCACCAGCCAGTTTCAACACAAACCACAATACAAGAGATACTGTGAATGTAAAACCACCGATTGCGAGGATTCCATAAAGTTGAGTTAAAATAGAAGGAACTTCTACTCCAGCCGGAGCACCTTCGTAACCGAAAATGGCAACTGCTAATGTTCCCCAAATACCACATACTAAGTGAACAGAAGTTGCACCTACCGGGTCATCAATTTTGATTTTGTCAAAGAAAAGAACAGACAATACAACGAGAGCACCTGACACAGCACCAATGATGGCAGCAGATGTTGGGCTAACGATCGCACATGGTGCAGTAATACCAACAAGACCTGCGAGAGTTCCGTTAAGAATCATACCAAGATCAGGTTTTTTCAAAATGATCCAAGCAGTTACAGTGGAAGCAAGAGCTCCAAGGGCAGCAGAAATGTTTGTAGTCACAATCACATGTGCCATAACACTTCCATCACCTACACCCATAGTAGAACCAGGGTTAAACCCAAACCAACCGAGCCAAAGGATAAGAGTTCCTAATGCTGCAGAAGTCATGTTGTGACCAAGGATTGGTTTAATTCTACCATCTGGTAAAAATTTACCCTTTCTTGCTCCAAGTACGATGGCACCAGCAAGAGCGGCCCAACCACCTACGGAGTGTACTACGGTAGATCCTGCGAAGTCATGGAAACCAAGTGCAGAAATCCATCCACCACCCCAAACCCAGTGACCTGTGAATGGATATAGAAACGCGACAAGAATAAAGGAGAAGATAAGGAAGGAATGAAATTTAATTCGTTCTGCCACAGCTCCAGACACGATGGTAGCTGCTGTTGCTGCAAAGACCAATTGGAAGAAAAATTTTGCAAGAAGTGGAACACCAGTCCAATTCATAGAGGAATACACACCTTGGTATGCATCACCAATTGCAGGTGAGTTATCGGCTCCACCTAAAAAGAAAAGACCTTCGGTTGCTAAAAATGGAGAACCGTCACCAAACATCAAACCCCAACCGATTGCCCAGTAGGAGAAAGTTGCTGCTGCAAAAACAATAAAGTTTTTTGCGAGGATGTTCACGGTGTTCTTTGATTGAGCAAAACCCGATTCAACGAGAGCAAAACCGGCATTCATAAAGAATACCAACATACCAGCGACTAGCACCCATAAGGTGTCTAAACCAACGGTTAAAGTTTGGATTGCATTTGCGGTTTCTTGCGCCGGGTTCGCGACGGTTGCAGCATCATCTGCAAAAAGGAACATCGGAACAACCAGGAGCAGGAAGGCGATTGATTTGAAATACTGTTTCATATTGCCATGTTTCCTTTCCATGTTATTTGCTTAGTAACAGTGCAAGATTGGTACCCGATTTGAATTCTTTGCCAGAAGGGCATGAAAAAAATGAATTCATGCCTAGAAACCCTCCATTTTGCATTCATTTCCGAATCAGCGGGGTTGAATTACCAAGAAGAAGAATCACAAAGTTTTAACACTATGCTTCAATAAAAGCCATATGGTATAATAAATAGGCAATTCTCTTAATCCTTTCACCAACCTGTCTGAGAAAAAAACCGCCTGAATCAGGTGATCTCCCCTCTAATAGGGATGAACGAGGAAAGAATCCGTCCCTGCAACCAAAAGCCCATACAAACAAATGGGCAATACATTCTATATTGGATGCAAGCTTACCGCCGGTTCGATTCCAACCATGCATTTGCCTATGCCGTGTCTCTTGCAAAAAAACAAAATAAAGAACTGATAGTGTATGAGGGTTTACGATCTGACTACCCTTGGAATTCAGAAAGGATCCACCGCTTTATTATAGAAGGAATGTACGACAACCAAACAAGAGCAAACGAACTAGGAATTAACTATTGGTCTTTCGTAGAATCAAAATCAAATCCTGCACGAGGGATCTTAAAAGAAATTTCTAAAAATGCAAGTGCCATTGTTACTGATGACTTCCCTTGTTTTATCATACCCGAACAAACAAACAAACTCGCAGGAAAAATAAACTGTGCACTCTTTGCTGTAGATAGTAATTCGATTCTTCCTCTCTCTCGATTTGAAAGGGCGGCGAGTGCTGCAAGAATTCTTAGGATTTGGATTCATAAAGAATTTTTAAAGGGAATGCCGGAAAGAACCAAATCCATTTGGAAAAAAGAAGATTTACTGGGACTCAATCATAACACAAAACCTCCTAAAGGATTTGGCCTTCCCGAAGACTTAAATTCTTTTCTACAAGGTTTGGATTTTAAGGATTTAGTTCTTCCCGCCAAAGGGGTGAAAGGTGGTCGGACGGAAGCGCTGAAAGTATTAAAATCATTTGTCTCTAAAAAATTACAAAAATATGAAACAGGACGTTCCGAACCAAACTCACCAGAAACCACTGCCACAAGCGGCCTTTCACCGTATCTTCATTTCGGGCATATTGGAATCGAAGAAATTTTTCAATCCGTTTTAAACGCAGGGCCTGGAGGGAAATGGAATCCCGAACGATTGAGTCATCAAAAACCAGGAGACCGTGAACATTTTTATTCAGAATCTTCTTCCACCAATCATTTCTTAGATGAACTTATCACGTGGAGAGACATTGGTTATCTTTTCTTTTGGAAAGACAAACCCTACCATATCAATTTAGAAAACCTTCCTGATTGGGTGAAAACGAACTTTAAAAAACACCAATCCGACTCAAGAGAGTATATTTATTCTTTAGAAGAATTTGAATCTGCAAATACTCACGATGAACTTTGGAATGCGGCTCAAACAGAACTAGTCAAAACAGGTAAAATGCATAACTATATGCGAATGTTATGGGGAAAAAAAGTAATCGAATGGACCAACACTTACGAAGAAGCCTTTTCCATCTTGGAACATCTAAATAATAAATATGCATACGATGGAAGAAATCCCAATTCTTATACAGGGATATTATGGTGTTTTGGGTTGTTTGATAGACCTTGGTTTCCGGAACGAAATGTATTTGGGAATGTGCGATTTATGTCTTCCGATTCGACAAAAAAGAAGTTTAAAATGAAATCCTATTTGGAGTATATTGGTGAACTGAGCGGAACCTCCGACTCGTTGTTTCCATGACAGAGCAGAACCAACCTTCCACATTTGAAGAAACACAAACCCATTTTGACTCTGTATACTTTTACTTTGTCATTCTATTCAATGACTCAATCCATGAATTTTCTTACGTTGAAGATTGTTTGATGAAACTTTGTTTTAAAACAAAAAAAGATGCAAAAAAAATTGCAATGGAAACACATACAAACGGAAAAGCAGTTTGTTTCCAAGGTAGTATGGAAGAATGTGAAACTGTGGCTGAAAATATGACCAATGCTAACTTGACAGTAATTTTAGGTGTATGATATCATTCGAAAAAAGTTTCACCAAAAATTGAACCTTTTTCATTGCCCTTAAAAAGTTTATTGAAAATATATAAGGTTTCATTTTTAATCTCGCTCTTATTAAATTTTATTAGATCTTTATACTTTTCAAAGTTACGTAAATCTCTCCTTTCTTGATAAGCAAAACATAAAAAAATATAACTAACAACATTTAAACTTTCACCGAGACTCAATTGATTCATGAGTTTGATGGATTTTTGGAGTACGGAAATCCCTTCTTCGAATTTTTCATTTTTGATCAACACAGATCCATGTGTCGATAAAGCAATGGGATCATTTTTGCTTAACCCTACGGCTAACCGAGAATATTCTTCTCCTTTAGTATCTTCCGTAAACAAAGAGTTATATGCGATTTCGTTATATGCCATCTTTAAATAAAAGTTATTCGGAATTTTAAAATTCAATACACGATACGCAATTTCTGACGATGTTTCAAATTCCAAAAGCATTCTTTTTGCCGAAGATTTTAGCAAATTCAAATAAACATTTTCTGGATATTGATCTAACAAAGGTTTTATTAATTTAATATATTCGTTCGGATCATCTGCAATCTTAACTTTTGGTAGATTCAGCAAGATATATGCATCTTCTTT
This sequence comes from Leptospira perdikensis, assembly GCF_004769575.1. Lineage (NCBI taxonomy): Bacteria > Pseudomonadati > Spirochaetota > Leptospiria > Leptospirales > Leptospiraceae > Leptospira > Leptospira perdikensis. Next base: position 78,875 of record NZ_RQGA01000009.1, on the reverse strand, counting down.
TATTTCATTTATAAATTGATTCCCCTTTGAGACCAATTTATAAAGTGCCATTCCATCATTGTCAATATTGAAGATACCCCAAGGAACGTTTGCAGGAAGCAAATTCTGAACCACAAAAAATAAATTAATTAGGTAAAAGAACAGAATATAGTTATTAATGTATGGATTCTCATAGAAAAAATTGATAACGAAAAAGACAAAGAAGAAGAAAAAATTTAATAAAATTCCCCCGGAAACATACAATCCGTAATTTAGCTTAGTTAAGTCTTTCATTGAATGATAGTCTAAATATGTAAAACCTCCATCGATCGCATTAGTAACCGATATCGGCGTCTGAAAAACTCTAAAATTAAGTATACTTTTTTTACCATTCCCTATGACAATCCTATCTACCTTGAGATGAGTCAGTTTCGCAAATAGGAGATGGCCAAATTCATGTATATATATTGAAATATATAAAAAAAATAATCCTGCAAAAAAATGAGAAAAAGAAAGTGTATTTATTTTTGTTTTCGCAAAAAAGATTCCAATAAATAAGCCAAAAACTATATAAACAATATATTTAAATTTTCCCATATTTCCTTTGATTCAAAATAAACAAATCATAGAGTAATCCTTTAAAATCAAATCCCAGGTCTTGGTTTTACCTTTGTTACAAAATATACTTTGACCGGTTCTGCTTTTCCTTTCAAAGTCAGTTCTTTGATATCTTCATATTCAATATATTCACTTCCACCCGCCGCAAGAAAAGCCGCCTCTGAAACGGCTACTTTTCCTGGAATTCCATGACTTTCTAAACGGGCGGCTGTGTTGACTGCATCTCCAATCACTGTATAGTCCATTCGTTTCACCGAACCAATGTTACCAACAATGGCTTCCCCGAAATTAACACCAATCCTCAAACGAAAAGTACCAGGAGGGACTCCCAAATCACGGTTGATCTCTTCCATTTTTTTCTGCATATCCACAGCACAAGCAACTGCATGATAAGCGTCCAATTCCGTTTGTTTTGGGGCTCCCCAAAAAGCCATAATGGCATCACCAATGAACTTATCCAAAGTTGCGGAATAATGAAAAATCAAATCGGATAAGGATTCAAAGATAGTGTTTAAACTTTGAAGTACAACACCGGGAGGATTTTGTTCAGCAAATGTTGTAAATCCAACAATATCAGAAAATAAAGTAGCAATATTTTTTTCCTCACCACCTAACTTGATATTATCGGCTACAATGGTTTCCATTACAGCTGGTGAAAAATACCGAGAAAGTCTGTCTTTTTCTTCTCGTTGTTTTTCCACAAGTCTTCTCGAATCGATCATGTTTTTTACAATCGAAAGTGCGACAGAAACAGAAAAAGCTGCGAATGCATAGTCCTTTAAATAGGTGTGGCTTGGATACCATTCCCATTGCATTTCCACAAAGATATCATTTAAGATAAGGGTTACGAAGGCGAAAAATCCAAGAGAAACCGTTCCCATAGAAGGAATTTTTCTTCCGAGAAAGATAATATAAAAAAGGGCACCACCCAATAGAATAGTAACAAAACTCCAGTTAAAAAAGAATTTAGAAAGAAACAAAAGATTTGGAGAAAATAGAACCACAATAATAGACAAAAGCCCTGCAATGTCTATATACCGATTGGTAATTTTGATCCAACCTTGTCTCACATGAGCAAACCGAACAATGAAGTTAAAAAGTAAATGAACAAGTCCAATCCAAGCAACATACTCTATTTTTTTAATCCAAAATCCATCTCCAATTACGGAATATATAATTTGGCTTTGAAACAAAGTATTTAATGCCATAAAAATAGAACCTAACGCAAAATAAATGGTAGCTTCGTCTTCGTTTCGAAACAAAAACTGCCAGTATAAATAAAAACTTCCAAGTAACAGGGTGAGTACGATAACAAATATCTTCTTAAAATCGTTCCAATATTCCGCACGTTCCGAATACTTGACCGAAGATACATAAAATTTATCGTGAGACAATCCCGGACTCAATGGATATTTTGCATACACACGAACAGCAAGAATATTGGGTTCATTGATTTTTAATTGGTCAAAAGGGATTCGATAAAATCGAACTTTATCACTATAGAGAAATTTATCTTCTAACTCAGCTCCCATCTCTGTATCCAAAGAGAGCCCAGTCCCACCAATGAATTTCCCGTTCCAATAAACAGCATCCGCTTGACTGATTTGCCCCAACCGAACCGTTAAATTTCTTGATTTGAATTTAGAACGAATGTCTTCCTCTGAAATTTGAATTTCCGTTCTATACCAAGCATAACCTTGATAAGATTCCATAAATTGTGTGAAATCAGGGAAATACAATTCACCATCCCCATCTCTGACCTTATCCCAAGCCGTTTGGATTTGGAATCCGGAGATCCAACCATTCCTTACCGATTCTCCCAAAATTGGTTGGGCATGGGCAAATCGTATAGCCTTGGTTTGTCCGTTCTCTTCATCTAAGTATAAATCATCTTCCTCGGCTTCCGTGATCACAGGTGAGTCTCCGGGTTTGAAACTCCATTTATGAACCGATTGCCCAAAAGAAGTCTCTGACCTGAGATCCAAAATTTGGTTGGTGAGGAGAACTTGCGCGGAAAGGTTTGAGAGAAATCCCGTAAAAATAAGGAAAATCTGAAATAAACAAAAGAGTCTTTTCGAAAAAACCATGTCGGAAATCGTATAAAAATCAAAAGGAACTGGCAAGTATAAAACATTGGATAAAGTCATTGTTGAAAGTTTAGATTCTGACTTTTCCGGAATCGTCACCGCACCTAACGGAAAAAAGGTGAATGTTTTTTTTGCCTACCCTGGAGACGAACTCCATGTGGAGTATGTCAAACGGAGGCCAAGACAAAGGTCTTTGCGCATTCAAGAAACCATTCGAAATCATGACTGGAAATTGGTAGAATGTGATGTGTTTGGAGAGTGCGGTGGATGCACAGGACAACACATCGATTACAAAAAACAATTAGAACTCAAATTTTCACCCATCCTAGAAGGATTCCAAAAAGATTTAGGAATCAACATCACCCCTCTTCCTTCTGAACAAATTTATGAATACAGGTCTCGGATGGATTTTTCTGTATTTCCGGGGCCGATCATCGGACAAAGGCAAAGGGGAAATTTTAGAAAAGTCGTACCCATCACAACTTGTTCCATCCAATCCGATTGGGCCAACAAAGCTTTAAAAGACGTACAATCTGTACTCAACCAAATGCCAGAAATTATTTGGGATCGAAGGTCTGAAGAAGGAGGATTGAAATACCTCACCATTCGTAAGGCACAAAATACGGAAGATGGAATTTTAATTTTTACCTTTACCGATGGATATGAATCACATCCGAGTATGGATGCATTTCGGAATCTATGTTTGCAGTCTTTATCACAGAACTCTCTACTTTTTTGTTACAACAGGCCTAAGTCAGAAGTTTCCGCCTCAGGTAGGCCAGAAGTTTTACGAGGTAAATCCACTTTTACCGAAATTGTCCTTGGGCAATCCTTTCAAATTCCTTTTGATTCTTTTTTCCAACCAAACCCCAAAGGTTTTTTACCTATTTTATCTTTCATCAAAGATCGATTGCCGAAAGTGGGTTCTAATCTAATTGATTTATTCTGCGGAAACGGCTTCTTTTCTTTGTTATACGGGGAATCTTTTGAAAATGTAGACGGGTATGAACTAACAGAATCATCTATTGCCATTGCTTCTCAAACTTTTGAAGAACGTTATCCAAACCAATCTCACTCTTTCCAAATCGCCAATTTGTTTATGTCCACGGATCTTTTAAAGGCAAAAGAAAATGCAACGCTGATTTTGGACCCTCCTCGAGCGGGGGCAGGAAAACTGGTTTGCCAATGGATTCGCGATTTCGGGCCGGAGTCCATTTTCTATGTCTCCTGTAATCCTTATTCCCAAAAGGAAGATATCGCCATCTTTCAAAGTGAATATGAGTTTGTGGATGGAATCTTAATTGATCCCTACCCACACACTCCTCATACAGAATCCGTGCTTTACTTTCGCAGGAAACCACGATAAATCCCTTCACCAATTTTGGAATTCCTCCGAAATTAGAAACGAGGGTATTATGAAGATTCAAAAATCGATTCTATTTTTGATTATCGCCATCTTAGGGCAAATCGGTTGTGCGAGTGTGATGGTAACCAACTGGGCACCAGAAGAATCTAATTTCAAATCTAAACCTGTTCGTGTTTTACTTGGTTATGCAACAGAGGAAGAAACATTTAAATCAACTGGTGAAATCATAGTGCGTGATGCCAATGATCTAACCATCAAAAAGGTTTACGATTTTTTATCTTTAAATCCAACTCTCCTAAAAGCTCCAATATCCATTCAAAGTAACTCAGAATGGATAGAATACAAAGGAGTGAGTTATCGTGGAACAGTAATCCTCAAACCTATCGATGGAAAAGTTTATATCATTAATTTAGTTCCGATTGAAGCCTACCTCTTGAGTGTAGTTCCTTCTGAGGTGAGTGCCTCATGGCCCAAAGAAGCACTCAAAGCCCAAGCTATTTGTGCTAGAACCTATGTCGTACGTGAGATGTTAAATCGCAAAAAACAAGAGTTTGATGTAGATACATCGACCAACACACAAGTATACAAAGGGAAAAACAAAGAACATAAAAATACAACGGATGCTGTTTTTGAAACGGAAGGCCTCATCCTCATTCATAAAGGACAACCGATTCAAAGTTTTTTCCACTCCAACGCGGGTGGATACACAGAAGACCCTGCCAATGTTTGGGGAAGTCCTGTAGAATATTTAAAACCTGTTCCTTCTGAATACGATAAAGATGGAGACCAATATTCTTGGGAAGAAAAATGGAAACCAGATTTTGTGAACACAAACTTACAATACTTAGGTGTTGGTGAGATCCAAGACATTTTAGTTGCGAGTCGTTTTCCTTCTTCTCGAGTGAATGAAATGGAAATCATCGGAAGTTCAGGATCCAAAAAAATCAAAGCCACAGAGTTTCGAAAAAAATTAGGCGCCACCAAATTAAAATCCACACGATTCGGAATTCGCAAAGAAGAGTCTGGTGATTATTTCGTCAAAGGGTTGGGTTCTGGTCATGGGGTGGGAATGTCCCAGTGGGGCAGTTTTGCAATGGCAAAAAGCCAATTCAGTCACAGGGAAATCCTACAACACTACTTCAAAGGAATCGAATTCGCAAGGATTGTCGCTAGATAGTTTTTCTCGTTTTTTTAAGTTTCCCTTTGTTCCTGGTTTTAGATTCTGACTTTAGGTCCCTAACACTATGGCTACAGTTGAAGAATACCTTTCCCAAATCAAAGACCTGACGATTGTACCGCCGGTCTTACTTTCCGTACTTTCACTAGATGACGACAATGAACTTTCCTTTGGAGAGTTAGAAAAAAAAGTCCAATCCGATCAGGTGCTTGTAGCAAGACTTTTGAAACTTGCCAACTCACCGTTTTTCTCTAGAGGAAATCCTGTGGCCAATATGAAACAGGTCATTACTCGCCTAGGATTTAAAACGGTTCGAAGTATGGTCGCGATGTCGATGACTGACTCACTTTTTAGCCAAGGAAATTATAAAAAATTTCGTGATGAAGTTTGGGACCACTCGGTTGCCAAAGGTATTTTTGCCCAAATCCTCTGTGAAGAAAAGAAATTCAAAAAAGAGGCAGAACTCGCGATCACTTGTGGGCTTATGCAAGACCTTGGGAGAATTGTACTCAATACCATCGACAGAACCAAATACGTAGAAGTGCTCACGGAATTCCAAACTTCCGATTCCACTTTGATTTCTCTCGAGAAAAAATCTTTCGGAGTGGATTCTTACGAGATGGGAAGCGCTGCCGCCAAACTTTGGAAAATGCCAGACATCATCCTTTCGTCTATCGAAGATTTATCCAAACCTGTGGCAGAACAAACTCCCCTTGGCCAAATCATTGGTTTTGCTGGTGTAATTGCAAAGTTAACTGGTCACGGCAAACAAGAACCAGGCACAGTGGAAAAATTTGAAGAATACAAACTTGCCCTTAACCTTGAAATTGAAGACCAAAAAGTGTTTTTGACAGCTAAAGACGAAAAACTGAAAACAAATGAATTGTATCAGTTTTGTAGCACACTTTAAAAGAACAAAACCAACACCAGATGTTTGTTAGAGGGGTTTTACACTGAGAATTCGGTGTAACCCTTCTTTTCCTTTGATTTTTACAGGTTCCAATTCTTCATAACGATATTTATTGGCATAGTCTTCTGGTAGGAAATTATATAAACCTTCCGATACATATACTTGCATCGGTTTTGCAATGGACTCCAATCGGCTTGCCATATTGACGGTATCCCCCACTGCCGTATAAGAAAGTTTTTGGAACGATCCCACATTCCCAACAATGGCCTTTCCCGATGCCAAACCAATTCCAATTTGCGGTGTGAATCCATAAATTTGTTGCCATTTCGGTTGCCAAAGTTCAAACACTTGTACCATTTCTACTGCGCAGTCTAAGGCATTCTGTCTGTGATCCTCTTGGAAAACTGGAGCACCAAACAAACACATAATGGAATCACCAATGTATTTATCGATCATCCCGCCATATCCTAAAATGACTTCTGTCATTGCGGTAAAGTATTCATTGAGAAAAGAGATGACTTGTTCTGGTTTCATTTTTTCAGATAAGGTCGTATAACCTCGAATATCAGAAAACAATACAGATACTTCCTGTTCCTTTCCCTTTTGATCCAAAGAAAGAGTGTTGTTCATCAAACTTTCTACTATGATGGGATCAACATACATTCCGAAAACGTTTTGCATTTTCTTTTTTTCTGTTTCTAAGTTTAATTTTTCTTCGTATTCTTTTTCTAATTCTTTTTTAAACTTTTTCACCATCGTATTCAAATCTTGAATTTCCGATTGGTTCATTCCATATAAATCTTGGAATCGTTTCAGACTATCATCCATTTGAATGGACACTACTTTTTTACGATAGATTTCTCTAAATAAATTTCTAAATCTATGTTCTAGAACATTTTTCTTTAACCGACGTTTGCTGAAATATTCGTTAATTCCCAATTGGAAGGCATGAATGGGTAGTTGTTTTCCTTCGGCTTTGGTAAACACAACCACAGGAAGTTCTGATGGACCAGAGAGATCCATAATCATTTCTAATACAGATTCAAGTGAATCTTCTAATTCAGGAAATTGGATTTCGGTAATCAAAAGATCATATTGATTTTTTTTGATTTCCTCGGCTCCGTTTTCAAAAACGGAGCGCCAAGTGAGTTCGATATAATCTCCAAACCACTCAAGAAGTAGTTGGGAAATCGTATCATACGATTTCCGTTGAGGTTCTAGGACCAGGACACGAACGATTTCTTCTTTTTCTAAATCCACGGGCCTTATTTTTCATTCTCTAAAATTTTGTGAAGCGCCTCTTGAAACCGGAAGGAAAATCTTCCCATTAAAAGACGAAAACCTTGCAAAATCACGTCGGGTCTTGGGGGATCTCCTGAAATAAAGAGGTCTGGTTCCTTAGGAAGTTTCCCTTGCGGAAAAAGTCCCCCACTCACCGCTTCAGTTCCGCATGCAATGAGAGCCTTAGGTTCGGCCATCACTTCCCAAGCAGTGGTCAGTGGTGCCGCCATATTTTTTCCTACAGGACCCGAAAACACAATCGCGTCAGCATGTTTAGGACTGGCCACACAACGAACCCCTTCTCGTTCCGAGTCAAAAACGGAATTGAAGGAAGCATTGAGTTCCGATTCCACAGTGTTATTCCCTGCAGCAGCTACTTCTCTATATAGGAATCCCCGTTTTTTAGTTAATTCTTGGAATCGCTTTTGACTTTCAGTTAATGAAATTGGTAACTCACTTACCTTTTCCATTCTACCGGAAATGTATGTGACTTTCAATTCCTCCCGACTTAAAGCAAAGGTATAGATAAACCCAGAGTCACGGAGTTTGCCATCCGAGTTTTCTGTACAAATTCCGCATTGAAGGCATCTGCCATAATCAAACTGAACTTCGGAATCAGATAGAATCCGGATCGCCTTTGTAGGACAGGCTTCCGCACTTCGAGTTAAAGAACCACTTCCCTCTCGTAACTTTGTCGTAGGAACAGGAATACCACGGCTTGTTGGATGGACAGGTGAGGCAGTATTAAAATTTAATACATTCTTTGGAAAGAAGAAGCTTTTTAACTCATATAGGAAATTCATAAATCAAACCCAACATAACTAAGATTAAACGATTTATTGTTTAGTGGAAAATCACCGACTTGTTCTCCGCGAACTGCCAACTCCAGTGCATGCCAATTGAGAACCGATGGATCCCGAATATAAGAATTTTTTACAAATCCTTCTGCATCAAAATCTAAAGATACTAGGAGTGGGCCACGCCATGCTTCGACAGCGGCCGTATAAATTCCAGGTTTCGGTTTCCATTCTTTCCAACTTTGATTTCCAACAGCAGAATCTTTTTCTGACCATAAAGAGTCCCAATCCAAATCATTCAGATGGGTTTCGATCCAATTTAAGGATTGTTCAATTTCCGTATAACGAATGTACATACGAGCCCAAACATCACCATTATAATGATGGTGTTCTTCTTGTAACGGTAAAGCGGTCCAACCAGGATAATCAGGATGGCCTATTCTTAGATCATCACTAACTCCAGCCATACGTGCAATCATACCTAAAAATCCATTTTTCTGTACATCAAGTTCAGAAATAAAACCACAACCCTGCATCCTTTCCTTAAGAGTGGAAACAGAAAGGGCTCTTAAAATTTGTGGACGAACTCGTTTGAAATAAACTTTTTTTAGATTCAAAAAAGCATCTTTTGCTTGTTTTGCGGTAATTCGTTTATTTGTTCGGACTCTACCTGGGCGGACTGCCACCTTTCCAAACCGATTTCCAGTCCATGTTTCCATAAGACCAAGGGCCGCCCCACGATCTGTCACACAGACTCCATAAAGAGGGTAATAACCTATGTCCTCAGAAATCCCACCTAAATCTCCGATGTGCACAGCGATTCGTTCCAACTCAACAAGAAAGGAACGAAACAAACGGGTATCCTTGGAAACAGGAATACCATACATTTCTTCATAAATTTTGCTAAAAGCAGTTGCATAACCTACACTGGTATCGCCAGAAATCACTTCGGATAAAGGCATAACTTCTGTTATGGATTTCCCAATTAACTTTTCTCGAATGGCTCTGTGTTGAAATCCCAAACGAATGGTAAGATGGCGAATCACCTCACCCTCAACTACAAAACGGAAATGTCCTGGCTCAATAATTCCTGCATGAATAGGACCAACTGCATGGGAATACGTACCTTCATGAAAAGGAACATGTAATCCATGGTAAGCCAAGTCTCGGACAATTCCTGTTTTTTGATGTAAGGAAAGATTTTTTCCTCTATTATCAGATAAGTATTCATCTTCTTTCAACTCAGAATAATCTTCAATTCCTACATCCTGACCAAAAGCATGACGAACAAGCCAAACCGGATATTGGGGATCTAATAGAAAATCAATATTACTTTTTTTAGATACAACTTCTTCCCGAATCATTTTCTGATCTCGGATGACAAACTGGTGATAAACACCATCAAAATTAGTAATGCCTGTTATCTTTTCCATATATGTTCTGCCAATAAATAGGTTAAACCGTAAGTACCAACAAATACGGTGAATAAAAAACTAAACCAAAAGAATACCAAACGGGTTTGTAGAATTCCATAAACACCAGGTTCAAAATTTCGATTTGGTAACCGAACCAAAGGTAATACTTTGTTTAGTGCGATAAAGAAAAAGATAGCTCCGATGATAGGAAACAGGAACAAAAAAAACATCTTTTCATTGATTGCTATCTCAATCACTTTTAAATCCAAAACAAACACCGGAGAAAGTGGAAACACAAAGGCAACTAATAATGCCAATAAATACATATACAATGCTTTATGACTAAGTGATGATGTTTCTAAAATTTGAGAGATATTTCTTTTTCCAGCATCCATTCGCAAAATTCCCATCGAAATAAATACAAGAAGTTTCACAAGAACTGTTGTTGATAAAAGAAAGTAAAACACATCATCCGATACATCTAACCACAAAAACAAGGTCAACATACCTGTATGAAAAAGAGCAACTTTTGCAGAAATCCTTCGGATATCTTCACGGGCAAAGAGTATCAAAGTCGAATAAAGGATGGTCAAAACTCCGATAAAAAGAATTCCGTTCGCTGCATTAATCATATGTGGATTAATTTCACGTTCCAATTGAATCAGAGGACGAATGGCAAGAACAACACTTACTGGCACAAAAGAAGCAATGAGTGAAGAAATTTGACTTGGACTTTCTGCATAGGTATCACCTACCCAATAATGGTTAGGAACAAGGCCGAGTTTTCCACTGTAACCGTAAACAGTAAGTAAAATTCCAGTTTCAATCAAAAGCCCACTTTGACCAACTAACCCCTGTTTCAGAGAATTAAAATCCAAAGTTTCCAAAGGAGTAGATGCAAACAAAAGAATCACAATCCCTAAAAATGCAAGCCCAAGAGCGTATGAGTTGATCAACAAAAACTTCCAACCTACATGAAAGGATCTTTCTGTTCCACTTGAAGAGATTAACAATGCACCAAATAAAGTAGATGCCTCAATTAAAATCCATTTGAGAACAATGTTGTCAGTAAACCAAGAGTAAAATAAAGAACCAAAAAATCCGATCTTCAAAAGACTCCACAACCAAATCCTAGTTTGACCTTTTGTTGGTGCAAACACAGAAACGATGAAAATAACAACAAAGGCAAGAACCCCGGAGAGATAAAACAATTCTTTCATCATAGTTTTCTCTCCTTTGTATGCATATGTGGAGACAATTGTAAGATCCCTCCGGACACAATCACAAGAATGGCATCCAAAAAGGATCCAAACTCTAATCCAACGGGAAGCCCTTTATCCAGAACCATCGTGAGAACAAAAATTCCATTTTCGAATACACAAAATCCTGCAATGAGAGCAAGCCAATTCCGCCTAACAACAAAACAAAGAATACCGACATAAACTAATAAAATTACATATATGAGTCCAATTTTATGAACAGGAATCGAAAGAACAGAAACGCCTTCAGTAATCTTTACTGCCAAAACCAATCCTAAAACCATAAAAAGTAAAGTTGCCAGGTAACCAAAACGAGGAGCCGTACTTTCATTCATTTTAGATTTATTTGCAGTCCAATTCAAAACCCAGGGAGTAAGAATTCCTTTGAACAAAACAACCATAACAATTAACGAAATTGCATGTTTCCAATCTTCCTCATGAGTTTGTAAAACAGGGAAAACCAAAAGGAATCCTTGTGCACTTAGAAAAAAAATAATCCGGCTCAACCGATTTTCTACCAAAACAACAACACCGGTGAGTAATAATAATAAATAGATAAAATCGTATATCATGATAACCCTTAAGACAACTTAACCAAAGTTCCTAGTATCAAAATTGCAATGAAGGTAAGACCCATAAACTCAGGAATCCAAGTCCACTTCCTTCTGACACTATTCGATTCCCAAAATCCTAAAATGATTGCAAGAATGATGACCATTGGTGCAATCATCAATTCACGAGCAAAACTATCTAAAACTTCATTTTTGAATAGTTTAGAATGTTCCAATGCTAACTTCACAAGAAAAACAAGTAATGTAGAAAGTTTGATGGAACTAGCTAAATCAAAAACACCCAACTGCCTTCCCGATGCTTCTAAAATCATAGCTTCATGAACCATAGTTAACTCCAAATGGGTTCTAGGATCATCAAACGGTGGTTTTGCGAGTTCAGCCAAAATAGCAATGAAAGACAATGACAAAAAGAGTAATCCAATAAGAGCTCCTTGGGGGCTTACAGAGATTTCAATGTGGGACTGCGCAGCAAGGATCATTAAAATAAAGGTTGGTTCTGCCATCACAGAAAGTAAGATTTCTCGACCAGAAGCCATGCCTCCAAAAGAGGACGCCCCTTCCATAGCAAAACTCACATATGCAAACCGATAGAGCGCAAGGAAAAACGGGATTAAAATAAAAGGTGCCCATTCAAATAACACAACACTCCAAATCATCAGAGACGAAAACAGTGCCACTCTTGGTGCCAAATGCGTAAACGCAGATAAATTAGTATGGGAAATAGGAGTTTTTCTTAGTGATTTGTCCACTTCCCAGAAAAACTGAAGTAACTTCGGACCACGCCTTCCTTGAGCATAGGCCCGAACTTTTCGAATAATACCCGTTAGTAAAAATGGCATAACAAGAAACAAAACAATTAGATAAAGATAGTATACGATTGAATTCATTTATAGTCCTCCAAAATCGCCTAAAATCAAAAGGGAAAAAATAAAAATCAAAAACATGGAGGAAATCGCAAGGTATTTACTAACGTCTTCATCTTTTGGATGATTTGTCGCAGACATAAACCGGGTCCCCAACCTAAAAATAAAAGTAATAGCCTTTATTAAAAAAGCATCTACCTTTGATTCTCCAGTTTTATTCAAAAAATACCTTCCCAGTGAATTCCTTAAAGGTTCCGAGAACACAGAGGTTGGTATAGAGAGTTCATGGCCACTGTAACCTCCCCCACAATCCCAATTTTTTGTCTTTGGGTTTCCATAACGTTTTAATTGATAACGATCATACAAACGAAAAATAAATACTGCTCCAATTGTTACATAGGACACCAAAGACAATACCCAAAACCAATCAACTAACTGCGAATCAACGAATGGACTAAGCATAGGAAGTTTTACAAAATAAGGCAAAACCAATGGAAAAATATAAATTACCAAAGCTAAACTAAACAATGATATAGTGACCCACTTTCTTTGTACCGGCCCAAAAGGTTGGATGCTGATCTCTTTACTTGGAGTAGATAAAAACAAACTCATAAACAACTTAATATGAGTGAATCCTCCAAGAACAATTCCGAAGAAAATAAATATCATAGAAGGCAAAAGAAAAACGGATCGCCCAATCGGTAAATCCAAGATACGAGCATTTAGATAGAAGTATGTTGCTTCTGATACAAATCCCAAAGTGCCAGGAAGGACTGCATAACTAAAAGTTCCAGCCCCTACAAGCAAAGGTGAAATACCAAGAAGCCTTCCTATACCTTTTAGTTCATCACTAGAACTTGAATTTTTTAACCGGGCCACCATCCCAATGGAAAATAATTGAAATGTTTTTGAAAAACAATGATGGAACAAACTGAGAAAAAACAGAATCCGAAACGAATTACTCAGATTCATAAGTTCCGAATCAACAGAAAACTGAAACATACCGGCGATAATCAAACAAAGCCAGAGAAAATTAATCGACTCCACCGAACTATAAGCTAAGGATATTTTTGGGTCCTTATGAAAGAAACTTGTTATCCCACCAAAAAATATTCCAAGGGCAGCAAGTGGAAACAAAACTTGATAAATGATTGGATCTAATTGATTGGGTAAAACATAACGATAAAAAAGTAAAAGAGGAAATACTTCTAGTACTCCCGCAAAGGAACCGAGAGCATGTGACGGACCACCTTCATTTACCTTAGGAATCCACAAATGAAATCCGGAAAATCCTGATTTGATGAGAAGACCAACAAGTAACAAAATAATTCCAACATTGTCTCCATCAGGTAACATGACCCAGGCGGACAAAAACAACGCCGAAATACCAGAAGCAAGGAGCAAAGAACCTAAACTTTCAATTTGTTTTTTTCCAAACTCAGTGCCGGAATAAATCAAAATTGTCGAAAAGGAAGTCACCTCCAAAGCAATTGGGAGAATAAGTGACTTACCAGATAAATAACAAACTCCGAGGGCAGACCAAAAAATCACATACCCTATGGTGACTTTGTTTTTTTCTTTTGGCTCATACGACTGAACCAACATAAAAGAAGAAAACCCGATATATGCCTGAATGACAAGCCCAACCAAAATGGGAAAGTCTACTGACAAAACATCATAATTAGAAAATAAGAATATACCCAACGGCGAAAGCGCTGATATCCCAACTAAGACCGATCGAAAGATAGAAATTCTTTCATCTTCTAACATTAACTACCTCAAAAATTAAATTTTTAGAGAAAAAATATGTTATGTAAAGTTAGGGGGACCCCGACGTTCAGGGAATTTAAATAAAAGGATATTGGGAATAACAGAGGCAGAGATAGAAAAGAGAAACGAATTAACGATGGAGATATAAACGGGAGAGGTGGAAATAGGGAGAAGATTTTTTTCTTCCCCAGGAGGCTCTTCGAAGTTCTTTTCGCAAGAAAAAATCTCCGCCGACTCGGTAAACTCCGCAAGAGAAATCCAAGACTGTGACTTTCCAATCACTAAAACTGACATGAGTAGGATGAAAAATATACGTGCTACCAATCAGTTATACCTTAATCTTGATATTCACGACTATCTTGCAAATGGGAAGTTATTTTTAATGATAGCAGAAAAAAAAGAATCTGGCACAAAGTCTGTCATCAAATTGGAACACGTAAACAAATCATACAGCCAAGATGAGATTGTTTTTCCGATCTTGAATGATATTTCCTTTGAGATCACTGAGAAAAAACTAGTAACTTTAATGGGGCCCTCAGGAAGTGGGAAGTCCACCTTGCTCAATATACTATCCGCAATCGAGTCTGCTGACTCAGGTAAAATCGAAATTTATGGACACAACTTATCCCAAGCTTCAGAGGGGGAACTTACCATTTATAGACGAAAAACTATTGGAATTGTATTTCAGTTTTTTCACCTATTTCCATATCTATCTGCGATAGAAAATGTCGCCTTACCCCTATATCTTGCAGGAGTTTCAAACTCCGTAGCCAAAACAAAAGCCGAAGAAGTCCTTTCGTTAGTAGATTTAGACCACCGAAAAGCGTTTACTCCAAAAGAAATGTCTGGTGGTGAAAAACAAAGAGTTTCTATCGCGAGGGCTATCGTTCACCAACCAAAACTGATATTTGCCGACGAACCAACAGGCAATTTAGACTCTAAATCTTCGAAAATCATTATGGACCTACTGAGTCGCTGTGTCAAAGATTTAGGTATATCCGTTTTCCTTGTTACTCATAACGAAGAAATTGGACAGTCCGGTGATATCAACTTACATATGTTGGATGGAAAAATCCAAACCAAATGAAAAGAGTTTACTACTATTTTATCTTCGGATATTTCAAAGATCATCTATCGAAGATCAGTTTATCAATTTTAGGTATTAGCTTAGGCATTGCTCTTTTCGTCAGCACACAAATCAATTCCTGGAGAGCTGAACAAACTGTTCTAGACCAAATGCTTGGTTATTCCTCTGAAGATTTTATCGGGAGATATGTAGCCAACAACCAAAACCTCGGAGCTGAAGACCATTTTTTGAAAGTAGTCGAATCTCATTCACACGAAAATCTAAAATTAGAACCAGAATTACAAACAAAAGGGATTCTCAATTTATCTCAAGATCAAATCCTAAGTATCCCTGTTATCGGTAAAGACATCCTGCTATCAAAATCTCTTTTACTATCACTAAACGACAAAAAGAAAATTCCCAAGTATATAATTAGTCAATCACTCGCAGAAAAAATCAGAACAATCAAAAATGATAGACCACTCTCCATTTGCGAAAAAGAACTTCCTCTACAAGAGGAAGAATATCTAATCCTACCTGCAGAAGGAATTTTTCTTGTGATGGATATTACAAGACTCCAATCTATTTGTAATCGAAAAGACCACCTCACATCAATTTGGTTGGTTGAACAAAATGGCACTCACCAAAGACAAACAATAGAACAAGTTACGTCCGAAGAATGGACTTACGAATCAAAGGATCAAATCTTAGAACGAGCAGGCATTGCACTCGGTTCTCTAAAAATAAACCTGACTGTTGTTTCTTTAGTTTCTGTATTAATTTCCTTTTTTATGGTTTCGAACATGTTCACTGGCCTATTTCTTTCAAGAAAACATGAATTTGGAATTTTATTATCCATCGGATCTAGTAAAAAGAATAACTTTATGTTATTTCTAACGCAAGCCATTGTGATCGGATTTTTTGGGGGAATTGTTGGTATCCTTTTAGGGATTTTAATAGCAAACACTAACTTTTTAACAACAGTAAATACCATTACGGATGCAAACCAAATCCAAGCTTATCGGAACCTCCCCCTTTCTATCATTCTTTTAGGTTTTTCTATCTCTATTCTAGGCTCGATACTTGCGTCTATTTACAATTCCTACAAAACCTTTCTCATACTTCCAATTGACCTCATTCGGGAAAGAGATACCGAAAAGAAAAGTTTAATCTTAGGCCTTACGAAGAAAAAGAATTTATACCTCGCGGCACTGTTTATAACCCTAGGAACCGCACTTGGACTTGTCAATTTTCCAAAACAAATTACTCCCGGAATGGTTGGAGTCGGTCTTGTGATACTTGGATTCGTTTTATTAAATTTCTTAAGTATTCCTTTGGCTGTACAAACATTAGACAAATTACTTTCGAAGTTTCAATTTTCACCAAGTATCGAAATTGGACTAAAAGAAATCGGAACCGAACCATGGAAACATGGACTCACAGCATCAACCATTATGTTATCCACTTCACTTGTCCTTACATTAACAAGTTTAACCGATAGTTACGAACAATCATTAGTGCATTGGGTTGATGAAGAAAACAAATCCGACTATTCGCTGATAAACGAAAAAAAGTTAAACACAGGTGAACCAGGGGTTCCCGTTAGTTTATACGAAACAATGGCATCAGACCCTCGTTTCTCAGCTGTAGAGCCCTTCTACGTAGATTCCAAATTCATCGTCAATGGAAAATATTACACCTTACACGTATTAAAATTCAATGAATCTTACAACAAAAGCGAACTAATTGTTTCAAAAAACCTTTGTTTTTTAGATCAAATTTGCACAGGGAATTCTATATCAATTAACACAGAACGGAACTCTCGTGTTTCGATGAAAATCCAAGCGGAAAAAGACCATTTTTTTTCAGAAAGAGGAACCATTATGATGGACTACTCTTACTTCCAGAAAAATTTTCAAGTTAAGTTTTTAAACTCTATCCGGATTTTCAAAAATGAAAACCTATTACCAGAAGAAACAATACAACTACTCCAAAACATAACGAAAGTTCATGGATTAAAATACATAGACCTCATCAGTTTAAAAAAATTATATTTAGAAGGAATGAACCAAGTATTTTCAATCTTAGGTACGTTAAAGATTTCAGCATTAATCATTTCCGTACTTGCCCTAACAACATCTCTGGTTTATTTCATTAAAGAAAAATCACAAGTATTAGCAGGACTCAAAGCAATCGGAATGGATTCATTCCAAATGTTTCAAATGATTTATTACCAAGCATTGTTTCTCGTCTCCTTTGGTATATTTTCAGGAGTCCTCAGTAGCCTGATACTTTCACCAATCGTTATTTTTGGAATCAATCGAAATGCCTTTGGATGGATACTCGAATTCCAATACCCTGGCTCGCTTGTAGCAAAACTCCCGATAGTGATCCCCCTGATCACATTTTTTATCTGCCTCATACCATTTTATTTTTTAAAACAAATGAAAATTTCGAAAGAATTGAAATATGAATAATTCTTTACCGAAAAAGCACTACCATTAACCTCTATTCATGGCTGGAAGTATCAAAGTTTGTTTGGAACTCGCAGATATGATTCGAAAAGAAAACCTCGAATCCAGAGAAAAAATCCCAACATCTGATACACATTTACGGGTTTGGTCCTCTCAACTTTCTAGAACAGAGGAAGACTTAAGAAAATTACTTACTGCCTTGAGAGACAGTCACTTTATTTTCATTGTATCAGTAGTCGCACCCGACCCAAACTTATTCGTTTACGGAGAAGATGCTTACGTCTTTGCCGAACCGTTCATATTGAACGAATTAAAAAGACATTCAGAAGAAAGTTTAGAAAAACTTTACGAAGCAAGTAATTACAAAAGAAAGTCCGCATTTCAAATCACGAGAGAGTTATTTCCTAAAATTAAAGAATTCAATAACACTCCGCTTGGTCGATCTATCAACGTTTCCGTGATGCTTGAAGAATTTCAACGGATGCTCACTGCACAAAGTTACGAGTATACTGACCAATGGAGAAGGAATAAACTCCAAGAAATTTTCAAGGATGAAGTGAATGCTGCGGAAGAATTAGCAAATGCAACTTCGACTCGAGATCTAGACCCAACTAAACGTGCAGTAGACCTATTAAAAGAACAAGGCCCGAAAGAAAAAATTGATCAGAATTGGGTAAAAGCGAAAGAAAACTTTTCTACAGAGTTCCTGTTACGTGTCCACTTTAGAAAATACGAATTCGACATTGTTAAAAAGTTAATCCAAACAGGAAAACTTAAAGAAGAAAAGGATATTAAATATGTCCGTGACACTCTTCAATTAATGGAAAACAGACTAGAACAAGACAATCTTCTAAAAAGATATGCTACTGAAATGGTGGATCTCAGAAGATATGCCCAAGCAAAACTAAATATGCTTAGGCAAAGTGTTGGATCAAAACAAGAAAGCTGACTCTTTGTTTTACTTAAGCCAGCCTGATTTATCTAATTGAATATAAACCTGAAAGAAAAACACCACTAAACTAATAAATATCATTCTTCTTTTCAAGGAAAACTGACTAATTGTGTGATTCTGTTTTTCCGGTAAGTATAATAGGTAAATAATTAGATTTACGTTAAAAAACAAACCTAAAAATTCAGGAGAAAGAATCGGAAATTTTTCTCTTATGAAAGGGATATAGGTGACAACCAAAACCAAAATACTAGGTAAAAAATACAAAGGAGTTTTAAACGTCCACAACCTATCTTCTGTTAAATCAGTAACCCTTTTGATGCCCGATTCTTTTTCCAAAATGGAAACCAATTCTTCTTGAAAGGCAATATTTACGATAGGATGAATTTTTTCTTTTGTTTCCAAAACAATACGATCATAACCACGAAATTTATCTGTTGTGATTTGTTCTAAGTCTTTGATCCGAATGGTAGCACAATTTCCATTGGCATCAAATTGTTTTAAAGATCCACCGTCGAGTTCGATTCTTCCGGAAGAAAGAATCTCTACTTGTTTTAAAAAGTTTTTTCTCAAAAACCAAAAAAACAATGCCAGCAAAGGAAGGAAAATTGTAAAAAACTGAATTCTTCCTTCCTTTGGCACCTGAAGACTGTTATAAGACACGAAAATCAGAAACAAGGCGATGACCACCCATGTTCTTTTCAGTAATTTATTCCTAAACAAATTCACATCGTATAAAAATGTTTTTTGTAGATTCATTTAAAAAACTCACTTTTGCGAAAGATAGACTCCATCTGAATACCAGACTTTTCTAAGTTTTCCGCACCACCCTCTTCTCGATTCAAGATGCAGATCCCTTTGGTAACAGAGATTCCAACTTCTCTTAAAACTTGGACTGCCTTTAGAGTAGATCCTCCAGTAGTAATTACATCATCTACGACCAAACAGTTTTTTATTTCTTTCCAGAACCCTTCAATTTGTTGGCCAGTCCCGTGCCCTTTTGCCTCCTTACGTACGACCAGTGGGTAAACCAGTTTCCCTTTCCTCTGGTAAGACAATGCAATTGAATAAGTTAAAGGATCAGCACCGAGGGTCAATCCCCCAACTGCCTCGAATTCGATACCGAGTTTCGGAATGATTTCTTCGACAAAACAGTCACCAAGGACCGCAAGTCTTTCTGGATGAAGAGTAATCTCTTTACAATTGAAATAATGATGGGACTCAAGCCCACTTGCCAACCGGAAAGGGGCCTCGGAATAACGATAAACATGGGATTTCATCCAGGCAAAGAGCTGGTCACGATAGGTTTGGGACATAGTCCAATTATTTTCTCAATCCTGACTCGGAAACTATATTTTTATCTTGATTGGATTTATTGATAGGCCTAAAAAGGTAAGTGACTTACTTTTTACAGTCACTAACTAAAGTAAGTAGATAGAGAAATTAATTCACTTACTTTAGTAAGTGACTTACTTTATATTGCAACTTTCAAGCTAATTCACCTAAAATTTGGCATTTGCCCTAGCCAAGTTTCAAAGCCGGCGATCCGGAACCAAAAGAAGGAAAGAAAACCTCTATGGACACGATGATACTCAGATTACCATTAAGAGAACGTAAAAAACAAACCATTCAGACAGCTGTTTTGAAAGCGGCCAAAGGATTGTTCCGGGAAAAGGGATACACGGCTGTAACTGTTTCTGATATTGCCGACCAAGCTGATATCTCTGTGAAAACCCTATTTACCTACTTTCGCTCGAAGGAAGACCTTGCCTTCCAAGATGAAATTTTGTTTTGTGATGAACTCATTCGAGCCGTTTTGGGAAGAGCAGAAGAAGAAAGCCTATTTGAAGGATTCAAACGATTCCTGTGGAATTTAATCCAATCAATTGATCCTGAAGTTTTGATCGAATCGCTTCCCGGATTTCATCCTTGGATGGACAGCCCGGAATTAGAACAAAGATATCTATTGCTTTGGGAACATTACGAAGTTAGACTTGCCGATGCACTACAATTGGAAAGTGGAAATGTTACCTTTGATCCAATTTTGAGAGTTATTTCAGGACAGATGGTATCGGTGATTCGCATCTTAGGTTCCAAAACTTTTAAAGAATACTTGCAACCCATACCGATTGCACTTAGACACCGTGCTTTAGAGAAATGGCTCCTTGGATCTCTGGAAATGATATCCGGGATCCAAGGATATGCTAAATTAACTTAGATTCATTAATCAACACGAGTTTTATCAGATAAAGTTCCTAGGAAGAGAACAATTTTTTTAGTTTCTTCATTGGAAAGGTTCAAACCCAACTGATGAAAGGCCATTTTTTGTACGGCTTCATCCAAAGTTTTCACTTGGCCATCATGAAAATATGGACCAGTTAAAGCAATGTTTCGAAGACTAGGGACTTTAAAGAAAAACTTATCCTCTGCTTTTTTTGTTACATTATAAAGCCCAAGATCAGCTGTTTTATATTCGTTAGCTTGACCAATTTTTCTATACGAATTTCCTCCAAGTAAATTACCGGAATGACAAGACGTACAACCTGCAGAAATAAAACTCTTAAAACCTTCTTGTTCTTCTTTTGAAAGTATTTTATGATCTCCATTGATAAAATCATCAAATCGTGATGATGTTACAAGTGTTCTTTCAAAAGCAGCAATGGCTCCTGCTAAATTCTCATAAGTAACAGGCGTTTTATCATTAGGGAATGCTTTTGCAAATAACGTTGGATAGTTGGCGTCTTCATTGATTCGTTTCAAAACTTCTTTTTCGGAAGGCATCGCCATTTCCACCGGATTGAGAATGGGACCTTTTGCTTGTGCTTTTAAATCAGCAGCACGTCCATCCCAAAATTGAACAAAATGAAAACCTGCATTCAGGACTGTTGGAGAATTTCTATCTCCGTTTTTACCGAAAGCACCGGGAGAAGTGGACAGATTATCCACACCGGCACCTTTACCTTCTACATTATGGCAGGAGTTACAAGATTGAGTTTCATTCAAAGATAGCTTTTTCTCAAAATAGAGTTTTTTTCCGAGAGAAACAAGTTCTTGAGTATCGTTTTCCGAACCAGGCATTTTCGCAGGTAAGGCGCCGATGATTTGTTTTGCTTTCACTTGCAAATCTTTGGTCTCAGGGGTTGGACCACAATTTGCGAGTGATACGAATAGAAAGGACAGGAGAAAAGGTGTAAATATTTGTTTGAGCATATCGATCCTCTAACGGATAGTCCCTAAATTTGCCCCGAATCGGCAAGTTAGAAATATTATACATTGAGTCTAAACTTAGAATCATATTAATTGTATCCAAACTAGACAGTTTGATCGGTTCTAAATCGCTTTCTCCCCTCCTCAGACGCAAGAATCAACAATTTAGGGCAAATGGATGTCTTCTCTATTTTACCCGAGTGACAAACACAGGAAAGTAACTCACTTACGATATTGGCACGATTTATGCTTAAAGCTTTTGTAGACCTTTAGGAGCTGTATATGTTGAATACAAGAAGAACTGATCGTATTGAGTCCTTGGAATGGGATGATTTGGTTTTGAAACTTTTTTCAATCAATGAGAACCCGGAGTTCCTTTTAGCGAGGATTGGCAATATTTCAGAACTCGGTGTGAGTGGAAGTTTAGATAAGGACATCCAATTGAAGGATCGTGATCTTGTGACTGGGGTCATTGAAAGCGATTTAACTAGATCTAGAATTTCCTTCAAAGGGAAAATCGCTTGGATCAAAGAAACTGACCAAGGACCACTCTTCGGGATCAAATTTTTGGAAGAATTGATTCTACCTAATTTTATCATTGCGAGATCCATTGCGGAGTCAGCGGCCTAAGGAAAAAAAATCAAGATTCAAAGCCAGTTTCTACTGAGAATCTCTCGATTTAGATCCAATCCAGTCCGATATTAGTGGGGAAGCTATGTCCCAAGTCAAACATTTGATATCTTGGCAAGATTGGAGCGATGGAGAAATCCGGGAACTCCTAGAATTTGCAGTCTATGTAAAGAAAAATCGAGTCTATTTTTCCGGACATATGGCCGGCCGTTCCCTTGCGATGTTGTTTCAGAAAACTTCAACAAGAACGAGAGTTTCCTTCGAAGCGGGGATGACTGAACTTGGTGGACATGCGATTTTTTTGGATTGGATGGCATCCAACTTCCTTCTTTCTGATATCGATTTTGAAGGAAAATACCTATCAAGTAACGTAGCCATCATTATGGCGAGACTCAAACGGCATGAAGATTTACTTGTATTGAAGTCAGGATCTACGGTCCCGGTGATTAATGGATGTTGCAATTTATTCCACCCTTGTCAATCCCTCGCAGATATACTAACAATTGTTATGGATTCGCCAAACGATTGGCAAAAGAAAACCATATGTTACATTGGTGTGCATAATAATGTCGCCAACTCATTGATTGAAATTACGGCAGCTCTTGGAATTCATTTAATTTTAGTTACTCCCATCGCAGCAGAAGAATCAATCGTGAAAGATTCCATTGAAAGAGCGAAGAAAAAAGGAACCATATCCTGGGAAACAGATGTAAAAAAAGCTGTTTCTGTAGCTGACTACGTTTATACAGATACCTGGGTGGACATGGAATACTTCAATGACCCAAAATTCCAAAAAGAGAAAGAAGAAAGAATCCAGTTGATGATGCCTTACCAAGTCAATGCAGAATTACTTAAAAATACAAAAGCAAAAGTAATGCACGACATGCCGATTCATGCGGGTTATGAAATTACCAGAGAGATGGTTCAAAGTGATCGTTCGATCATTTTTACTCAAGCAGAGAACCGTTTAGATGCGCAAAAAGCAGTTATACTAAAACTATTAGAAAATCATAATTAACATTTGTATCAACGAGTGAACAAATAAAAACCCAAGTGCCGGGAGCAATTGGGTTTGATTGGTTAATTTTTGACTAAATAAATCTGAACGGAGGAATTCAATTTAGAATCTCCAGAAGAATCCTTTTCTCCAATAATTGGAAGGATTAAGTCAACATCCAAAGACTCTTTTGCCATCAATGTTTTGATTTCATCGAATCTGCGTTTGAGAAGTCGAATTTGAAAACCAACATCCCCGGTAGTATTGACTTTACCATACAAAACAATTTGCATTTTTTCTTCCGACTTTAGAATCTTCTGGCCCAATGCGGACAACTCGTTCTGAGATTCATCAGTCAGCCTATGATCATCAGGCTCAAAGGAAACTGATTCAATTGGATCCGCACTTCCGACAGATTTCCAAAATGCCAACTTCGATTTCTCAAGGATCCCATCACCTTCCCCAGCTGCTTTCACTGATTTTTCCACTTGGTTCCAAGGACAGGAGAGAATATAGTCCGTAGAAGAATTTAAGGAAAAAAGGAAACCCAGAAATGTAAATCCAATATCCAAAGGTTTTGCATAAGACTTTGTTTCGACCACATAATCATTGTTTGTAATCTCCAAAGTATTTGTGCGATAGAACGGCAAAAGGAAGAGTATACGGAAAGTGCGAATCTCTGTCTCTGATGTTTGACATTCTAGTTTAGAGTTTTGTTTGAGATGAGAGCGAGATTCTAATGGGATACCCCGGCTAGCACAAGACAGAAAAACAAAAAGTAGAATGGAAATAGAAAGTTTTTGAAACATACAAGTCTGGTGGTTCATGAATATGCACCATCACGCCAACCTGCTATCATTTTATACAAGAATTTTTTAGTATTTTTGATTGTTATACGACCAAAGTAATCCAAATCCCAATAACATCTGCTAGAGCAATCAATCCGTAATAGAATCTTTTCGATTGACCATCCACGCACTAAATCCATCAAGAAAGTATAAAAAATCGACTTTGTCATCGTGTTCAAAATCAAACCCTAATAAAGCTTCATCATAACAACGAAACCAAACAGCCCTTTCCTTTTCAGAAATGGGGAACACAAAATGTCTCATTCGCATTCGAGCCGGTCCCCATTTTTCAATGTATAAACTAGGGCCACCTAACACCTGAATCAGAAAATCAGCCTGTTTCTCTTTGGCTAAATCCCAGTCTCCTTTAAACATCCATTGGATTTCAGAAGTGGCAACTAAATCATAAAAGTCAGAGACTAACTTACGAATGGCAACTTCGCCCCATTTTCCAAAAAGAAATTTAACATTAGGACTAGGGGGAGGAGGACCACCAGCTGGGGTGTAAATATCGTTCGGATCCAAATCGATAGTCAGTTTCGCGAAAGGGACAAGAAGGGGAAGTCGAATTTTCGACCGAAGCCGAAGGCGTAGCCCGCAGTGGCCCGGCCCCGAGGAACGAGAGGGTTCGCCCCGGAAAAAGGAAAATCGTTCTACCAGGAAACCCATTCTAAAAAGTAAGTGAGTTTCGGTTTGAATAAGCCTCCTTTCGGATTTTGCTATTATTTCCTGGACGATAGGCAAAATTCACAAAACTTGGTAAAAAAATCCGAAAAAGGTATACTTAAATGGCACTGACTCACCCGCAATCTGCACTCTTTGCAGGAGAAAAACCTTTCCCTATCATCCCTGCTTGTGAACACTTCGCTGGATCTGAAAAACTCATCACAAAAGCTCTCGAGTTACAAAATAAACTCGGTGGACTTTTTGACATCACGATGGACTGCGAAGACGGTGCCCAAACAGGAAAAGAGAAAGAACACGCAGAAATGATTGTTCGAATCCAAAACTCCGAACTTAACAAACACAAAATGAGTGGTGTTCGTATTCACGATTATACGAACGAACATTGGCGTGGTGATGTGGATATTCTTGTTCCAGGTGCAGGAAATGTAATTGCTTATATCACGATTCCAAAACCGACAAAAGTAAGTCAGGTGAAAGAACAAATCACTTACATTCAAGATGCATGTAAAAAAGCTGGAATCAAACGCGAAATTCCGATTCACGTTCTTATCGAAACTCACGGTGCTTTGAATGATGTGTTCGAAATTGCGGCCCTTCCTTGGTTGCAAGTTTTAGACTTTGGTCTTATGGATTTTATTTCCGGCCACCATGGTGCGATTCCGGCATCTTGTATGAAATCACCTGGCCAGTTTGACCACGAACTCCTTCGTCGCGGTAAAGCTAATTTAGTAGCAGCTGCCCTCATGAATGGTGTGATTCCGGCTCATAACGTAACTTTGGACCTTAAAAACATCTACCAAACCTATGCAGATGCAAAACGTGCGCATGATGAATTTGGTTTCTTACGTATGTGGTCCATTTATCCTGCACAAATCCAATCGATTTTAGATGCAATGGCTCCTAACTTTGCAGAAACGCAAACAGCTTGTGACATTCTCATCAAAGCTCAAGACGCAGAATGGGGACCCATCCAACACGATGGAGACTTACATGACCGTGCAACTTACCGCTATTTCTGGGAATTAGTACAAAGAGCGAAACTTACGGGACAAAAACTTCCAGACGAAGTAGAGAAAAGATTTTTTTCTAAGTAGTATAGAAGTTTAAACACTTAATTAAGTAAGTCAGTTACTTTGGTGACTGACTTACTTTTGAAAGTCAGTGTAAAAGGTAAGTGACTTTCCCTTGTTACCGACCTTCCTTATACAACCGTTCACATTCACTCCCTTTCCCGAAATCAACCATATACTTTCTACCTCTAACACCTCCCCCTCTATAACTTTTCCTAATCACTTCTGGCATCTCCTGTCACTTCCCATTCTGATCCAAAAGCAAAAATAAAATCCAAATACTTACGGTACCATGCACCGCAGACGAATGTGTAGAGAAAGAAAAGGATCTGTCCTTAATGCTTTCTCCAGACTTTAGATTATTTCGAGTGGGAAATGAGGTGCAAAACTCCTAGAAAAGGCAGTCAGGCCTAAAAACAACATCCAATTTTCTACTTTTACGGAAATATTGTCCAATATAGCGATTTTTTGTTTGCAATAATGGAATTAGATTGATTACTATCCTAAATTATGAGTAAGCGAATACCAAAATCCCATCCCTTTCTTTCTCTCATTCTTTTCCTTACCTTCGTCGGTTCAGGAACTGCAATTTATGGTCAGACAGAACCAACGACAAATCCTAAGGTCGAAGCAGTCGTTGAGCCCCCTCCTCTTCCTCCACAACCCAAAGAGGAAAAAAAAGAAGGGTATGTGAGTCCGCAGATTGGAAATCTTTCTGGAGAATATTTACGAACTTTGCAAGTGACAGGCAAACAAAGAAAAGCCCTCCAAGAGAATAAAGGACTTTGGTTCGCTGATAAGTTTCGTGTTGGCTTTGGAATTCGTCCAAAAGTGGATTCACTCAATAACACTGACTTTGATAAATCTACTGCAGATAATAGAAACAATGCCCTAACTCAAACTCAATTTTATCTTTTAGGAGATATCAATGAAAATGTTTTATTCAAAATAACATTACAAGATGTACGCCTATGGGGAGGAGAAGTTGTATCAAATGGAACTGCAGATCAGAAGTATGGCGCAATAGCAAATGCCGGGACTACTGTTGATACCAGTAAACAAAAAGATGTTGCATTAAACAATTTCACAGGTCTTAGGGAAGCATTTATAGATCTAAAAACAACAAACCAAAATTTTCGATTACGAACAGGAAGACAGATTTTAGAGTTTGGAGACGGTAGGATTCTTGGATCAAGAAACGATAGTTTAAATGGAAACTCGTTTGATGCACTCAGGTTCACTGGAAAAATTAGTAACCATACATTGGATTTGTTTGGATCGGTGATAGGAGCAGAAAATAATTCTAATAGTATTGTTTCAAACAACTCAACAAAATTAGGTGGTATCGGTGATTCCTATTATGGTGGTGCACATTATAATTGGAAGGTCGCTGACTGGTTGGGCATCGATTTATATAACTATAGTTTATTCAAACAACAAAAAAAGGCTACCGCCCCATCTCCTCTTTCAGAAACAAGAAGTTACCGTGGTGATGACCAATTAAATACCTCAGGTTTTCGTTTAACCAATAGAACTAAAAACAATGCTCTACCAGATGCAACGGGAATCGATTGGATGGTCGAAGCGGCTTGGCAAACAGGATTTACA
The DNA here is from genome assembly GCF_004769575.1 of Leptospira perdikensis. Taxonomy (NCBI): domain Bacteria; kingdom Pseudomonadati; phylum Spirochaetota; class Leptospiria; order Leptospirales; family Leptospiraceae; genus Leptospira; species Leptospira perdikensis. The sequence continues at coordinate 51,245 of NZ_RQGA01000009.1, read as the reverse complement.
GGAGAACGAGTTACACCCGATTGGCTGAACCAAAATGGTACCTATTCAACAAACCAAAAAACTGGGGAGCCACCTCCTTTGTCAGAGGCTGTTCGATACAAAGCAAATATAGTAGCCGTTCAACTTGGATACACTCCGGTAAAAGAATTTCGGATTGGCGTACAATATGTCCAAGCATCAGGAGATCCAAATCGTAACGATTCGAGCGTAGGAACTTATAATCCGCTGTTCGCGACAAGACGTATGGCCGGTGGATCGTTGCCTTTTGCAGGAAATGGAAACTCAGGACTTGTTTTTTGGCAAAACATCAAAGATTATTCGTTACATTTGAAATATGAAACTTCTAATTATGGAACTTTTATATTAAACCCACACTGGTATTATAAGGTTAAATTACAAGATGGGTATTATGATAATAATAACTATGTAGCCGGTAGTAAAGCAACGGGAGAAACTGCTTCCACAGAAGATTACTATAATACAGATGCATACAATGTCACCAAACCACACTTAGGAAAACTTGTAGCAACGGAACTAAACTTTATTTATATCATCACGCCATTCGAAAATGTTTCCTTCTGGTTTGGCGCCACTGTGATTCGTGCTGGTGATGCAATTAGGAACCAAAAAAACAATCCAAATGAACCAGATCCACTTCATAGATACGATTTAAGCCCCACGGCAACAATGGCAACATTCCAAACTGTATTTGCGATTTAGGAGATTACTAAAAACATTAGAATCAAGGTCTAAGATTTGACCTTGATTCTGTAAGCAAAATTTGATTTCGATTTATTTGAGTTTGAATCTTTCCACTTGAGTAGAAAGATAGGAAGCCTGGGAAGCAATTTCCGCAGATACAATAGTCAATTGATCTGATCCAGTAGCAACATCTTGGGTTCCGTTAGAAATACTGATAATTGTCTTCGAAATTTCCTCTGTTGCCCTCTTCTGTTCAAAAACAGCATCTTCAATTTGTAAGTTTAGGTTAGTGAGCAGGTTCGAATTTTGAGCGATGTCCCTTGCATTGTTCTCTTGAAGTAATACAGAACCGAGCACCCTAGTTGCAGAAGTTTCAAACTCTTTCACACGACTATTGAGTAGATTCAAAACTTGTGCAGCTTCAGTTACTTTTTTATTTCCATTCTCCACTGCAGAATTTGTTGATATCACAAGATCCCCAATCTCTTTTACTGAAGCACCAGTTTGTAGAGCGAGTTTTCCGATCTCTTCGGCAACTACTGCAAACCCTCTACCAGCTTCCCCTGCTCGAGCAGCCTCAATCGCCGCATTTAACGCAAGCAAATTGGTCTTTTCTGAAATTTCAGTGATGATATCCAATACTTCACTAATTCGTTCTGCTTTTTCACCTATGTCTTCCATGGCCCGTGTAGATTCGTTCATTGCAGTTTCACCAACAACAGCGTGTTCTCTGGATTCCGATGCAAATTTTGCAAGGTATTCCATTTCTTTATTAATATTTTGAACTTCTTCTCTTAAAGTTAACACGGACTTATCAATTTCTTTCATTTTAACAACAGCATCTTCCATCGACTTACCAACGTTTTCTGCCGATGCAGACAACTCTTCCACGGCAGCAGAAGATTCTTCGGCAGCAGAAGCTTGTGTCTGTGAAGTGTCTGATAAATTTTGGGAAGTGGATGCCATCGTATTCGATTGGTTACCCAACTTTTCTACTGTTTGTTTGATATCACCAATGATAGAAACCAAACTATTTTTCATTCGATTCATCGAATGTAACAAACTTCCAATTTCATCTTGATTGATTTCTTCCGCGTTGATAGCGAGGTTTCCATTCGCAATTTGAGAAGAAAAATCCATTGCCTTTTCCAAACGAAGACTGATTTGATTCTTAAATACAAAATTTAAGAAAAATAAAACTACAAACAAAATTGCAACTGATATCAAAGTAGAACTAAGGATAACTTTAGTAATTTGATCACTAAAAATGGAATCAGGAATACTAATCTGAAGCGCCCAAAATTGAGGATCTTTACCAATATGAAACGGGGAAAAATAGTTTGTGTAACCATCATGTTGGATTGTAAACATTTTTCCTAATTTTAAATTTTCTAAATAAAATTTCAAATGATCAGGGTTTTCTATTTTTTTACCAAGTTTGGTTTGATCCTGCCCATACATCACATAAGTTCCATCAGACGAAATAAAGGCAATATGCCCTTGGCCACGAAATGGACGTGTATCCCCAATTTTTTCCTGTAATGTGCTGACATCTAAATCGATACCAGCAGCTCCCATAAATTTCCCCTTAGGATAAATAGGAACCACAAGAGATATCATTTGAATTTTTTTCCCTCCCGCCAAATATTCGTAAGGACCAAAGACCTTTGCTTTATTTGATTTTTTTACTTGGTTATAATAATCACCGGCCCCGTTTGGATTGTCATAGTCGACTAATGGCTCAAAATTGATTTTGCCATCAGCAGTTCTATGTAAATAAGGAATGAACCTACCTGTTTTATCATGGCCTGGTTTGCCGACGAAGGCCGCATCTCTTCCTTCATAAGCGTTCGGTTCATAACATAACCAGATGGCGAATATATCTTCGTTCCTTTCCAAGATTTCTCTCATACTACTGATCATAGATTCTCGAGGCGGGGATGCATAAAACAAGGCAAAACGAAATCCCCGAATCACTCCCATCATTGCATTTAGATGTTCTTGGATTTCATAGGACCATTTTTCAGAAGTGATTTTTGAATTCTCTTTGATTTCGGCATTGAGGTCTGTGATTGTGCGATAGATTTGAAATGTGGTTAGTATCAAAAACCCTATAAATAAAATACCGGCGATGGATAGAGAGACCCTTTGTCGTATACTCATAAGGATCGATCTTATGGTTCATAAAATTTTTGTAAATATATTACCATTTCTACCTTTGAATTCTGGGTTGAAGTTCCCAATTGATTTCGGGCTGAAACGAAGCACGAGAACAAAGAGTTTGGTAGATCTACGAGGGAGATAAAACGAGGGAGAGGTGACCTAAGTGCACTGTGTTCATTTGTCTCATTCAATCGGTCGGCAGGTATGTAAAGCGACAGGAAAACAAACTTCATTGGCAAAACCCCACCGATAATCCACCTTATGACCACTGTTATTTTTTAAAAATGGATCAAAGGCAGAGTCCATTAAGGGATTTACCGCTCTTTCCATTTTTAAGGGGGGTTTCCCAAAGAACCCCCTCGATGGAAATCCTCTTATTTTTTTGTCTTCGTTTTGACTTTGAAGTTTTTGTATTCCACGTATTCAATATCGTTCATTTCTAACTGAAAGACTCCTTTTGTTGAATGAACAATAAAAATATCACCTAACTGAGCGACGACGGCCCCAGAAAGAATTTCCCCATTTGATTTGTGGATGGTTTCTAAAACACTATAATGGTTATGGATCTCTTCCTCATTGTCCAAACCGGTTTTTTCTGCATCAGCAGTGATTTTATTCAATGCTTCAAACCGTTTTTCTTCGTGTTCTTTTGCAATCGTCGTAGTAACAGCCTCTGTAGAATTTGTGTTTTGCGACTCGATTTGTTTTTTTACTGTCTCTGAAGGAATCACAACTAACGTTTCTGCTTCGGCTTTTTCTTGCGGTGTGACAGCACTACCAGCCTTAGACAATCCAGAATCAAAATCGATAAAACCCGATAATTCGTCTCCAGAAAGTGTACCAGCCGCTACCTTAGCATTAATCAAATAAACCAATTCATTTAAGTTAGGATTGACTTCTAAACATTCCCCCGGCTCCAAAACCACTTCGTTCTCTTCCAATGTCTTCACCAAACGATTGTAATTTTCTTTAGAGAGGCCTTCGTTGATTTCTATTAATTTTGGTGAAGTTTTAAAAGCAACGGCTACAGCCCCTTCATAAACTTTCACCTTAGGTACAGACCCTTTCTCTAGTTCAAAAGAAAACACTGTCCCACGAACTCCCGCAACCATAGTAGGTGATGTTACAGAAAGGTTTTGACCCGATTTTAATTTTACTGATTTTACGAGGAGGTTTCCTGCCCACAAATGGATGTCGGTGTTTTGGCGACTTTGTCCAGCGATTTCTCGAAATAAAACATCCGAGTTGTCTTTAATGCGAATCACTTCGCCACGATACGTTTGTAAATCCACCCGCCCTAGTTTTGTGACGATGCGATCTCCCGGACGAATCACGTCCCCCAGTTTGGCCTGAATTTCTTTTCCCTGCGTGCTGATCAGAATGGTACCTTGTAAGAAAGTGATGACGGCACCGGCTGTTTCGTCTTTTGTTTGGTTGGATCCGAACTGAAATCGACTGCATTGAAAGGATAGAAAAAAGATGGTAAAAAGTGTAATAATGGTTTTCATATTTTTTTCCGAATGACCTTGTAAAACAAGAAACAACTCAGATTAACTTCATTTTCAAATTTGTAAAAACAAAATTAGAATTTTAGAAAATTAAATAGGATTTTGCCTAATTCTAGAGATATACATACGGAAATGTCACAAAAGATAAAGTGCAAAGATTAAGAATGAAATTGATCCATTTGATTTTAATCATTTTTTGGATTTCAATCGAAACCAAATGGACACAAAAAAAACAAAATATATCCCCTCGTCTTTGTTATTTGACCAATAAACACGAGTTTATTGCAAAAAAACAAAAAAATACGTAAACGAAAATTTTATTCAAAAACTATTTAAACAAATCGGAAATTTTTTTATTAAGATCAGACGATGGGCTCAGGAACTTGGTACGTCCGATTCTTTGTGAAGTGTAGATACTAATATGGCCGGAACAGACATAGGAAATCCAGGCTGTGACCAAAAAGAAAATTCCAGATTCCCATCCAAATAATTCCATACCCATAATCGCACAAGCAAAGGGAGTATTCGTAGCACCTGCAAATACGGAAATAAAACCGATGCCAACAAACAAAGATAAGTGTGTAGGATCCAAATAACCAAATAGATTCCCCAGGCTTGCTCCAATAAAAAAAAGAGGGGTCACCTCACCACCCCTAAAACCAGACCCAATGGTAATCACAGTGATGAACAATTTAAATAAAAACGTCTCAACGGGCAATGGATCAACAAATGCTGATTGAATGGTAGGAAGACCCAACCCAAAATAAATGGGGTTCAGTCCAATGACAAATAACAAAGCCACTATGATCCCTCCGAAGAAAGGTCGCAAGGGCGGAAAATTAATCCATCTATGAAATAATTCTGAAAGTTTATGGAGAGACCAACTGAATAGTTTAGCAACCAATCCGGAGGAAATGCCGAGAAGGATCAAATAAACAAAAATGATTCCTGTTAAATCAAATGGAATTTGTGGATAGTGGGAATGTTCCACTCCCCAAAACAAGCAGACCCAGTGGGAGAGATAGGCCGTCACTAAAGACGGAACAATCAATCGCAATCGATAACTTCCAATCCGCAAAACCTCAATCGAAAAAACAGCCGCGGCAAAAGGAGTTCCAAAAACAGAAGCAAATCCTGAACTCATTCCGAGTATAATCAATGTTTGTTGTTCTTTGATGTTCAGAGGAATGAAACGAACCAATTGGTGCGCAATCGATCCCCCCATTTGGACAGCAGTCCCTTCCCTTCCAGCAGATCCACCAAATAGATGGGTCACAAGAGTACCCAACAATACAAAAGGAGACATACGGATCGGAATGATAGAAGTCGGAGAATGGATTTCTTCTAAGAGTAAATTATTCCCCTTATTTACATTTTTCCCAAAATGAAAATAAAACCAACCAATGAGAAATCCGGCACAAGGGAGAAAATAGACCAACCATAATTTCGATTCCCGAAACTGAGTTACTTGTTCCAGTGCCATTAAAAAGAAAGCTGAGGCCGAACCCACAAGTAGAGATATAAATCCAAGTATGAACGACCATTTCAAAACATAGGGAAAGGATTTTGAAAGGCGGCGGATTTCTACACTGACTTTCTTTTGTTCGAGATTTGATTTTTTCATCAACTTACCTTTCCCATCAAATGGAATGGATTCCCTTAGAAAACTAACTTTTGTACCATAAAATTAATACTTAGGTGTTGACCTAAGTATTATCATCGAATAAAATGCCTCTATGGTCAAAAGAACCTACAATATAGATGTGGTCTTACACGCCCTCTCAGACCCAACCAGGCGTCAAGTGATCGAGAGATTGGGGATCGGACCGGCCAGTGTCAGCGATTTAGCCGCACCCTTTTCTATGGCTATGCCTTCGTTTATGCAACATTTGGATATATTGGAATCTTCTCAGCTGATCTATACGGAGAAGACGGGAAGGGTACGTGTCTGTTTTCTAAATCCTAATCCATTTTCAGTGATGGAATCTTGGTTGCAGGTTCAAAAATCTTTATGGGAAACAAGGCTGAACCAGTTGGACTCATTCTTATTAAAAACAAAGGGGAAAAAATATGAGTAAAGAATCAAATGAAACATTCAATCCCGAATTGGATTTGGTGTTGGAAAGAATTGTTGAAGTACCAGTGGAGGCAGTTTGGAATGCATGGACAAAACCAGAACAGCTTGTCCATTGGTTTACTCCAGCTCCATGGAAAACCATCGATTGTAAAATTGATTTAAAACCTGGTGGAGAGTTTTATACAATGATGGAGTCACCGGAAGGAAATCAATTTCCAAACACCGGATGTTTTTTGGAAATTGATTATCTAAAGAAACTAGTTTTTACCGATAGTTTACTTCCTGGATACAGACCATCTGGAAATAGTTTTATGACTGCCTTTGTCACCATGGAATCATTAGGTACTTCCACAAAATACAAAGCAGTTGCAAAACACAAAGACCCTGAAACGAGAAAACAACACGAAGAAATGGGATTTTTGGATGGATGGGGTGCCGCCCTCGACCAACTTGTAGCCTACACAAAAACCCTATCTAAATAAAGATCACATAACTATAATTCGTCGTTAGTTTATTGCTACGGCGGATTTTTCTATGGCTTCGATTTCCTTTTTTTTATTTTTCATTAATGTTTCTGCGGCGGATAGATAAGACTCAAATGTGTCGTAGTCCTTTGCTTTAATAGATCCACAAAAATGGAAGTAAACAGTTTTTGATTTTTTAAGATGTGAATATTCTGGTAAACTGGAATAACCCATCATTCCACTCACAACAAATACATCCAAATTCACATGAAATTTATATGCAATTTTCATCACACCCGTTTGAAACGGTTTGATTTCTTCCGTAAAAGTTCGTTCCCCCTCAGGGTATAAAAAAATAGATCTTGTTTTTAAGACTCTAAGCACATCCGTTTTAAAATTTCGAAAGTTTGGTTTTTTTTCAGAATAAATGACTGCTTCTACAATCGTTTTGTGCATCATCAGCGGAATGATTTTGTATCTCTGAATGATATCTCCGCCTAAATATGATAATTTTACATCTTTGGATTTTGATAGATAAGGTAATGAAACAATGAGTGGGACTTCCATTGCATTGGTGTGATTACAAATTAAAAATCGATTATGACCATTGGGATCCCAGTCGCCCAGTTCAAATTGTAACTGTCTTCCCGTAAGAATGAAAAAAGAACGATACCAAAAATAACCTAAGTAGTTATTGATTCGATTGGACGGGCGGTCAAGGCCAGTGATCTTAAAAATATAAGAGAAAGAAAGTCCGATTGGAAATAAAATCGCAAGAACAGGAATTGCATAACATAAAACAACAAAAAATTGAAGTTGGCCCATGTGAGAATAGGAGCCGAAGCCTAAGTATGGTAAACAATAATTCCAAACGAAGAGTTTAAAAATTAAACAAATACCAAGTTGGACTTAGAATGGATCAAACCGCTAACTCTAAAAGAAACTTAGGCGTTGGTTGTCTAACGATGCTAATTTTGCCTTCAATTTGATCGACAAGCATTCCAATCAATTGTAAACCAAATCCAGGTGAATGTTCAAATGATACTGTTTCCGGAACTCCAACTCCATTATCAGAATATTCCAAATATAGTTTTTTTTCTTTGCGAAAGATATTGAGACCAATCTCTGCATTTGAAATTTCATTAAATGCATGTTTCATTGAATTTGTGATAAGTTCGTTCAGGATGATTCCTAAAGAAGAAAGGAGTTTAGCACTTAACTCGATTGGTTCCTCAAGAATGTTCATTTTTACTTCTACGTTCTTTGGAAAAATACAAACAATCTCATTGAAGATGGCTGGAAAATAATCTTGTAGAGAGACGGTATTATCTGTTTCTGAATGATATAATTTATCATAAAGAACAATCATACTTTTAACACGCCCAGCAGCTTCATACAAAATCGTTTGAACAGAACTTTCTGACTGTGATCTTGCCTGAAGAGTTAACAATGTAAAAATGGAACTCATATTATTTTTCACTCGATGGTGAATTTCTTTTAATATATTTTCTTTTTCATGTAATAACTTTTGGATTTTTGATTCTGAATGATTTCGGACGCTCACATCTCGTAAAATTACCGTAAATAATTTTTCCTCTTTTACAGAAATCTGAGAAATAGAAGCTTCAATGGGAAACTCTTCCCCATTGGCTCGAAGTCCGCGGATCTGACCAAGAGCTCCCATGGCTCTTCGACTCACGCCTGTATTCGAAAATGAATCAATATGATTGTCATGTTGGCTACGAAAATCAATGGGAATCAACCGGTCTAATGGTTGACCAATGATATCCAATGATTGGTATCCAAACATTTTTTCAGCAGCTCCATTGAAGAGTATAATTTTTTTGGATTGGTCAATACTGATGATCGCATCCATTGCAGACTCAATGATTTGTGTAAGTTTGGCCTCCGATTCTTTGACTCTCCGAAGAGCATTCAATCTATCGGATATATCTCTACCTACAGCGATATATCCTATTGGTAAATCACTTTCATCATCCAAAAGGACTTGGTTCACTTCAATGTTTCGAATGGTTCCATCCTTTGCATACTGAACCACTTCCCCAATAAAACTACCTTCTAAATTCACCCTTTGAATCACCTGGTCTCTGGAAAGATTGATATAATCTGTTTTGAGAACCTCCATTACGGATTTTCCAATCACTTCTTCCGCTTTCCAAAGATAGATTTTTTCTGCCGCTTTGTTCCAATAGTTAATTTTATGATTAAAATCGGTTCCGATCACTGCATCCAAGACGTTATTGAGCATGTTTGCTTGTTTTGCAATATGGCTTTGAATATTGTATTCAGCAGTGATATCTCTAAAGACAAGGACAACACCTCGAGTATCCCCATTTAAATCTTTGATAGGTGATCCCGAATCAGAAATTTGATATTCTGATCCGTCTCGAGAAAGAAGAACTGTGTGATTGGCGAGTCCAACAATTGAATTCGTTCGCAAAACAATATCTACAGGATTTTCTACTAAAAGGCGAGTTTTAACATTCACAATTTTGAATATTTCATTGATACCGAGACCAACTCCTTCATCGTGAGTCCAACCGGTTAGTTTTTCAGCAATGGGATTCATACGAATGACTTTGCCATCGCCATCAGTAGCAATCACACCGTCACCTATTGAATGTAATACGGTTTCCAGATGTTCTTTTTTACTTTTAGTAAGTTCGTTTGCTTCAAACAGTTTGAACGCCATTTTAATCGAAGCATCGAGAACAGTAAATCCAGAGTTTTTTACTACATAACCATAGGAAGTGATGGTTTCTGTTTTTTTTACAATCTCTCTCTCTGTATGTGAGGAGAGAAAAACAACGGGAATTTCTTTATGATTTAGTATTTCTGTAGCGGTTTGTGTTCCATCGAGACCCTTACCTAAGTCAATGTCCATGAGGATCAAATCGAATGGTTTTTCTTCTCGGATGATGAGTTGGATGGCATTTTCACCATTCGTAACATGCGTTACGTTGTAACCCCCTTGTTCCAGCTGGTTTTTCTCAAACATTGCGAGAACGGCCTCATCTTCGACGAGCAAAATGGATTTATCAGCGACTAAAGTCATCAAACCATCCTTTGTAAATTCCCTCAGGGAATTCAGGAATTCACAGACTACAAATCATGACAAAATTGGAATTTAATTCAATCAAATATTTAGAAAATTTCTAACCAGAAAATCTCTATTTTGAATCGATTCCATATATCCTTGTTAGTTCCTATTTTTAATTCGAATCGCTAAAATGGAAAATCCACAAATGGTAAAATATAAAAAGCCCATACCCACCACCCAATTTCCCAATTGGTTATAGAGAGTTGGGATGGAGGTCGTTTGTACGGATGCAACCAAAACGCCATCATTCTCCTCATAATAATCTAGTGTTCCTTTTGCCCGACCATAAACATCATAAATCCCACTTATAGCACCTCTAGTAGAACGAACAATAGACGTTCCATTTTCGATTCCACGGAGGACAGCCATTTCTGTGTGAAAAGGATTGATTCCTTTCCAATCAGAAGCAGGGATAAAAGTGATTCCTGTTCCTAATTCGGAATGTTTTTGAGTTAGTTGGAGACTATCAAAATCATAACAAATTGCTACAGACATATTTCCCCAATCTGTTTGAATGGCTTGGATCTCAGAAGGGTGCTTTGAGATTGGTTCACCCGGCGGAATGAATTGTTTGAAATAAATCTGGCGTGTGGATCCATCATTACCAACCCAATGCAACTGATTCTCCATAAAGAATTCTTTTTCCTTTAATGGGACTATATAAGCGGCGATCACTTCGATATTTTTTTCTTTCGCCAAGGCTGAAACTTTTTTTAAAAACGAATCCTCTTCTGTTCTATGGACAAGGATAGCTCCTTCATTCCACACAACAACCTTTGCACCTTCCTCGGCGGCCTGTTTGGTTCGATCAAAAACAAGATCGGTATTTTTTTGATTTTGAATAGGGTCTGACCAAATGGTTTGAATTTCCATTTTGGAAGTTACAGTTCCCACTTTGATACTTTTTCCTTCGATGGGAATGGTAAGTCGAACTGTTCCATAAAAGGACAAACCAACGAGGAGTATGGCACAAGTGGATAATAAATATTTGGAAGATTTGGAAATGTTAGATTCAGAAATAAATTCAGATAGAGATTGTTCGATACTTGCATTCACTAGATAAATAAGAAAACTAATTCCAGTGGCTCCAAATATAGAGGCGGATTGGAGTAAAATTATATCATTCACTTGACTATTAGCGATCATTCCCCAAACACCTAATTCGGAACCATAACCACCTATCCATTCAATAATGGTAAATAAAAATGCAAAACTCAAGATAGGAGATATCTGTTTTGGAAATTTAATTCTAAGCTTGTTCCAAATCCAAAGTATAAAAGTGAAAACAATACCACCTTGGATTCCAGAGAGGATCGCTATCCAGAAATGAAATGGCTCTGAGACGATCCGCATGGTAGAAGCAGTTTGAATGACGATAAGCGCCACAAGCAGGGTAAAAATAGAATACCCAAGTCGGACATAACGCAAAAAAGGAACAAGGGCAATCCAGGCAAAAATAGGAATGTTCCAATTCATTCCAGTAAAACCAAGTAAAATCGCACCGACCCATAAAAGTATCCATTTATGATCAAACCACTTCATCATTAACTCCTTATATACTTATATTAAAATGTAATATTTTTATTTTAACTTACACTTTTCCACCAGCGCCCCTCCATAAATAATAGAGAGACTCAAGCCATAATTTTTCTAAATTTTGGTTTAGCTGAAAAGAGAGAATGGGAACTCCGAAAAAACAAGAGGCGATCGACAAAGAAAGGGATTTCCAATCAGTTGAAGCCGGGAGTTCGCCATTTTCGGCCGCGACCGACATTGCTTTTCGAATGATTCCTTCTACCCCAAGTGCTTCCAAGTTTTCAATTCCAACACTATCGGGAAAGAGTAACACTCGTTCGGCTCTTGTAAGTTTTGGTTGAGTTATCGATTTCCGAGTCCTTGCCTGAAAGGATATAATTTCCAAAAGGATTCTAGGATTTTTTTTGGATTCCTTTGCCGTATATCTAAATAAAGCGGAAAGTATTCCGAGTCCAGATCCAGACAATCTTTTCTCATGGACAAAAACAGAGACCTGTAAACTCCAAATTTGAATGTAATGGAGGATCAAATCACCCTTCTCTGGAAAATAATTATAGAAGGTCGGTTCTGAAACCTCAGCAATTTGACAAAGTTCTTTGATTTTGATTTCTTCAAAAGATTTCGATTCTAATTCTTTTAAGAAAGCGAAGGTTAAATTGGTTCTTGTTTTAGCAAATTTTATCTCCTTCAATGGGAAGGAAAGAATTGGATCGAAATGTTTATCTAAACCTTTAGGCACAAATAAATAAAGTCAGCCATATTTTTATAGTCAACTATATTTATCAGAATAAACATTCCTAAATATGAACTTATGGGAAGTTTTTTCAAGGAAGTGGGGGAATTAGTTTCGTAAAAGCTGATTTTGTGGTAGAGAGAAGTTATTGGGCGGCGGGTCTAGTTCCCCTCCCTCAATTCAGGGCGGGGTGATTCTATTCACGCGCGAAAAACCAATCCTATTTCTTCGCATGAGGATGTGCATTCCGATACACTTCCTTTAAACGATCTCTCGATACACTTAAATATACTTGTGTGGAGGATAAAGAAGAATGGCCAAGTAACTCTTGTACGGCGCGAATGTCGGCACCGGCATTCAATAAATCAGTAGCGAAAGTATGACGGAACTTATGAGGAGTGATCGCTTTTTCCATTCCCATCACCGCTCTACGTTCAGAAAGAATATAACGAATCCCACGTGTTGTTAATTTACCACCACGTTGGTTTAAAAAGATTTCCTCAGGCCCTGTTGTGCCTCTCTCTTCTAAATACTCTCTCAGTGCACTTTGTGCCTCTTCACCAATAAACACAAAACGTTCTTTCCGGCGTTTTCCCATTACTTTGAGTGATGTTAATTCGTGATTGAGATCGCTTAACTTGGCATTCACTAACTCAAAAACCCGAAGGCCAGTACTATATAATACTTCGACAATGGCTTTGTCTCTTTTTCCTAAAACTTCCGCTTTTTCCCCATCTTCGTAGTCGAGAATGTCTTCTGTTTCTATTTGTGAAAAATTTTTAGGTAACTTCTTTTTGGTTTTTGGGAAACTCACCTGTAAGATAGGGTTTGCTCCGATTTTTTCTTCTCGAAATAAAAATTTATAAAAGGTTCTTAGAGAAGATAGTTTACGACTCTGTGTTCGTTTGTCTTGTTTTTTGGAAGCTTTTAAGTCAGCAAAATAAGCACGCACATCCAATACATCAACGGTTAAAATATCAATTTCCTCTTTCAGGCAAAACTCAAAGAAAAATTTCAAATCACGTAAATAAGCAAAAAGTGTATGTTCCGAATAGTTTTTTTCAATTTTTAGATACGTTCGATAACTACGAAAAAGTTCAGCCATGGCTTGTGGAAAATGGTCGGGAATTTGGACTTCAAGAGCTGGCAGTGTCATACAGAGAAACTATCGGCAAAGTTTTCTTTCTCCTACGGCAAAAAAATACTATACAAGTACTTACATTTTGTTTAGTGTTGAAAACGGAAAAAAAAGACATAATCCAGAAAAAATTCCCTCCTCCTTCTCATTTGTCCCAGGTCTCATGCATACTGGAACCAATCCGGAAGAGAAAAAGAGTGGAATTCGGGAGGGATGGGTTCATCCTTGAAAGAGTCGGTTCAGAAGATTTTTTTTGAAACCAGCTGACCTAGTCCCCTACCCAGTCTTTCGGAACACCGATTTTAGGAGAACGTTTGATTCATGAAAAAAGAGAAAGCTGACAAGGCTCAAGAAAAAGAAACCGACCAAAGAAAGCAGGCCATTGACGCGGCGCTCGGCCAAATCGAAAAACAATTCGGTAAAGGTTCCATTATGCGCCTTGGGGCAGATACACGTATGGCAGAAATGAGCGTTGTATCCACTGGATCTTTGGATCTAGACATTGCTTTGGGAATAGGCGGATTTCCGTCCGGTAGAATCCTAGAAATTTATGGACCAGAGTCTTCGGGTAAAACAACACTCACCCTTTCTGCCATTGCAGAAACGCAAAAAAAAGGGGGAATTGCCGCTTTTATCGATGCAGAGCATGCTCTCGATCCAGCTTATGCTAAAAAATTAGGGGTCAATGTAGACGACCTACTCGTAGCCCAACCCGACAATGGGGAAGAAGCTCTAGAAATTTGTGAATCCTTGGTTCGCTCCAACGCGATTGATCTTATCGTAATCGACTCGGTTGCAGCCCTAGTTCCAAAAGCCGAAATCGAAGGAGACATGGGAGACTCACATATGGGTTTGCAAGCCCGACTCATGTCCCAAGCCCTTCGTAAACTCACGGGAACCATTTCCAAATCCAATACCACTGTTATTTTTATCAACCAGATCCGTATGAAGATCGGTGTGATGTTTGGAAGTCCAGAAACCACCACTGGTGGGAATGCTTTAAAATTCTATGCATCCATCCGATTGGACATTCGTCGTATCGAAACTCTGAAAGAAAAAGAAGAACCTATCGGGAACCGGGTGCGAGTGAAAGTGGTGAAAAACAAATGCGCTCCACCTTTCCGCCAAGCAGAGTTTGACATCATGTATGCGACAGGAATCAACAAAGAAAGTTCTCTGATCGATCTTGCCGTTCGCCATGACCTTGTTGGAAAAGCGGGATCTTGGTATTCCTATGGTGGAGAAAAAATCGGACAAGGAAAGGAACAAGTTAGAAATTTCTTTCTCGAAAACCCAGATATCGCATTTAAAATTGAGAACCAAGTTCGGGATCTCAATGGACTTCCTCTTGTGGACCAGGCAAAGATCCAAACAAGGGAAGTAAAATCCATTGAAAGGGACCCAAAAGAAACTAAAGAAACAAAATCAAAACAACCAGTTAGTTTCTCAACCGAAGCAGACGGAGATGTTGCAGTCGGAGAATAAACAAATACGGCTTTCTTTTTAGGAACCATTGACCGGTTCGGGGTTTCCCGGGCCGGTTTTTTTTTGCCAAAATCAAAGAAGATCGAATTTACCGTTCATAAAAATCCAAAACTACCAGTGAAAAGGGATGTCTGGAAACAGTCTTCTTACAGATTGTCCCTGATACATTCCGAAACTTATGACAAAAAAAACGATCCTCTTCTTATTGATTTTTTCTCTCCAATGCCAAATCCAAGAGAAGAAAACAGAAACCGCCTTTCAAGAAACGCAAGTTTATGATGAATGGGCTGGCCTTTCCAATCAAGATCCACTCCATAAAAATGAGATGGATCTCAGTTGGAATAAACTAACAAACACTAAAGATACGATTACCCAATATCTTAAAGGAAAAGATTACAACCCTAATGTAAAAACTGTCATTTATCCTTTTAGTGGAATCGACGTTCTGAACTTGTTTTCGTTTTACCCTCAGTCAGAACGTTATATATTATTCGGATTGGAAGATCCAGGTTATCCCAACCAATATTCTTCTCTAACTGATAAAGAGAAACTAATTGTAAAACAAGGCATTCGAAATCTGTCAGACCACTTGGCTGGCAGAAATTATTTCACTTACCGGAAAATGAAGGAAGAGACCAAAAAAAAAGAATTAAATGGAGCCTATCCAGTATTTGTTGCCTTCTTACGTAGAATGGGAAAAGAAATCCTAGATTCAAAAGAAGAAGAGATTATCGGTAAAGGAATTACCTATAAAGGATTCACAATTTTCCTTTATGATACAAAACTAAAGAAAAAAGAAACACTTACATACTTTAAAATATTCTTAATAGGTAATGAAGGTGTGCCAGGCGACGGATTGTATGAATACTTTTCAGAACTAACAAATGTAGGAATCTTTACAAAATCAGCAGAATATTTGTTTCATGGTGAAAAAAGAAGGTTAGTTAGGGACCTGTTCCTAAAGAATGCAGAGTTTGTAGTCCAAGATGAATCGGGGTTTCCTATTCGTTTTTTTCCAGAAGAAACCTGGAAACGCCAAGTTTTTGGTAGGTATGAAAGATCATGGAATCTATCGGGAGCGGTTCTTCCTGAAGTCCAACCAGAACTTAAGAACTTAAGTGTTTTGACAAATGACGAGACTCTCCCCTTCCCATTCGGTTATGGATATTTAGGCACCAAGGACAACAGACAATCTGCCGTCCTTGTTTTTGATAAAAAATAAGCTAAAGATTGGGATATCCATCACTCTACAGTAGTGGGATCCCAACAAGTTCGAAAATCTTCATTCCAACTGGAAATTTCCTTCATATCCGCATCCGATAAAACAAAATCGAAGACATCAGCATTCTCTTTAATGCGATCAGGGTTTTTTGATTTTGGAATGACCACATGACCTGCTTGTAAAGACCACCGAATCAATATTTGTGCATTCGACTTGTGATAACGATTTGCCAATTGAGTGATTTTTGGATCTTCTAATTTTTGCCCATGTGCTAATGGGCTATACGCTTCTAGCAGGATTCCATTTCGAATACAGTATTCTTTTAATTTGGGGTCCTGTAAAAAGGGATGGTATTCCACTTGGTTCATTGCAGGAACCGTCCCAGTTTCTTTTAAGAGTTCTTCCAAATGTGAAACCATAAAATTACTGACTCCGATGGATTTTGTTTTTCCCTCAGCTTTTATTTTTTCCAAGGCCCTCCAAGACTCATTTCGTTTTCCGGAAACAGGAAAATGAATTAAATACATATCCACATAATCGGTTCCTAATTTTTTCAGCGAAACATCTATCGCCTGCAAGGCGGTATCATATCCTTGGTCAGCGTTCCAAAGTTTTGTGACAAGGAAGATATCACTTCGACTCACACCACTTTCCTTAATCGCTGCCCCCACATCCGATTCATTTCCATAAATGGCTGCAGTATCAATATGCCGATAGCCAAAGGATAATGCCGATTTTACAGCTTCAAAACACTCTTTGGGTCGAGACTTCCAAACTCCAAGTCCTAACTGAGGAACTGAAATGGACTGGTTTGACTGTAAGGTGGATGTGATGTTTAAGTTTGACATAAAGTAATCTTTAGACTAAAAAGTCCCAACCATGGTAAAACCATAGCTGGGTTCACTTCAATATTTTTCCAGAAATTAGGATTTGGATCCGGCAAATTCAGGAATGGAAACAAACTGTAATTGTTCTCCGTTCCAATCGGCCCTGTATTTACCCTCCCCCATGGAACCGGAGAGGATCTCTTTGGCCAACGGTCGATTCACAACACGATTAAAAACACTAGCGAGTGGCCTTGCTCCAAATTTTGGATCAAACCCTTGTTCTCGCAGAATATGTTCCGTACTCTCTGAAAGTTCGATTACAATCCCTTTTACCTTCAACCTTTCATTCAACTGGCGGAGTTGTTTTTCGATTAGTTTCTCCATAATCGAAGAATCTAATGAATGATAGGTCAAAATTGCATCTAACCTTCCTAATACTTCTGGTTTGAAGTCTGCTTCTATATTTTTAGAATTAGTTGTCAAAATCAGAATGGTATTCTTGAAGTTAATTGTCCGACCCTTATTGTCTGTCAATCGACCTTCATCTAAAATTTGAAGTAATATATCAGAAAAGTCAGGATGTGCTTTTTCTACTTCATCAAAGAGAACTACGGAATACGGTTTTCTCCGAATAGCTTCTGTTAGGATTCCGCCCTCGTCATAACCTACATACCCGGCCGGTGCACCGATCAGTTTTGCGACAGAATGTTTTTCGGAATATTCACTTAAGTCCAACCGAACCAAATTAGTTTCTTGATCAAACAAAAATTTTGCAATGGCTTTAGCCGTTTCTGTTTTTCCCACACCCGTTGGGCCTTTTAATAAAAAGGAACCGAGCGGTCGTGATTCAGAAGAAATTCCTGCATAGGATGTAAGTAAGGTATCTGCAATTTCGCGAATGGACTCCGTTTGTCCATACACTGCGGTATTGAGATCCTCTTCCAAATGCAGTAGGTGGTCTTGTTTTGTTTTTAAAATCTTTTCAGTTGGAATCCCCGTTTGCCTCGAAATAACAGCCGCTATATGATTTCTTTCCAAAATCCAACTGTTCTGAAAATTATTTAACTCTTTTTCTAACTCCGGAAGGACCGCATATTTTAATCGAGAAGCCTCTGTATAGTCGGCTCTTTGTTGGGCTGCATCCAAATCAAATTTTACCCGATCAATTTTATTTTTGATAGAAGCAATTTGTTTCAAAGAATTGACTTCCTTTTCCCAAATTACTTTTCCTTCTTGGAATTTCTTTTCTAAACCATCGATTTCCTTTAAGATCTCTTCATTTTTCTTTTCTACTTGGGCAAAGATTTTTTTGGAGCGAATTTCGCTTTCTAATTCCACAAGCTCAGTAGGCATAGCTTCCGCAGATAGTTTTAATGCAGAGGCGGCCTCATCTACCAAGTCAATGGCTTTGTCTGGTAAAAATTTATCGGTAATGTATTGGTCTGATAAAAGTACCGAGGCGTAAATAGCTTCATCAGAAATTTTGATTCCATGGTGAATTTCATGTTTATCGCGAATTCCCATAAGGATTTCGATTGCATCTTCCTTACTGGGTTCATTTACAGGAACCGCACGAAACCTTCTTTCCAAAGCTTGATCGCCCAAAATGTATTTTTGAAATTCGTCTTGGGTTGTGGCTCCAATACAGTGTAGTTCCCCTCTTGCCAGAGCTGGTTTTAAAAGATTGGCCGCATCCATAGCTCCATCCGTTTTACCAGCACCTACTAATTGATGAATCTCATCGATAAAGAGAACTGCTTCTCCTGATTGACCTTTGATATAACGAAGCATCGCAGTTAATTTTTCTTCAAACTCACCACGGTATTTTGTTCCCGCCATTAGTTGACCCATATCTAAAGAAAAAATTGTTTTTCCTTTTAATACATCGGGAACCCGGCCTTTAACAATTTGTTCGGCAAGGCCTTCAACGATAGCCGTTTTTCCAACGCCGGCACTACCAACTAACACAGGATTGTTTTTCGATCTTCGTCCCAAAATTTCCATCACAGAACGAATTTCCTTACTCCTACCTATGACAGGATCGAGTTTTCCTTCTCGAGCCAAATCATTCAGATTCACAAGAAAATTAGGAACTTCTTCATCCGTTTCCTTTACTTGCAGATCTTCATAATTGATTTTTAATTCAGGAAGCACCTGAGGTAAAAACTTTAGGAAATCGGCCTCTTTCAACTCATCCCTGCCATTTTCAGCAGCTCGAGAAGAGGCCATAGTAAACCACTGAGCCAATTTTGGAGAAGTGCGTAAGGACTCGAAAGGGATCTCTCCCGAGGCTTTGGCTTGTTTCTTTAAAAAATCATCCACTGTAGATTTATATTTAATTAATGTTTTTCCGGAAACTGAAGTTGGTAGGGTCATAAAACCCCAGACCAAGTGATAGGGAGTGATTTCCGTATTTTGTCTCCTGATCGCTTCGGTTTGCGCAATGTCCAAGGCTCCCTGGACGTTAGAATCATACTGTTTCATCGTGTTTCCCCTGCTTTAGCACTCTTACCATTAGACTGCTAATTCTGCGCTCTTCTTACAAGTTTTTTATTGGAAATTCACTTTCTCTTTCCCATCTCCGTCCTATTATAGTGAAGATGTTTCGAAACTGGCTTTCCTTTTTCTCATTCTCACCCGTTTTTCCGCAAAGAAATCCGAGCCAAACGGCCAAGAACCCAAAGGAAGAAAGTCTCGGAAAAAATGGCTCGAATTTGGGTGGATGGTTTCAA
This sequence comes from Leptospira perdikensis, assembly GCF_004769575.1. NCBI lineage: Bacteria > Pseudomonadati > Spirochaetota > Leptospiria > Leptospirales > Leptospiraceae > Leptospira > Leptospira perdikensis. The sequence continues at coordinate 31,537 of NZ_RQGA01000009.1, read as the reverse complement.
AAGGAATTCATTTTAAGAAAAGAAAGTGCTGTTAGGAAAAAAGAAAAACCTTTCACAAAGAAATTGTTATACCGACTCCTAACTATAGTTAGCATTATTTTTATCAACCAGTCAGTTTGGTCCTTTCCCCTCTCCATAGAAGAATCTAAAAACTACCGTGACATCGGTAAGTATTTTGAATATGTAATTGTACCAGAAAAAGATTCTAGTTTGGATCGAATTTTAAGAGAAGACACAATTTGGCGACCAAATCCAAACGCTACAATATCATTCCCACGTGCAAAAGATCCGTTGTGGTTAAAAATCACACTCATACATTATGGTAACTTACCTCATACATTTTTTTTACACTTCTCTAGCCCTGTCGTAGATGTCTTTGAACTCCATACACAAGTCAAAGGAAATTGGATAACTCAATGGTCGGGAGAACAGGTTCTACAAAGAAACAAACCTATCTATTCACATATCCCAGCTTTTCCGATCACATTATCACCAGATGAAACAAGAACCATCTATGTAAAAATACATTCAGCAAATCCAATCTTTAATTTTGTATCTGTTTACAACTCTAGAAGTTTTATCGCGTTTTCAAAGAAACAAGATATCTTCTTTGCCGCATACTTCGGTGCCGGATTCATGATGTTTCTTTTTAGTTTGTTTTTAGCACATACACTTAGATATCGAAAATTCTTTTTCTACTTCTTTTATTTAGCTACAGTATTACTTATCAATTCATTTTCAACAGGGTTTATGCAATACATTGAGATAGGAAATTCTCATACTTGGAAAAACTACCTTTTCCCTGTTACCATATATTTAACTTCCGTGTTTGGATTATTATTTACAACTGAGTTTTTAGAAACGGAAAAACAATTCCCAAAAACGACAAAACTAACAAAAGGTTTTATCGTTTTATTCATATCTCTAATCTTTTCAATTTTCTTCTTAGAACTTAGAAATTTTATTCAACTAGGTGTCATACTTGTCATCATTCCTATTTTATTAGCTTTATCGATTTCTCTTATGGCAGTATTTAAAAATAAGAAAAAACTAGAAGTCATACTTTTTTTATTTGCATTTGGATCCATCCTTATCGGAGGAGCTTTAAATACTTTAACAGTACAAGGTTGGATTCGACCAGTTCATTTATCTTCTTACTCACTACCACTTGGCTCTGCTATTGAAGTTTTTTTTCTATCGATGGCTTTAGTTTTAAAAGCATCCGACTATAGAAAAGCGACTGAGGACAAACAGGAATTAGACTTACAGTTAAAAATTGCACAAAAACTTCAAAATGGACTTTTACCAAAAAAACTAAGTAATGCGAACGGTCATGCGTTGGGTTTTAGATACTCACCAGCATCTGACATTGGAGGAGATTTTGTTCAAATCATTACTAAAAAAAATGAAATCGGTTTGTTTTTATGCGATGTATCTGGTCATGGAATTCCAGCAGCAATGATTGCCTCCATGACCAAAGTATCCCTACAAATTTGGGATGATTCTTTAAATAGGCCTGCCTACGCTGCAGAAAGAATTCGACTGTCTCTACTAAGCTCTCTTTCTGGACATTTTCTAAGTGCCTTTTTTGTTTACTTAGATCAAAAAAACAAAATAATGAAAATTGCAAATGCCGGACATCATCCGATGATCTATTTAGATCGAAACGGAAACTTGGAACATATTACAAGTAATGGTAGAGCAGTTAATGAATATATAGATTCAGCCTTAGTGGAAAAAACTCTACCTTTACCAGAAACTGGAACTTTAATTTTATTCACGGATGGTGTCATTGAAGCAAGAAATGCTACTGATGGAGAACTTTTCGGAGAAGATCGATTTTATGCTTTGTTACAAACATTAAAAGATTCAGGTCCACAATACATTTGTGACCAAGTAATCACGGAAGTAGAAAAATTTCAAAAATCAAAACGGTCTGACGATGACATTACTATACTTGCCATTTCCTTAGAAAGAAATACTTAAGATCGAATCCAGTGACTTAACTTTTGATACAAATCATTTGGGTAAAAGGGTTTAGATATAAAATCATTCATTCCCACAGAACGAATCTTTTCTTGAGTTTCCAATTGTGCAGATGCGGTTAATGCAATGATAGGAATCCAACTCCAATTTGCATTTTCTCGAATTTGTTTCGTTGCAACGTAACCATCCACATTAGGCATATGTAAGTCCATCAGTATTAAATCTATATTGTCGTTCGCCAACTTCTCCAATACTTCTTCGCCGTCAGATGCCTCGACGGATTCAATCCCCCATCTTTTCAAAAAACGAATTACAATCGAACGATTGATTTCAATGTCATCGGCAACTAAAACTCGTTTTCCAGTTAAATCTTTGGCTTCTTTCAAATTAAGCGCATGATCTTGTGAATTGGGTTTACCGATTTTACAAGTAAATGTAAATGAAAATTTGGACCCTTTTCCAAGTTCTGATTTTAATTCTAGATCACCTTTCATTAAGTCAGCTAGCCCTTTCGAAATAGCAAGCCCGAGGCCGGAACCACCATACTTTCTAGTAGTATCCTGACTAGCTTGAGTGAATTTTTCAAACACATATTGGTGTTTATCAAAAGCAATCCCGATACCAGTGTCTTCAACTTCTAATCGAATCACTACTTGATTTTCTTCTTTTGAAACTAAAAACACACGAAGGGTAATCATTCCTTCTTTTGTAAACTTTATGGCATTTGACAATAGATTATTAACTACCTGTAACATCCGAGTAGGATCAAAACGAATGTGTTCCGGCAAGTTGGGATCAATCTCTTCATGAAATGATAACAATTGTTCCTTGGCTTTGATACTAAAAGATGTAGAAACCGAACTGATAAATTCTTTTAAGCTAAAATCGATTTCCTCAATGATAATCATCCGTTCTTCAATTTTATTAAAATCCAAAATATCATTAATAAGTGTTAAAAGAGTTTCACTAGAAAATCTCAGGTTTTTTAAATATTCGATTTGTTCTGGTTTTGGATTATCTTCCATAAGCCAAATTGAAAGTCCGATGACGGCATTTAAGGGAGTTCTAAGTTCATGACTCATACTAGAAAGAAATTCAGATTTTGCTCGGTTTGCATCTTCTGCACGAACTCGAGACTCAATTAACTCCCTTTCATACAAAACCATTTGAGATATATCGATTAACACAGAACGTGATCGAATCATTTCATTATTTTTAGAATATATGGCAGTAGCCCAAAGGTTTAAAAATAAAGAACTTCCATCTTTACGTAAAGCTTCAAATCTTAAATTATCGATGTGACCTGTCTTTTTAAAAATTGGAAAATATTTTTGGAAAATTTCTTTACTTTCTTCTGTTAATAAATCCATCAATTTCACTTTTCCAATCAATTCTTCTTCAGAATAACCTAACCATCTGCATTCCGTTTGATTGATTTTTACAAAATAACCATTTGCATCTAAACTATGGAAACCTACCGGGGAGTTTTGGTATAAATCATCAATCTCAAATAATCGATCTTCGATTAATTCTTTTTCGATTAATAATTGTGTACTTTTTCTAAAAACAAAAATCATCCATAAGATTAATATGGACAGAAGAAAAAAGAAACCACCTGAGACGGCAACCAAACGAATTGTAAATTTAAGATTTTTTTCTTTTTCAATCTCCTCTCTTATAATTTTTTGATCCAATACAACTTTGACTGCATCTCGAAATACATCCATCCGTCTTTTGCTTTCTATAAAAACTGCTTTGTTTAGTTTTCTTTTGGAGGCAAGTGTTATAAGGCCATTGATAAATTCTAATTTAGAATGATTGGCAATAATGATTGATTCTAAACCATCAAGATATAGTGGTTCACATTCTGCCCGAAGACGATCTTCTATCGCAGTCATCTGAGATAAGGAATTTTGGTAAGGTTCTAAAAACTCTGGTTCGCCAGCTAGGAGGTATCCGCGTACTCCTGTTTCTGCATCTTTCAAATAGGATGCATATTGATTCAAAAGTGCATTCCAGCGACTTTTCTTTTCAAATGTATTTCGATCCATGCGACTATCATACACTTGGTAAAAGAAAAAAAATGAAGAAAAGAAAAGTAATGTAAGTAGTCCCCATAGAAATCCTATATATAGAGATTCAAAGTGCTTTCTAAAGAAAAAACTCATGGAACCATAATTAAATAAAACATTTTAATGGCTTTGTCAATTGATTAAACCATAGTTCTCCATGCAGGAAAATACAAATCAAATTCAGTTCCTTCACCCAAACGAGAATTAGCAATGATCGTACCACCCATTTTCACCATAATTCCATAAATGATTGGCAATCCAAGTCCCGTACCTTTTCCACCTTTTGTAGTAAAAAATGGATCAAAGATCTTTTCAATAATTTCTGATGGAATCCCAGACCCGTTATCTGCAAATCCCAACTTCCAATACTCCATATTCTTCATAAATCCAACATGTAGTAGTTCTGATTTTTCATATGATACTTTAGAAAGGGAAATCGTAATCTTAGGATTTGGATTTTCTTGTAACGCAAAAACAGCATTTTCGTAAAGATTGGATAGGATCTGAAAAATTTGAATAGGATCTGCATTTACGTAAGCCGGTTCATTTCCTAAATCAGTAAACAAAGTAATTTGATTAGACGAAACAGCTCTTACTTCCTGCAAAACTTGTAATAGTTGTTCCCGAAGGTCCAATTGTTTTGAAATAGAATTATCAATTTTAGAATAAGTGAGTATTTGTTGGATTAGATTTCTCGCACGATCTAATGACTTAGAAATTCCTTCGATTGCAGTAAGAGACTTTTTAAATGATTCATCCGTTTCATTTTTTGACCATTCAGAATTCAAATAAGAAACATAAGCTAACATTGGTGTCAGAAGGTTATTAAAATCATGTGCAATTCCACCAGCGAATGTGCCAAGTGCTTCCAACTTTTGTGACTGTGCATAAGCTCTTTCTAATACAATTTTTTCCGTAATATCTTTTGCTTCGAGCACAATGTATATGATTTTTCCGGAAGGGTCTGTCAGCGGATAAAAGTCACAATCAAAGTATTTTTCTCTTCCGTCGGATAAACTATAACTCACGAATACTTCAAAACTTTGGTTCTTTAACGCAAGTTTCATTCCATAAGTCAGTTTTTTAACAGATTCCTGATCAGAATTAGAAAAAACAGATCGTATTAATTCCAAACCTTGAATGTCCGTTTCATCACGTTCAAACGACAACACTGCGTTGCGATTCATTCGAATCACATGACCCTGCAAATCTAAAAGAAAAATTGCTTGCGAAGAATTATTAAAAATGCCCTTAAACAACTGTTCGTTGACCTGAATAGAATGTTCCAATTCCGAAACATCAGATATATCATGAATAGTTCCAAAGATACGGAACCTTGAACCTTCAAATCGTTCCGCCTCCATCCATAAATTAACTTTTTTTCTACCTGATTTGGTATTCAAAGTCACAATCATTTCCTTCGAATGATTGTCTTTTAACAACTCTTCCCAAACTACTTTTAGATGATCCTGTTCTGGTTCATCTAAAAGAGCCCATACTTTTTCCATTAGTGGAATTTCGCCAAAGTCAAAACCTAAAATCCGGTATAATTCCAAAGACCATAGAGTATTTTTTTCAGGGAAAATAACTTCAAAGTGTCCAAGATGTGAAATTTTCTGTGAACGTGTTAAAAGTTCTTCCCCATGAACTAACATATCCCAAGCTTTTTTTTGCGATACTTTCAGTCGGTAAGCTTCTAACTCACGATTCACAACAAATGGAAGTTTGATGATAGAAGATTTAGGTAAAAACTCGGAAGCACCTAAATTTAGAAATTCAGAAGCAGCTTCTTCTGGCAAAAATTCTGTTACGAGAATTACCGGTAAATCAGGATTGATTTCTTTAACCCTGGAAATAACATAACGACCATCAAAATCAGGAAGATAAAAGTCAGAAATAACGATGTCCCAAGTTTCATCAGTGATACGTTGTTCAAACTCTGCTTTCCATTCAGCTCTTTCAGAAAAAATAGAAAACCCAAAATTTTGTAACACAGATACAATTGCTTTATAAGAAGCAAGAGAATCCTCTACAATCAATACATTAAGTTTTTTTTGGATATCCATAACAATTGGTTACTGATTAAAAAAACCAAATACAGGTAACTCTAAATCACCTAAAATTTCAGCTTTATGTCGATAAGCAGTTCCGCGTCCTTCCGCCAGTGCAAACTTTCCTTTTGAAAAATCATTTGGTGATAAATAAGGGGTGTTTGTTTCCAAACGAATGAGTTTTTTTCCTTTTTCCTTAGCAAGTAAGGATTTTAGATCTTCTGCTTCTGACTCAATGATTTGAACAGAAGCATCTAATGCCCTTTTCATCACATTTCGACTAACAGGCCTATGGTTATTTATTTGATGAATTACGATTCGATCTATACTTGGATCTAAAATAAGTTCTTTGATAGGTTCGCCGTCTCCGATTCCACCATCTAAAAATTCCTGACCCTGAAATTCTTGTACTTCATATAAAAAAGGAAAAGCGATGGATGCCATCACTGCATCGAGTACGTTACCTTCGGTAATCAGTTCTCTTTTGTTTTTAGAAAGATTAGAAACAGCGATTCCTAATTTGATGGGTAAATCAGAAAACTTTTGATTTCCTAAATAAGGATATAAAATTTTACGTGTGGCTTTCCCAGTCAAAACACCACTGTAACCGTTTAAACCTTTTCGCAACAACCGACCTAACATAGTGAGAGAATTTCCTTCCCAAAAATCTTTCTTTCTTAATCCCAGAATTAAAGATTCAAATTCCACCATCTCACGACCAGTTGCATACAAGGCGCCAATCATTGCACCAGAACTGGAGCCTGTAACAATCGCAGGTTTGAAACCAATTTCTTGTAACCCACGCACAAAACCCGTATGGGCAAAAAATCCAAAAAAGGCAGATTTTAAACAGAGCGCAGAATACTTTTTGGGAAAGAAGAGTTCGATCATATGTTTTTACTAAGTTTGGAATCAGACTCCTTACATGTCAGCTACGAAGTAATTTAGAAACCAAAACTTTTGTCATATCGTAAAACACTACTCCCACAAATGCAACCAGTATCGCTGCTGAAAATTGCAGAAAATTGAGTGGGACAAATCGGAACATTGTATTCATTCCTGGTAAATACATGGAAAAAACCAATACACTGATGGTTCCGGCAAAAACATAACGAATGACAGGATTAGAAATTCGCATCCGACTCCACATAGACTCATGTAAAGACCGGTTGGCAAGGATTAAGAATAAATTCGAAAATACTAATGTAACAAAGCTAGCCGTACTTACAACCTTGGGAGAAGAATCTCCTTTTAAATACAATTCCATAATCCAGTAGGAAGACACAACAGAGAGTAAAGAAAAAGCCCCCTGAATCAGTGAATTTACAAACAACTCTCGATCCAACAAAGGTTCTTTGGTTTCTCTTGGTTTCCTTTTCATCAAATCTGATTCTGCCGACTCTCTTTCAAATACGATCGTGCAGGTAGGATCAATGACCATCTCCATAAATACAATATGGATGGCAGAAAGCACAATGATGGGCCAATCAAAAATAATGGGCAAAAAAGTAATCCCAACAATAGGGATATGAACTCCGATGATATAACCAAGAGCTTTTTTCAAATTATCAAAAATTTGTCTGCCGATACGAACAGATTCCAATATGGAAGAAAATGAATCGTCTAACAAAACAATATCGGCCGCTTCTCGAGCTACATCTGTTCCCCTTTCACCCATCGCCACACCAATGTTTGCCGTTCGAAGTGCCGGTGCATCATTTACCCCATCTCCCGTCATAGCGACAATTTCGCCATCCGCTTTTAACATCCGAACAATCTTCCATTTATCATCTGGACTAACTCTTGAAAAAATATTACATGTTCGAATGGCGGATTGTATTTCTTCTTCACTAAGACTTGCCAGTTCTTTTCCCGTATATACCAAATGGGATTCCTTTAATCCGATTTGATCTGCTATATTTTTTGCTGTTTCGGGATAATCACCGGTAATCATAATCACTCGAATTCCTGAGTCGTAGGCGGTTTTGACAGCCAAAGGAACAATCTCTCGAATCGGGTCCAAAAAAGCTAAAATGCCATAAAATGTATAATTAACTTCCTTTCTTTCTTCAGGAATTTCTTTTAATAGTGTTTGAGACTTGGCGACTCCAAGAATTCGATATCCTTGTTTCGCTAATTCATTGGTTTTAGCAGTCCAAAAATCCAATTCAGAAGGTTTAAATTTACACAAATCAAAAACTGCTTCAGGTGATCCTTTTGCATAACTTACAAAATCATCCCCTTCTTTTAATATACGAACCATAGTTAAATGATCAGGTGTTAAAGGAAAATCACGAACAGAAAGAAGAGCCGAATCTTTTACCTGATCATATAAAACCAAACAATCCGATATGGCAATGTCCATGGGATCAAAACTCGGATGTTTGGAGGCACAATACGCAATCTGAAGTAAATTTTTTGTTCCTTCTGAAAGACTTAACGCAGGAGTTAAATGAGTCATTTCCGAATGAGTCACGACAATTCCGACTTTCATTTTATTTTGAGTGATGGTTCCTGTTTTATCAGAACATAAAACAGTGGCTGCTCCCAATGTTTCAATGATAGAAGAACGTCTGACCAAAACATTTTTAGTGCTCAAACGAAAAGCACCTAAGGCAAAAAATATGGTCAACACCAAGGGAAGTTCCTCTGGCATAAGTCCGATAGCAAGCGTAAGGCCTGAGAGTAAACCTTGTAACCATTGGTTTTTTGCGATTCCAAAATAAAGAGCAAGTATTACACATAAAGAAGCCGCGACAATAAACAAATTACGAACAAGCCTAGCAACTTCTACTTCTAATAAAGTTTTGCCCACAGCTTCATCAGCAATCTTTCGACCAATTTTTCCAATTTCTGTTTGATTGCCCACTGCTGTCACACGACAAACTCCTTCACCACTAACAACTAACGAACCACAGAATATCAAATCTAATTGGGACTTAGAAACCGGAACTGACTCTCCTGTCAAAAGAGATTCATCACAAGAAAACATTCGATCCGATATGAGTTCGCAATCAGCTGGGACACGATCTCCTTCATTTAAAATCAGTAAATCATCATATACCACATCTTTTCCTTCAAGACGAATGATCTGTTGATCACGAATCACATTCGTCCGTGGGCTTGCAAGAGAACGAAGGGCAGAGATTGCGGTTTCTGTTTTTTTCTCTTGGATGAAAGTAATTGTAATGATTCCAAGAACTGAAAATAACAATAGAAGGGCTTCTCCTTGATCTCCCAAAAGTAAATAGACTATGCTTATGGAAATGAGAAGCAAAATCATCGGTTCAGTTACCACACCGAACAACATTTGAAAGATCCCTTTCCTTTGAGAAGATGTGATTTCATTGGCCCCATACTTGGCCCGGTTTTTCCTAACTTGTTCTTGGGATAACCCCATTCGGATGTATTCTGAAATTTGTTTTGGGATCGACGTCATATTCTTATTTGATTTGGTCTTGTATTTTGAAAGAAATCTGTTTAACATTCTAGAATGTGCGACACCTCCCTTGCCACTGAAAAATTTACCAATACCCAAAAAAGAATCTTCGCCAAAAACTCCGATCGAGAACCAAACGAAGCACAATCCATTCTCCATGTTCCACGTATGGAATATACAAAGGGATCAACATTACGTACAACTTATATAGAAATCCCACAAACGAACGTTACTTATGAGGTTTTTCTCAGTAAACCTTTCCACATGTGGGGAGCAGAAATGGGTGTGAATGAATTTGGACTTTGTATTGGAAATGAAGCTGTTTTCACTAATTTAAAGATAAAAAAACAGAACAACGGTTTGACGGGAATGGATTTAATCCGACTTGCATTAGAAAGGTGTAGATCCGCAAAAGATGGACTTTTCCTCATCACAGAATTACTAGAGACTTACGGTCAAGATGCTTGTGGTGGTTACGAAAACCGTTCCTTTTTCTATCACAACAGTTTTATCATTGCTGATCGCACAGATGGGTATGTATTAGAAACTGTAGACAGGTATTGGGTCGCAAAAAAAATAGATTCTTTCTATGCTATTTCCAATGGCCTCACCATCGGATCTGATTTTGACTATTCCTCCCCCAACTTAATCAACAAACTACGCAAAAAATCCAACAAAGAATTTTCCTTTAAGGATCATTTCAGTGATCACTTTTACACATATATGAGTCATTGTAAAGATAGAAGGATACTACATCAAAAAACGGCAGAAAACTTGGAAAAAGAAAATGCTAGTTATACTACAAAACAAGCGATGGCTGCTCTAAAAACACATGCAATTGAAACAGATGAATTTGAACCGTCATCGTCTTCAATGAAATCGCTTTGTTTACATGCAACTGGTCCAACAACACCCAATCAAACCAACGGAAGCCTAATCGTAGAGTGGGACACATCAGAAACAAATCAAGATCCACTACGTGTTTTTTATACAGGAACATCCACCCCGTGTTTGAGTTTGTTTAAACCGTTCTTTTTTGGAACTAAGAATTTTTTGAATTCTTCTAGTTTATTATCGAATGCAACTTATTCTGAAACCTTATGGTGGTTAAACGAATCGATTGCTAGAAAATCTAATTTTGATTACCAAGCAGTACGTTCTATCCTTGTCCCAGCTTTAATTGGTTTACAGGAATCTGTTTTCAATATTACAAAAGATTTTCTTTCTCCTCCTAAAAAAGAAGAAGTGCAATGGCGTTTTTTAAAAGATCATGTTAATATTCTGAAAAAAGTAGATGAAGAACTGATCGAATCAAAAATTGGAATGAGTCGATGGCAAAATCCGCTCTTTCAAATCTACTGGTCAGGACAAAACAGAAAATTAGGAATCCCTTTCCGAGACAAGAAGAATCAATAAATCGTTAACATTGGTTCCAGTAGCACCTGTAAACAACAAACTGTCTGTATCTTTGAGTACCGGATAGGAATTGGAGTTTAGAAGTTCTGCCTTTGGATCCCAACCTTTCGCTTTCATCTGATTTATACTTTCTGGACCGATCATCCCACCGGCAGCATCGGTAGGACCATCAGTTCCATCCGTGCCACAAGAAAGAAAGATCCATTCTCGATCTCTTTCCATAAATTCAGAAAGAATGGCCATCCTAAGGACGGTTTCTTGGTTTCGACCCCCAAGACCATTTCCGATTACAGGACAAACCAATTCGCCACCAAGTATAATCGCTTGTTTTTTATTATTCTTTTTGGAGTTTATCAATTCTCCAATGATATGTTTTGCAGTTTCTTCACTCGATAGATCCCAAGAATCTGAGATGATTCGCACTTCATATCCCAAAGACTTAGCTTTTTGTTCGATAGCAGCCAAAGACAAAGATAAATTTCCGATCACATAAAACTCACTCCCAGGATAACTCGGAGCCGAAGCAATGACCTCTGGATTATCACCTAATACATCTGATATGGCAAATGTATATACAGAAAGATTTGGATTTAATTTTTTTAATAACTTTCCTCCTTTAACCGCAGAATATTTTTTTCTCTCAGCATTGATTTCGTAAATAGAAAGTCCCTGTTTTAATAAATTTTGATTTAATTGAACGAGATCCTCTAATTCAAAACCTATTTCCGGGATTTCAAATAAACTAGACCCACCTCCAGATAACAAAACAATCAATTGGTGGTCTTCACCTAAAGCGGAAAGATCTGATAGAACTTCCCTCGAATGTTGCTCTGAATTTAAATCTGGAACTGGATGGGAAGCTTCCCGGCATTGCCAAACGCCCATTTGACCTTTGGTTTGTACCTTGGCAGGAAGATGTCCATACTTTGTAAGAATAAAACCTTTATCAACTGGGCAATATTCTTGAAAAGATAAGGCCATCGAATAAGCGGCTTTTCCTAAAGCAAAAACGTAGTTCTTTTTGCCCGGTTGGTTTATACGTTTTAGAAGTTCAGGATTTTTGCTCCAAAATTCTACAAAAAGAAATTGGGGGGTGGCGGCCCGAACCCCTTCCCTAAAAAGTAATTCAACTTCTTCTCTTAAAAAATTCATTATGATTTCTTATTTTGCTTTCAAGAAATCATAATGAATGCCAGACGATTTAATTTGTCCAAATTGTAAAACATCTGTCGGGCAAAGCGAAACACAAGCGGAACATCGTACACATTGTACGCTATCCATAGGAATCCCTCGACTTGCATAACCCATCACATCAATTCCTTGATGGCAATTCTTTGTACAAATATTACAAGATATACATCTTTTTTTATCTGAAAAAATTCGAAAACTACTGAACTTCGCATAAACATGCATAAGAGATGCAAGTGGGCAAAACATACGACACCAAATCCTACCAGAAAAGAGGAAATAGAACCCAACGCCAACGACACCCGCAAGACCAATGTCCACAACGATATCATAAATCCATTTAACAGAATCAGCAATGAATTCACTCATTTCTAAATTTGGATCATATACTTTCCCATAAACTCCCACAAGTTTTAAAACTGTTAAGATCAATGCTAAAGCGAGAATATACTGCCCGGAATGTTCGAATCGATAAGCCCATTTTTCATGAGGCATCTTTTGCCGATGTTCATCACCCAATGTTTCAGCAAGGCCACCACAGGAACAAATCCAACCACAATAGGCACCCTTTCCATACTTATATACTATAAGTGGAATCAATCCAAAACTAAACAAAACGCCATAACCTAACCAAAAATTGGTGATCCCTCCATCGTATAAAACACCCATATTGAGTGGCCAAGCTAAGATAAAACCGTATGCTTTCCAATAGGCATCGTTGGGAAAAATTTCTTTACGGATGTATCCATCAGGACTCCCCAAATATCCCAGGTCCCCTAGTTCAGGCAAAATCAATTCTGGCAAAAGAAACAAAAAGAATATTTGGACAAATATCAGACTAAAAGTTTGATAAAGTATATACTGTGTTCTACGAACTAAAATTCGCCGGATCCCAAATACAAGAATTGTTAAAGAATACAACATTGTATAATGAAAAGATGGATACTTCCCAAACAAGGTATAACCAAAGTAAGTAGCCGATAGATAGACAAAAAGAAAATAGAAAAATAAACTTAATAGATAAGTATTCCGAAACCAAACCCAAGGCTGAATGAAACCAAACCCACCCTTAGATTTCAAATAGGCAAAAAACGACAATGAAAGAATTGATATTACACCAAAGGTTGTTGCCAATGGAGAAAACCAACCAGGCCCATAAAACGAAGCCTTCCCCAAGTAAGCAAGGCAAGCAAAAGAAAATAGAGAAACAAATCCAACCCAATCAGAAAGTGATTTTTGATTTTGAATTTTAATTCCTAATTTTTTCAAAAAAGGGATCGGTGCAGCATTTCCAATCAAAACATAAACTAAATCAGCCCTACGTTTGATAGAAGAACTAGGTGTTTTTAGAAATACATTCTGTTCTGAAATTTCAGACACTTCTGCTTCTAACAGAAGTTTTATTTTTCCATTTTGAACCAAGTCATCCAAACGTTTTCTATTTTCTTGTTTTGGTCTCTGAAATTCCTGTCCCCTATGTATTAAACTCACCTCTTCCGCATAATCAGAACAGGCGATGGCAGCTTCCACAGCACTATCACCACCTCCGACAACCACAACAGATTTACCTTTAGATTCATAAGGATCGAACAAACGATAAAAAACATTCGGGCCAGACTCACCCTTCACACCCAAACGTTTCGGATCCCCTGATTTGCCTATGGCAATCACAACAGAACTAGTTAGATAAGACTCTCCCAGTTCTGTTTGTACAGAGTACAAAGAACCTTGAGTTTGAATGGAAGAAACCCGTTTCCCTGTATGTAACTCGATTGGCTCCTTTTGTAAAAGGCCATTTAAATAATCTAATAATTCTTCTTTTGTTGAATTTTGGATTTTAATTTTGGATTGGAATTCTAAGTTTTTAGGTTCCGCAAAAATAGGTTTTTGTTTTGGATAACTTTGGATGGTTTGAAAGGGAAGATTTGCTTCGAGTACGACATATTTTTTTCCAAGCCTACTTGCTTCATAAGCGCAGGATAAACCCGCAGGCCCTGAACCAATGATCACAACATCCAAAGCTTCTGACTTTATATCTCGAATGTGTTTCCAAACGTTCACTCCACTTTCCGCAGAAAATTTCAACAGAGGAACGCCCGTTAGGTCTCCAATAATAAATACATTAGGAAGATTCGTTTCATAAGAATCAGATATTTCTGGATAAGTTTCTACTGCACCAGTAGGTACAGCTTTGGTTAACCAACGGAAATAAGAAGAAGGCCACATAATAAAAATTGGACTATATGATTAAAAAAAAGAAATGAATTTAATTTATTAATGGAAGTCTGATGATAATTTTTGTTCCAACCTGCGGTTGGCTGAATACTTGAAGTGAACCCCCTTGTTCTTTTAACAATTCCATACAAACAAGAAGCCCAAGACCTGTTCCTTTCTCACCAACTGTTCCAAATCCAGATGCAAATCGTTTACCTTCGATAATTTTTGATAAAAGATCATCCGTCATTCCTACACCATTGTCTTGAAATCGAACTTCCATAAATTGAGAAACAAGTTCAGCTTCTATCGATACTCTTCCATTAGGATGCGAATATTTTATTGCATTCGATAATATATTACGCAGCACTGTTGCAGTCATTCGTTCATCACAATATACGGAGGCAGTCTCCGAAACATTTATTTCCCAAGAGATCCCTTTATCAGTAGCCTGAATGTTTAGTATATCCAATGTATTTTTTAGAATTAAGGAAAGGCTCAAATTCTTTGGATTACATTGCGTTTTTTTAGTTTCGTTCTGAACCCAATCTAAAAGGTTTTCTAAAACCAAATAAGTTTGGTTTGTCGTTTTTTTAAGTTCTTTTAATCCAAAAATCAACTCATCTCTTTCCGGCAAGGAAGTTGTTAAATACCCCAGAAAATTACTCATAGTACCCATAGGGCCCCGTAAATCATGGGCAAGAATAGAAAAGATACGATCCTTATGGTCGTTGATCCGAGTCATTTCCTTTTGTATACGATTGATATTTCTTAAAAAATAAAACATAAACAAAGCTACAAAGGATAAACAAGAAACTACCGAGTTGATACGAAACAATTCCTGTATTTCTTTTCGATACAAAAGAGTCCCTTCTTCAAATTTACCAGGTGTGCCAAAAAATTCGAACCAAATATAAAATCCTGTGTTCATCAAAAACACAAAGAGGATCCACCACTTTTCTTCATAAGAAAAGATTACAAAAGGTACAATTGCAAACATTAAGAAATAATAGTAAAACCCACCAGAACTGCCAAAACTAATAGTAGAAACAAAGAACAAAGGAACAGAAACGGTGAAAACCAAGATGACTCGAGAAAGTGTGTATTTTCCCTTTATATTCAAATAAAGAACAAACACTAGTGAGGTTATGACACAAACATGGATCAAATTCATGATCCGGTAATGCGGAGCACCAGCGATGACAAAAAAAATAGAATATTGGATATTAGAGTAGATCCCTAAAACGGCAATCAAGTTAGAAAGTTGTACACGAACAGAGGATTCCAAACCCAAATGTTCCGTGACTCCTAAATTGAGTAATCGACGAATCCCCAATCGATCTAACAAAACTTTCATTTGATATCGATAGTAAAGTAAGTTACATCATCTGACAAACGAAATGCGAATTTTCGAATATCCTTTTTGATTTTTTCGTTAAGCTCTTTTAAGGGAAGATGTAGGCCTAAGGCCAACTGTTCCTTTAGTCGTAATTCTCCGTACAATTCCCTATTCTTGTCTTGGCTTTCCGTGATCCCATCTGTATAGAAAAAGAAACGATCGCCAGAAACTAATTCTTTGGAAAAAGTTTCGACAAAAACGTCTTTTTTCCAACCCATAATGGGGCCACGCCCCCCAAGAGTTGCCAAAGAATTGGAAACAACATTCATAGAGAAAGGACTCGGATGGCCCATAACCGAATATTTCATTATCGAGTTTTCTAAATCAAAGTGACTTACAACAGCTGTTATATAATTTTTTTCAACAACCGGCAACATTTTAAGATTTAATTCCAAAAGGAATTTAGCGGGATCTTTTTCTTTAGGAGCAATTTCCAAAAAATTAACTTTCAACATACTTGCGATGAGGGCTGCAGCAATTCCATGACCAAGCACATCACATAACAAAAAACTAATGGATCCATCTTCATGAATATAATAATCGAAGTAATCTCCACCTATTTTTTCCATGGGCATAAAAATAGAAGCAACACTAAGAGAGCGATGTTTGAATTCCATTGGAGGAATCAATTTAGATTGTAAACCGGCCGCCATTACCAAATCATCATGTAATAGTTTATATTGTTTATGTAATTCTTGAGTACGAAGTGTAACCAACATCTCCAAAGATTCATTTAAATTACGAAGTTCCCTTCTCGTTCTCGCACTTTGTAAAGCAATAGCAAAAACTCCTGCAAACAGAAAAGTCAAAATTCCATACTGAGTTAGATATCCATTTTTTCCCGTTACAACATCGGTGATGACATCCGCTATTCCAAAAAATGTGGCGACAAGAGCTCCAAGAGAAACCACAATTGCTTCCGCTGATTTTTTATAGTTTCTTGCCAACAACTGAATCAGAATAGGAACCTTGATTGCAAGTAATACATACCAGATATAAACCAAATAAAAACGGCTATCCGGATCCATAGAAAACAATTGAAAAAAAGCAAGTACCGTATCTAAAAAAAATGTAATTACTGCAAGTTTGGTAATACGTCTGTCAAAAAGAGTATGAACAAATAACATAATAAAGACGGGAAAAATAAACTGACAAAAAAACAATAACCGTACGAGAATTTCGGGATGAATCATTAAAAAATGAATTTTATTGAGAACCGGTAACCGCCACCCCACAAAAAAAACTGCGGTTCCTGCTAAATACAATCCAGATTTCGAAGATCGGTTGAGTGCATATCCAATCGCTTGTTGAAGAAAAATCCCAAAGAATAAAGCAGCAATGAGGATTTGGTTTACGTCTTCAAAAACCATTTTATCTTTGATCTGATCTTGTGAACCAAAAATGGGAACAGAACGAAACACACCGCACCTAAACTGAGTTTCACGACATTCTATATCCACAACTAACTCATTTTCACCTTGTTTGAGAAGAGAAATGGGAATCTCATAATACCTGACTTTATGCCAATAAGGATAATACAGAGGAAAAAAACTTCCTGTAGAACCTATAATTTTTCCATTCCAAAAGGTTTGGTCGGCGGAATGAATTCTGTCCATATAAACGGCTTGTGAAGATTCAGGAAGGCTAGGTATAAAAATTGTTAATCGATATTTTCCTTTGATAGGTACCTGATACCCTTGATCGACTAAAGGAACACCAACTAGTACTGGTTTGGCATTGATTTCCCCCTCTAGTTGAAATGTCCAACCTGATTCTAAAGATAGAACCTCTGCGTTCAGTGATCCCATAACAAAAAAAAATAAGAACAAAACGAGTTTCATTGGTTCATCCAAAGAAAGTTCCAATTCCATTGGAGAAAAAATAACAAATCTAGATGTTTCATAGAATCTCCGGAGAACACCGGAAGGATTGAATAAAACATCTAAGGAAGTGCAAGAATTTTTTTAGATGGGTAGGATGTTAGAAAACCCTGTTTATCTTTGGATAAACAGGGTGGTTCGAGCTACAGACCTACCTTTTCGGCGATTTTTTTTCCGTATTCGGGATCACATTTGGCAAAGTGTTCGATGTTCTTTTTCGCCAAATCTTTTGGGATTCCTTTCATAGTTCCCGCAATGACAGAAGTCAACCGATCTCTTTCTTCTGGTTTTAACATACGATACAAATCACCCGCTTGGGAAAAATCGTCGTTCTCCTTATGGCTGTCATAACGATCTACAGCTGAAGATATACGAAGAGGTGGTTCACTGACTCTTATATCCTCTTTTGGCCCAGAAAACCCATTTGGCTCATAATTATCATAAGTAGGATTCTCTTCCGAACGATAACCATCCATTTGATATGTGTTTGTAGGACTTTTTGATCGATTGACAGGTATTAGCTGGTAATTTCCACCCAATCTATATCGTTGTGCATCCGGATAAGCGAACAACCTACCTTGTAACATCTTGTCTGGGGAAACTCCAATGCCTGGAACCAAATTACTTGGACTAAAACCGGCCTGCTCCACTTCAAAGAAGTAGTTTTTCGGATTTTGATTCAACTCAAGTTCACCAACTTCGATCAATGGATAGTCTTTGTGTGACCAAACTTTTGTTAAATCAAATGGATTTACTTTATAGGTTTCTGCATCCTTTTCAGGCATAATTTGAATACAAACCCTCCATTTTGGAAATTCTTTTCTATGGATAGCTTCAAACAAATCTCTGGTTGCATAATCTGGATCTGATCCTGCCAATTCACTTGCTTTTTCAAGAGATAAGTTTTTGATTCCTTGTTTCGATTTAAAGTGAAACTTCACCCAAAAACGTTCGGATTTTTGATTCCAAAAACTAAAAGTATGAGACCCATACCCATTCATAAATCGGTATCCATCAGGGATTCCTCGATCGCTAAATAGAATGGTGATTTGGTGCATAGCTTCCGGAGCTTTTGACCAATAATCCCACATTCTAACTGGGTTTTTATAACCAGTTACAGGATCTCTTTTTTGAGAATGAATGAAGTCAGGGAATTTTAATGGATCCCTTTCAAAAAATACCGGTGTGTTATTTCCAACAACATCCCAAATCCCATCTTCAGTATAAAACTTCACTGCAAATCCACGAGGATCTCTTTCTGTATCAGCCGAACCTTTTTCACCAGCAACAGTAGAAAACCTTAAGAATAGCGGAGTTTCTTTGCCTTTTCCTTGAAATACTTTTGCAATAGTATACTCCGATAAATCTTTTGTTAGGCGAAATACTCCAAAAGCACCTGCTCCTTTCGCATGAACGACTCTCTCTGGAATTCTCTCGCGATTGAAATGAGCTAGTTTTTCAATCAAATGGGTGTCCTGAATAAGGATTGGGCCACGTTCTCCGGCGGTGATACTATGTTGGTTACTAGATACAGGTTGTCCACCTGCCGTCGTTAGTTGGTTATTGCTCATATATGAGCCTCCTTTTTATTTATTAAAAATTTATTTTTTGCGAGCGTATGAAGGTATTTGATCCATAGTTTCCAAGTTTTTCTTTGCGAATGAACTGTTATCCTTCTTAAATAAGAAATGATTTTTTCCCGACCAAACATGGTTGCGAAATCGAGAGCACTGAAGCCTTGTGGATTTCTCAATTCTGGATCTGCACCCCACCTCAAAAGTAACCTAACAATTTCTAGGTGACCTTTAAAAGCCGCACCCATCAAAACAGAATTTCCAGACCGGTCCCTATCATTAGGGTAAGCTCCCTTTTCTAGGAGATAATTCGTGACCACTTCCTGACCATGGTAGGAGGACAGCATTAATAAGGAGTTCCCTCGTTCATCCTTCCATTCGAAGGCCTCTGGAAACGGAGTTTCTTTGGAAAGCGAGGCTAAATCTCCAGCTCGTGCAAAACGAAAGGCAGTTACCTTTTCTGGCGCTTCTCCTTGGATCGTGGCTTGAAATTCCTTCCAAGCGGCCGATTGACTGCCACTTTCTTCTTGTTTTCTGTCCATATCCTTTATCCTAAGATTCTTTTAGAATCACAATAATTAGACTTAGTCTAAATCAATACCAAATCTAATCAAATGATTTTTTAGACTTAGTCTAATTATTGACAAAAAAATGCACACGGAGAACGTGAAACTGAAATGGACTTAAGTTACCAAAAAACTAAGGAACTCCTCGAATCCCACGGGATCCGACCGACTTCACAGAGATTGGAAATGGCTCACTTACTTTTGGAACGCCACCAACACCTCTTTGCAGAAGAAGTGTTCCATCTGGTCAATTCCCACTTTCCTCATGCATCGCGTGCCACAATTTTCAATAACCTCAAACTCTTTGCTGAAAAAGGAATGCTTGGAACTTTGGAGTTAAAAAATGGCGTCACTCATTTTGATTCCAACATTGGGCCTCACCATCACGCTCTCAATGAAGAGACGGGTGAGATTACAGATGTGGAAATGGATGAGGAGTTAGAAAAAGAAGTTCTAAATGAACTCAAAGAGAGTTATTTTAAAAAGACAGGGAAAAAACTAGATAACGTAAAACTTGTGATTACACTTAGAGGGAAATAAACTCCCCCTAAGTTCCATTTCTAGCTAAAGATGTGACCGAAAAATATGACTCTTACTTTTTGATTTTATCTTTGTATTTGATAGCAATTGCAGATGCATTCCAGATCACGCGGTTCCACACAATTAGTAAAATACTCTTTTGACGAACTTCAAAGCGGTAATTGATAATATCGTCCCCACCTTTTTCACGTGTTTGTTTCAGAAGTTCGCTATATCCAGTTTCACCTGTGACTACAAGTAAAAACCAAGATACAAATTCCCCTTGAGTTTCAACAGGTCCAAGGATTTGATAATCCTCTGAAGTCATTACATACTGTGTCATATTGGCCGCAAGACCCGGTGATCGAAGTTCTGTATAAATACAATTCCCGAAGAAAACTCCAACTAACATGAAAATAAATATTCTAAAGAAAAAGTTTTTCATCATTTCCCCCTTTGATGACAACCAGAAGTTTTTTATCAGCAAACAAAGCAACGTCAAGAAAAAAGAGAAGATTTTTACAAAGGAAAGGTTAAACTTCTCCGGTATATGTCAAAAACGTATCCTTCCATTGCGATTAGTGGAATTGGCTCTGTAACAGTAACCATCATTCACGCACTTCATCAAAATGCGGTTCCTTTCCAAATCCTTTGTCGCAATGAAAATAGATTTCAATCTTTAAGTGCATCCCCTATACGTTTCCAAGGCCCTAATGGAAAAAATGTAAGTGTCAATTTAAAAAGCCATCTAACAAAAATCCAAGAAACCAAAGATAAATTTGATTATATTTTAATTGGATGTAAAAACCAAAACATAAAAGAATATCTGGAAGAAACAAAACATTTACTTACACCTAATGGAAAATGGATTCTCATTCAAAACGGAATTCCCGAATCTCAATTTGAAACTTACAAAAATCAAATCATTGGTGGAGTTGTTGGATGGAATACCCAAACACTATCCAATGGAACCTATTACCAATCGAATGTAGGAAGTATCATTCTCGGTGATACTTCCGGGAAGAAACCTGATTCTGTTTGGCTAGAAATGTTACCACCTTATCTGCCGGTAATCCTAACAGACAAACTTGCTGGATACCGCTGGCACAAACTAGCCATTAACTCCATCATCAATGGACTTGCTGCAGCGAAACAAGTAAGTTTAGGTGAATTATTTCTAAACAAGAATTCTAGGCGAGAAGCAATTGATACATTAACAGAGATTAAACAATTAATAAACAAATTAGGAATTGAAGAACGAGTAGTTCCCGGATCCTTCCCCATTCAAAAGTTAGGTGATGGGCCAGGAGCTTTGCCCACGTGGATTCGTCATTTGATACTTTTGATTCTTGGTTTGAAATATTTCAGAATACGCACTTCTATGGTCCAAGATTTAGATCACGGACGAAAGACAGAAATTGATTTTATCAATGGAGAAGTAGTAAAGATGGCAAAAGGTCTACATATCCCAGTGCCTAGAAATGAATGGATTGTTTCGAAAGTGAAAGAATCAGAAAAATTGCGGGTAACCTAACTTCATATTGCGGTTATTTTCCTAACCGCAATAATTCCGAAATTGAGTGTGTTGCCTCCAAAGGATGCCTCAATTTCTGTTCTGTTTGGATTAAATATTGATTCCGGCGTCCATCCTTGCTTTTGTCTAAAATTTGTGCATCTACCAAATCTTTGACAATGGCTTGTACGGCTCTTTCAGTAATCCCAACAAGCAGGGCCACATCTTTCAGCCGCATCTCTGGATCTCTACTCAAACAAATCAAAACATGCGCATGATTGGATAGAAAGGTCCATTGTCCGCCTTTCTTGGAATTTTCTAAGGGTTTTCTTTTTTGCTCTTTTGTCATTCTATATAAAATCTGAATCGGCGATGATCCTAAATCAACCATTCGTCCCAATACTAGGATGGGTAAGTGGGTTCTTCAGTTTCTTTGTAATCTCGAACAAACCAAGCCCAATAGATAAACAAAAACTGAACGGGTAATCGTGCGTATAATGCCCAGATTGGAACACCATAGTCCTTTCCCTCTAAAGCCGTTAGCAACATATTTATGTTAGCTGGATAGATCGCAAGTAACAAAAGAATGATACCAAAACAGACGATCTTTCGCATTCGTTCGTAAAGAACAAGAACACCAAGTGTAATTTCTGCAAGCCCACTCGTTACGTTTAGTAATTCGTGGAACGGTAGGTAATCCGGCATGATTTCTAAATAAAAATCAGGTGAAAAGAAATGATTGGTTCCCGCTATGATATAGAATGCCCCGAGAGAATACACGAGAAATTTTTTCATCACCGAACTAGAACACAATGAGAGAAAAAATCATTACAAATTTTACCGAGAACGAAAAATGACAACGTCCCGTCGGGCGTAAATCCCACTCCCCCTTCCACTTGGATAAAAAATAGGCAAATTTGGCTTATCTTAGGACCCACTCTGAGGTTTTAGGCAACAATCTGCCCTTCTTTGGATTTGTAATGCCCCAATTTCTCTTCCAAACGTTTGCGACTTTTGATAGTAATGCGGTTGGGTTCAATGGTTAGGTTTGTGTCAGCCAGGAACTCTTGGATCGTATCTTGTTTGACCTTGATGATTCCGCACATATTACAAAGTTCTTCCATTTGGATGTAGATAGTATGAGCATTGGCAAGACTTTCATCCAAATTCCTACCCAATCGTATGTCTTGGTCTCGAATGGAATTGTAAAGATATGCGTAAAGTCGAATCACCGGAGTTTTCAATCGCAAAATTACCAAACGCTGGTGCGAGAACCAAATTCGTCTTGCAATACTTTCGAAGATTTTTTGTAACAACGAAGGGCCGACAGATTCAAATAAATTTTCTGCTGTTACACGAAGAATTTTACTTTTAGTTTCTGTAATGGCAGAAGCCATACGAGGTGCATTATCAATAAGAGACATCTCACCAAAAATTTCGCCAGGTCCTAAAACATCGATGACATATTCGTAACCACGAACGATACCAAATAGTTTGACATTTCCTTCTAATACAACATAGATTTCGTTATTCTTTTCGCTTTCAACAAACAGAATCTCACCAGCCTCTACATTACCTTGCATACTATCCCAAACAAAGGGTTTGTAATTAGATCCAATGGCTCTGAGTAAATCAGTAGCTTCCGTTAGGTTTTCCGTGGAGTTGTTTTCTTTAGACCAGTTTAAAAAAGTTTGTAAAGAATAAGCAGCCAAATTTGGTTTTTGCCAAGACAAATATGTCTTCGCATTTAAAACCAATCGTTCGGGATGATAATCCCTGTCGGCTGGTTTGTTGGCTTTGGAAAGATGTTTTTGTAGGGTTCTGAGTTCTCTTGAGTAGAGACCCAAAATTTTCATCGCTAGTTCCTTTCTTTCTTTTAGATATGACCCAAGTAGACGGATGGGAATTTGAACTAACTCAACATCAGTATCTGCAAACAAAGTTACCAAAAATCGGTGTTCGGTGAGGGCAGATACAAGGCCAAAACTATCTCCTGCTTCATAATAAGCAAGTTCATGGTCAACAACGATATGTTCGGAATCAACCGAAACTCGTCCAGACCTAACAATAAAAAAATTTCCAGTATTAATGGAGTTCTGCACAACGATGGCAGCACCTTTGGAATAGTTTACAATTTTGATTTCTTCGACGGACACTGAATCAAAAATATTGTGTTAGAAGGTAACGAGTCAAACATTTAAATCTAAGAAGTCATCTGGGACCAAATCAAATCGTACACTTTATCAGCAGAAATTTCTTTTTTAGGGTATGGTTTGTCTGAAGAAAAAATAGGGTAAAATTCCTTTTTTTTATGAAGAGCCCCATGGGAACCCTTCACCAAACTGGCATCTAAAGGAATCACGTCCATCAGATACCGAAATCCCATTTTTTTACGAAGTATTTTTAGCCCAGCCCGCAAACGAATCCCTGGTTTTTTAGGATCCATAAACATTTCACAAGGATCATATCCAGGTTTTCTGTGAATATCCACCAAACGAGCATAATCTGGAGCCTTTTTGTCATCTAACCAATAGTAGTAAGTGAACCAGGAGTCCCAGTCGGAAACTGCAACAATATCTCCGGAGCGTTTGTGATCGATATGGTATTTTTTTTGCGCTTTTTTATCCAAAATGAGAGAGATACCAGGAACTTTTTTTAAAAGTTCTAAAACCTGATTTTTGACAGTCTCATCCTTACAATAGATATGTGCAATTTGATGATCAGAAACCGCAAATGCTTTAGATGCTCCTGGATCCAAAAGTTCATACCACCTTTCTTTGCGAACAGAAACAAGACCGTTCTCGCGTAAAATTCGATTGATGTGTATGGGGCGATGAACTTCAGTAATTCCATATTCAGATAATAAAATGATCTGGGTGTCTTTACTTTCATAATATTGAATCAATTGTTTTAGGACTGTATCAATCTCACGAAGTTCTTTTTTGATGGTATTCTGCTTTGGCCCAAACTTTTGAAGGCAATAATCGAGATGAGGAAGATACACTAACGTGAGAGTAGGATTGTACTTTTTATCTACCAGGATAGTGGCATCAGCAATCCACTGTGTAGATTTGATATTAGCATTCGGTCCCCAAAAATGAAATAGCGGAAACTGACCAAGCACTGATTGTAACTCGTTCCGAAGTTCCGGTGGTTGCGAATAACAATCGGGGGCTTTGACTCCATCTGCATGATACTGTGGTCTAGGGGTGACGGAATAATCTGCACTTGAGTACATATTGTACCACCAAAACATTTTAGAACAGGTAAAACTTGGATCTATTTTTTTAGCTCGTTCCCAAATCTTTTCTCCATTCACCAGAGGATTGGATTGTTTCCAAAATTTGATTTCCGAATCTTCATGATCATACCAACCATTCCCAACAATTCCATGTTTGTTGGGCCACTGACCAGTCAGATAAGTTGATTGGGAACTAGTTGTCAAAGCAGGAAGCATAGGTTCAATGAGCCGGGTTTGCCTACTTTCCAAATACTTTTTTAGAAACGGAGTAAACTCTCCCACCAAACTAGCGCTAAGCCCTACAACATCAATGACTACCGTTTTTTTAAAATGATTTAATTTTGTTTGTTTCATATTTCAATCCTTAGATTTTTTTCCTATCTCCAAAATCGACTCTACCCATTGAAATTCGCGAATGATGGATTCAACAACGGGAATTTGTAATTCTTTCGGTAATACACCCCAAGTATAGGTTTCTATTTCCAAGGCATTAGTGATCTGAAATTCTTTTTGTAAATTCAAAATTTCGATTAGTTCCCTTTGGGTAGATGCTAAAAGTCCATAGGAATTTAAAAATACGGGAACATGAAAATGAATCCGCCATTCTTCAAATGGTTTTCCGCCAGCCTGGATGGCTTCAGGTAAATCTGGATAGGATTGTATTTTTTGATCAAGGGATTTGACTACCACCTGATGGAGATAAGTTGGTTCATCAAAACCAACAAGTACATCCATTGTTTCCTTTGGTTCATTGGGGAAATTTACCTTCAATGCCGAACTAATTTGGATACGACCAACTTGGATGGAATTTTCTTTCAGTAAACGAATGATGTTTTGGTTGTCTTCGAAACTTACAGCAGAATGACAAACATCCAAACAAAGTCGAATATGTGTTTTTGTCATACCTTCTGCTTTTTCTTTTGTAACCCCCCATTTTGATTGTACTTTAGAAATAGCTGCAGGCAAAAGTAATTTTAAAAACCACTGCACCCAAAGATTAACATTTCCCAAAATTCCGTCGGGTTCTGGTTCTATATCCAAATGCAAAGTTTGTCCTGTTTTTATTTGAATCTCAACTAAATGAATCAGGACATCTACTATCTGTTTGGTGGCATTTTCTGTTCTTCTTTTACGGTCTACATCGTTTGTGTCAAAAAACTGGTAGGACAAAGGAGGTGTGGAAACTCCACCGTCCATTCCTTTGGGTAATAATTGAGAAAGAATCGAAAACAATCGTAAAGTATATTCTAAACGTTCGTTCGTGGCCCAATCTGGATGATACACATTTTCTTTTACAATTCTTTCGTGGAAACTGCCGTAAGGAAATCCATTGATTAAAAAAACATAAAACCCTTCCGTCTCCAACCAAGTTTGAAATTCAATTATCATCTCAGGTTTTATTAATTCTAAAGAGGCTTCGTTTGACAATCGAAGGCCAATACCCATAGGTGCATCCGGAGAAACAATTTTACGAACGAGAGGAAGGTTATTTTTTAGATGAATGAAATGATCTGACCAATATTCACCAGGGTGAATATTGGAACAATACGTTAGCTGGCCATACCGAGTGTTCATTGCACTTCGACCAGGAAATCTACAGAATCTGCGAGTGTTTTTCGATCGATTTCATGAACTTCTTTTGACTGCCCAATGCCACATAACAACATAATGGTGAGTCTCCCACCTAGATGTTCTCTAAATTCCTGCAAACCCAAATATAAATTTGTTTTTTCTCTTTCGGATAACTTAGGATGATAAATTACAAAACCTAGTTTCTTTAGAACCGAAAGGATGCGATTACAATCCTCTTCAGCAAGTAAATTCTTTTGAAATGAATAAACAGTATCGAGGGCCATACCGATGGCAACAGCCTCCCCATGTCTGATAGAAAAATCAGTTAAGTATTCCAATTTATGTGCAGCCCAGTGCCCGAAGTCGAGAGGCCTAGAAGATCCAAACTCAAAAGGATCTCCTTTCGCAATATGATCCATATGAAGTTCAGCGCAACGATGAATTAAATAAGACATCTTCTCTAAGTTACGGTTTTTCAAAGTTTCGACATTCGATTCAATCCAATGAAAAAAATCTTTATCTTTGATGAGCGATACTTTGATTGCTTCAGCCATACCCGAACGCCAATCCCTGTCATCTAAACTTTCTAAAAATAAAAAATCGTTAAATACAGCAACCGGTGGTGCGAAACTTCCTAAAAAATTCTTTTTTCCTTGGTAATTGATCCCATTCTTCACTCCCACTCCAGAATCATTTTGCGAAAGTACAGTTGTCGGTATCCGAACCAAACGAATCCCTCGATGAGAAACTGCCGCAACATATCCGACCAAATCAAGGACGGCCCCTCCGCCAATCGTTATGATATAAGAATGTCTATCTATTCCAAAACGATCCACGGCATTTACCAAAGATTCCCAAAGTTTGGAATTGTTTTTACAATCCTCTCCACCGGGAATCACCATTACATCACTTGTTAGTTGAACAATCGAATCCAAATCTTGAAAGTAGGATTTGATCTCTGCTGTTAAATGGGGATGGTGGGCAACTAAACCCTCATCTAAAACGATAAGAGCTTTTTTTATGATTCCTTCTTTTTGTTCTGATATAAAAAATTTACGCAAACAAGTGTTTTCCGGACGGAAGATTCCTTTCGTAAATTGAACCGTATAACGATAAGGAACTTGGAACTCAGACAAAAGAGGAGGGAGTGAATCTTCAATCATAATACAACTCTAAGTAACAGAAAAATATTTTGCCAAAATCAGAGAAAGTGGTAACAAACAAAGGATAATAAGAGCTACGGACAAAAACCCAAAACTTGCCGCAAAGGAAGCATTGAGAAGGATGAGTGTGATGACACCCATTTTTACCGCCTTACCAATCATAGGTCCAATTGGATTTTGGTAGGCACGAAAAAGCGGAGGGTACACCATCCCACAATGCATAAAGACAAAAGGAATACTTAAAAAGATATTCCCCAATCGAAAAGATAAAAATGAGATAGAGAAAAAAACTAACAGATATAAAATCCCTGCAAAAACAAGGGATCTTTTTTTACCACCATGGACTTCATCTCGACTAATCATTGTGATTGCTGCGATGTATAAAATGGGAAAAATCGAAAGGAAAACTTCAGATAATTTAACATCAGAGACTAAACTCATTCCAAGAATTAAATTACCACCACGACACATTCCCATAAAAATCGGACCAAAAATAGAGTGGTGCTTCGCAAAACGGTTGTAAGTAAGAACTAAAATAACAATAACCGAGGCAATCCAACCACTTTGAATCTGGTATAAAAATGCAAAAACTACTCCCAGTCCCAAAAACAAAACTCCTAATACCAAAGCAGCGTGTTTAGAGACCTTTCCACTGGGAATAGGACGTTCCGGTCTTTCTTTAGTATCAACGGAGAGGTCAAAATAATCATTCAAAACCACACCTCCACCATACAAACCAATGGTGGAGATTAGAAGTAATACGGGTGTTAGGTCATTCCAAATAAAACCAACAATAGACATACCTGCGAGAATGTCAGCAAGTGCCGTAACTAAATTTGCAGGTCGAAGAAGAGTAAAATAAGCTTTTAAATACATCTATTGAATCAGTAGTGAATTTTTATTGATCACGGGTTGTTGACCACCACGAAGGATAGAGTTACCATGAAATTTTGCATTCGGATCTGGTTGGAATTCAGTTTCAAAATCAGTGACATCAATTTGCCCACTTTTTGCAAATGCATCAATCGCATTTTGATAAGTAACCATACGAATCAATTCTAAAGGAATCCCCCTTTGTTTCATTAGAGCGGCTGTTTTAGGAATGGCAAGTGGATCTGAAATTCCCCAATCTGCACTAGAGTTGATCATAATTCTTTCGGAACCATATTTTTCGACTACCGCGACCATACGTTCATTCCCCATTTTAGTAAAGGGATAAATCGTAAATGCTGCCCAGAAACCTTGGTCTAACACTGACTTTACGGTCTCTTCATTATTATGATCTACAACGACAAAGGAGGGATCCAATCCATGTTCTAAAGCGATGGACATACTTCTTTCTGTTCCTCTTTTTTTATCTCTGTGCGGTGTATGGATTTGCACAGGTAATTTGGTTTTTTTAGCAAGTTCCAATTGTAACCGGTAATATTTCTCTTCTAAAGCGGTTTGGTCATCAAAACCAATTTCACCAATCCCAACAACACCTTCTTTATAAGCAAACAAAGGTAATATCTCCATCACCTCTTCCGCCAGACGTTCGTTATTTGCTTCTCTGGAATTTAATCCCATAGTGCAATAATGTTTAATTCCAAATTGAGAAGATCGGAATCTTTCCCAACCCACAAGACTACTATAATAATCCTTAAAACTGGCGAGCCCTGTTCTCGGTTGACCTACCCAAAAAGCAGGTTCGATGATGGCAACAATTCCTGCTTTAGCCATCATCTGGTAATCATCTGTCGTTCTTGATACCATATGGATATGAGGATCAAAAAACCGCATACCATGGATTAGGTTTTGATAATCCTCCCACAATAAATCTCTATGAGTAGGTATCTCTTCTTGTGAATGAGTGGATTCAAAATGGGATGGGTTCGTTGATCGTTCGTTTGGATTCTGACACATAGATGTTTATTCTGGAATGGACTCAAACTTAGACCAATCCAACTCTCCTTTTTGTATCGATAATTCTAAGTCTGGAAACTTTGTGAGTAATGAACGAATCCTGGGTTCAGAAGATTCAGAACAAACAAGTGCAGCTACTTCTTTTTCCGCTTCTGTTCCTGATACCAACAAAGAAAGAAGTTTCGAATCCATCGTAACATCAACAAAAGCAGAGAGCAATCTCCATATTTGTAATGGAACCGTTCTTCCCGCAGCCATACGTTCACTGATAAAATCAGAAATAGCAATTGCAAGTTCTTTGTTTTTACGTCTATCCATTCCATAAATCCAATGAATGGGTTTTCCATTAAAAATTGTTTTTAATACTAATTGGTTCCAAGCAATTTCCGGAAAATAAAGTTCTGGATAAGGATTTTGAAGTGCAATCGCATCAAATACAAATCCCATATTGGAACGAACGGCGTCAGTGGCCCTTGGCAACCATTCCGAAGGATAAGGAAGTAGTGGTAAAACAGAATATAAAGCTACCAACTCGTTTAATTCTGCAGTATCAAATAGGGTTTCGATATTTTTAATGAATTGTTCTTTTGGTTCGATAGGCAAATGCAACAATAACCAAACACGAGCTAATCGAACTAAGTTCCAGCCATCTACTTCAAATCCTGGTAAATGAGGAACCAAATCACCTCTGGTTTTAGAATCATAAGAGATATTTTTTTTAGATAAAAAACGTGGTGTTGCCACAAATCCGGTCATAAGACCTAAATCATTGAACCCAACCTGATCTTCTAACCATTCGCGTTCTTTCTTTGTAGTTTGTTCAAAAAGGAATTGAGTCAAATTTGTAGGGACGTTTGCCATAAGAAACTAGTAATTGAAATCTTCCAATCCCTACACCTCTTCGTAAATCAATTATTCCCTCCCAAACTCTCATTCTCAAACAATTGGCATTTTTTTGGTGATAAATTTTTCGGATATCAAACTTTAGTTTCATAACTTTGATTCCATTCAATTCAGTAGAATAAAACCTGGTAATTCGATATCTGCAAAACAAAAAGGAAATTTTTGGAATGTCCAGAGAAGTGCCTATACCCAAAGAAGAAGAAATTCTAACTCAAATGAAAGATTGGATTTTGAAATCTGTAATTGGCCTGAACCTCTGCCCTTTTGCGAAACCAACCTTTCAATCAAATACAATTCGTTATGTGATTAGTAGTTCGAAAACGAAAAAAGAATTACTCAACCACTTAGAATCTGAATTAAAAATCTTAAAAGAAACAGATCCGCTTGTCACAGAAACAACCCTTCTTATCCATCCCAATGTTCTGGAAGATTTTTTAGACCAAAATGATTTTTTAGATGATACGGATCTTCTTTTGAATCAAATGGATTTGGAAGGATTCATTCAAATTGCAAACTTCCATCCCTTTTTTCAGTTTGCCGGAAAAAAGAAAGACGACATAACCAATTTTGTAGGCCGAGCTCCTTTCCCAACATTACATTTGTTACGTGAAAATAGCATCAGCAAGATTGTTGACTCTCATCCAAATATTGACAGTATTTTTCAAAACAATAGAAAGACTTTAAAAAAATTGGGTCACGAAGGTTGGAAAAAACTCTGGCTTTGAATTTGAACTAAGGTCTTTTTAGGCAATAATTTCTTAACAGAAAAGACTAGGATTCCTACCAAGTATCAAATATAAGATTTGAATGTTGTAACAATCTGTATCCACTGGCTCAAATAAAGGTGGCATCCAATGTACGTTTGTAATACCAGTGAGGATTTAAAATAAATGTCCCCCATTTCGCGGATTCATATTTGATGTGAACAGAATAATC